>SVEK01000048.1 GCA_015057405.1 Lachnospiraceae bacterium
AACAACTGAATCGGTCTGTTCATTCCAATGAAAGTGTTATTTTTTATTGATATATTTTTAACTCCGCTTGCCATTATTCCTCTGGAGCTGTCCGTTCCCTCCGGATTAACACCGTCAATGATGACATTTTCTATGCGTGAATTACTCCAGTTTATTATTCTTATAGGCGCATCCCACTTCATATCGGTTATTTTACAGTTACGAACGGTAATATTATCGTGATATACCTGTTTACCGCCTTTAACACTGTATTTATGCGTTCCGATTGCACGTCCCATGTTAGAGAATTTACAATTTTCGATAAGCACATTCTCATTAGGTGTTTTATCATGTTTTGACCAGTCATTGTTGAATCCCTTGGTTGCTCTGTCAGGAGTATCTATATTGATAGCTTCCTTTACATAATCAGAACCTTTCTTTGCATTCTTAAATGAACAGTTTGTTATACTTACATTTTTACATGCGTCCATCTCTATAAAATGTCCGTTTGAAAAGTTCTTGAACAAAATGTTATCAACAGTTACATTTTTATTATGTCCCATAACAATTGCTATTGCACCTGACATATATTTTAAATCAATTTCAACTTTACCTTTTCCTACAAAATGGATATTCTGCTCTCCGTTATGCTTACCGTATACATTGGATTTGGCACTTTTTGAAGGTTTTATGAGCTGAAATATCGTCTTAGATACAGCCGTCCCTGATGTATTATTCTTAGTTCCTTTAACAATCTTCACACCATCTTCGAATATTATCGTTACATTTGACGGAACACGAATCGGATTGGTAAGGATATAAGTTCCTTTCTTAATTATAAGTGTACCCTTTTTTGCTTTTTCAAATTTATCCATATAGGAACGAATTGTAAAATACGCTCTCGTGTATTTATTATAGTCTCCGACTCTGCCATAAATACTTTCTGCTAAAGGTTTTGACTTAGGTCCAATAGTATAAACTTTGCCCTGTTTGTAATCATTTTCTGCAGTACAGGCTGCTTTCGCGTTATTGGTTCCGTATAACAGTGCTGTTATCGCAATAGCGATAATCACCGCCATATAAAGTACACTTTTGCTTCCTGATTTATATTTTATGTAATTTTGTTCTTTCATGTTATCCTTCCTTCCATATGGCATGACTGCCTTTTTCATTCTTAGTAACTACTAATTTTGTTTCTACTTGTGCCTTTAGTTCAGACACATGGGATATTACGCCTATTAGCCGGTTTCCGTCGGCAAGTTCATTTAGTAAAAGAAGAGCCTGATTTCTGGTATCATCACTCAACGAACCAAATCCTTCGTCTATGAACATTGTATCGATATGTATTTTCCCTGCCATGTTTTGTATAACATCCGATAAACCAAGTGCCATAGCTAATGCCGCCTGAAACGATTCGCCGCCTGACAGAGTCTTTACATCTCTTATCCTATCGTTAACAATACTATAAACGTCAAGATCAAGCCCAACCTCTCCCTGGGTTCCAAGGTCTTCTATATTCCTGCACCTTAACACAAACTGACTGCCTGACAACTTAATGAGTCTTTCATTAGCTGCCGCAATAACACGCTTAAAATATCTCCTTTGTACATATGTCTGAAAATTAATTCTTTTACGTGAAATCTTTCCTCGTGCAGTATTATACAAACCGGCAAGGACCACTTCTTTTTTTTCAAGGTCTGCCCGTCTTTCATATTGCATTATAACATTTTTTTTGGCATCCCGATTTTTATTAAGTAAAATATTAAGTCGGTCACGTTTTTGCTGACAATTTCTTACCAATTGAACGATTTCCCGCTGTTTTGCAGTATATTCGGTTGTGTCGATTCTTTCTTTACCGGCAGTTTTAACTGCAAGAATATCTATTTTGTGTTTATTATTCCTTACACGATTATTATAATTCTCTATATCCGTTTTTAGTTTTGAGAGGGTATCATCATCCAGTTTTGAATTCAGATAACTCTCAAGGGACTCAAAACCATTACTTCTGTATTGGAATTCTAATTCATCAAGACTCTTTTCCACCACCTCCTCAGCAGAACAGCAATTCTGCTTTTCTGTTGCAAATGTTCCCTCAAGAATATTACACTCATTTTCAGCTTTTTGGTATGTTTCTACTGCTTCTTTTCTTTTTTTTGCAAGATTATTAATATAGTTTGACAGCTCAGCAATCCTTCTTTTTGCATCTCCTTTGTTCGGATAAGAAATCCCTTCTTTGGCTTTATCAAGCTGTTCTTTTATAGTCACCTCTTTAGCAGACCATATCTCTATATCTTTGTCAGCTTCACTTTTTAATTTTGTCTGTTCCGCAATCATATCTGAAAGTTGTTTATTAAGCTTGCTACATTGGTTGCCGGCACTATCCATTTCCGACTTTGCAGTTTTCACATCTTCTTGTGAAACTGTTACCGTATCACTCTTTTTAACCGTAATATGATGCGTATTTCCGCATACCGGACAAGGCTCCCCTTCTACAAGAAGTCCTCTCATTATCATTGCATAATTATTAATAAACTCACGATAAAGATTATTATGACGCTTTGTTTTTTCTTCATAATCCACCGTGGCCGCGTCAAGTTTATTTTTCATCTCCTCTATTTTAACTGCTTTTTTTTCAAGCACCGTAAGTTTTTCTTTTGCACTCTCTAATTTATGTACAATTTCATCATGCATTTTCTTTATAGACATTAATTCATCATATAGCGGTAATTCTGCTTCTAACAGATTTTGTTCTTTTAGTTTCAAAGCATACTCTTCATCGTATCTGCGTTCCGCTTCCTGCTTGTCTGTATCTAATATTTCAAGCCGTGCTTTACTTTCCTTAAGTTTAAGTGATAATTCATTTACGACCCTAACCTTTTTACGATATTCTTCTTTCCTGCTTTCATACAACATATATGCGCTATCGACATTTTTTGCTTTCGCAGCCAGACTTAGACGTTCCGACATATTGTTGATTTGCTCTGACAGTTTATCAAGTTCTCTGCCTTCAGCCACCGCAGCTTCATAATCATCTAAGTCTTTATTGACCGCTTCCGCTTCTTCAAGCTTAGATTTAATCAAACTTTCATGTTGCTTAAGCTGCTCAAGTTCTTCCTCCAAACCGGTGCAATCAATACTTAGTTCATCGCACATCAAATCAATAAGGTTAATAATATCATCCTTACCAAGTTCACTGAAATATCCTTGTTCTTTCCACGTTTCTTCATAAGAAGATTCCGGCATACATTCCACATCAGCCAGACGTATTTCAATTTCCCGTTTATTGGCTTCCAGTTCCTGAGCAAGCGCTTTATATCTGGATTCAAGCTCCTCTTCAATTCCTGAATATATACTTGTGTCAAATAATTTTGCAAATATTTTCTTTCGTTCCTTTGACTCTGCATGCAAAAGCTTAAGAAACTCCCCCTGGGCAAGCATTGCTATCTGGGTAAAATGCTGACATTCTATACCTATTATTTCTTTTATCTTTTCATCAGTTTCCTTCTTTTTACCGGAAAATGTACTTCCATCCGGTAAAATAAGGGATACAGTAGGCTTATCCGGAGTTTTTAATGGCTCGTATATTTCTTCTCCCGTATCTGACATTCTTTTTTTATACCGCATCTGTTCCGGAGTTCTTGTTATTGTGTATTTATCCTTTCCAATACTGAAACAATACTCCACTTCCGTTCGTTCCCCGGTTTTTGCGTACTGACTTATCATCATGCGTTCATTTTTTTTACCACCGCTTGATTCATCATACAGAGCATACGTTATTGCATCAAAAATAGTTGTTTTACCGGCACCGGTGTCTCCGGTAATAAGAAATATTCCGCTGTTAACATTGCCAAAATCTATTACCTCGTCACGATAGGAACCAAAATTACTCATTTTAATGTATATAGGTTTCATTCCGGCCTCCCATCTGCATTTTTCGTTACTTCATCAACAATCTCATTTAAAAGTTCAAGCTCATTGTCCGACATCTGCTGCCCGTTCATTTCAAAGTAAAACTCTTCAAATAATGTCAACGGATCTGCTAAAACAGCATCTCCCATATCATTTTGAATAAATGCTCTGGTTCTTGTGTTATCTACAATAACCTCAAGTATATTGTTATAGCATTCTCCCAGTTTTTCCTTCGGTCTGAACAAAACTTCCTCGTCAGTTACCGTTAAACTCACATAATCATCCTTAAATTCTCTACTCCTCTCTATTAATTCCTTTAACGTGCCCTTGATTTTTTTTACGTCTTTGTTCATGCGCAAAGGAACAAAACTAATGTCGGGCGGAGTATTTTTTTCTTTAAGGTCAATGACGGTTATACATTTTTCATCATTTGCTTCACTGACAGAATACTTAATCGGAGTTCCGCAATACCTAATATAATCTTCTCCCACTGACTGGGCACTATGCAAATGTCCAAGCGCCACATAGTCAAATTCCTTAACATGACATATGTCAACACTGTCAATTCCACCGACAGAAATATAACTCATCTCTGAATCCCTTCTTACCGGTGCATTATTGGAATTCACAAAAAACTGATGGGCAACAAGTACATTTCTCTTTGAGTAATCTATATTCTCTCTTTCTAATATGACTGCCACAGCCCGGTCATAATTCTTAATTGTCACGTCATTTCCCAGCAAATTCCTTGCATCTGCCGGACGCACAAACGGAAGCAAATAAAAATCAACTTCGCCATAATCATCTTCAAGGGTTATTTTCATTAAATATTCCTCTTCCCTACGTGGTGGTTTAGAGGCAATATGTATCTTACTTTTTTTCATAAATGAGCTGGCATATCCTAATCTCTGATTGTTATCATGATTACCGGATATAATCATTACCTGAACTTCAAACTCCAAACTCGCAAGAGAAACCAAAAAATCATCAAATATATCAAAAGCTTCTCCCGAAGGAGCAGCTTTATCATAAATATCACCTGCTATAACAATAACATCAGGTCTGTGTTTTTTAACTGTTTCAATTATCTGCCCAAATACATCTTTCTGTATATCAGATATATCATATCGGTGAAGCATTTTTCCAATATGCAAATCCGACAGATGAAATATCTTCACAAACACCCACTCCTCTTTTACACTAAATCACTCAGCCATTATTGATGACTGTCTTTTTCTATTCTTGAGTAAGCTTCCATAACCGCTTCCCGCTCATCATAGTGATATTTCACTCCTTTTATCTCCTGATATTGTTCATGACCTTTTCCAAGCAGAAGAATTATATCACCTTTAACAGCATGTCTCATTGCATATTCGATAGCATCAACTCTGTCAGGAACCTCGACATAAGCCCCATTATGCTTTGCAAGCCCTATCTTTATATCATCATTAATTGCACTTATCTCTTCATCTCTCGGGTTATCACATGTAAGCACTGATAAATCCGCAAGTTCCCCCGTCACTTCTCCCATATCATATCTTCTGAGTTTTGAACGGTTGCCACCACCACCGTATACACATATAATATGTGCCGGATTATATGCCTTCAGCGTTTCCATAACACTTCGAGTACTTACCTCGTTATGTGCATAATCTATAATAACTGAATATTCATCTGACACATTAACCAATTCAACTCTTCCCGGAATTCTGACCAAATTAAGTTTTGAACAAATATCTTCCCACGAAAAGCCAAGAACTGAGCATACCGAAATTGCCGCCATAACATTATAGGCATTGAATAATCCCGGAACCTCAAGTTTTACATTACCGTTAACTTTTCCTGTCAGACAAAACTCTATTCCAAGTTTACCGCTGTCAGACCACTGTTTAATATTCAAAGCCCTTATCCCGGCATCTTCTGCCAAACCATATGTAAGAATATCATCACAGGTTGCACATCGTATAAACTTATCAACCATCTCATCATCTAAATTAAATATTCCGTATCTGCACTGTGAGAACAACAACTCCTTACAATGCCTGTATTCTTCCAAAGATGAATGCTCACCGTCAGCAATATGATCCGGAGAAAAATTGGTAAATACCGCCACATCAAACTCAATCCCATAAGTCCTGTTCATCTTAAGTGCCTGAGACGATACTTCCATTACTACATATTCACAACCGGCATCTGCCATTTGTCTGAACAAATTATGAATAACATAGGATTCCGGAGTTGTAAGACCTGTTGTAACTTTTTCATCCTGCCACGCTGCTCCCACTGTTCCGATGATTCCACAATCTTTTCCATTCTTTTCTATAATATTCTTTATCATAAATGCAGTTGAAGTTTTACCTTTAGTTCCCGTAATTCCAATTACTTTCATGCATTTTGCAGGATTATTAAAATAAATAGCTGACATATGAGCCAGAGCTATTCTTGTTGAGTCAACCTGAATCTGAACTATCTTTTCGTCAACTGTAACAGGATGCTCTACTATAAGTACCGTTGCTCCCTTACTAACTGCATCTGCCGCATAGGCATGGCCATCTGTTATAACTCCGTCTATGCAGAAAAAAGCCGAGAAAGGAACAACCTTTCTCGAATCATATATTAAATCAGATACATCAACATCTGTATCTTGGCTTATACATTTGTAATTCATTCCTTCAAGCAATGTACTTAACAACATAATTTATTATCCCCCTACCTATTATCCCATACTGAACTGATATCTATCTCTGCTTCAAATACAGTATTAGATACACCTGTCATGTATAAATGGTTATCTGTCTCATTCCAGTCGATGTCCAATACTCCGCCAGTCTGTTCAACGGATACGTGTCTGTTACATCTTCCGGTTAGCACACCGGCAACAACAGCTGTTGCACAACCCGTTCCACAACCTATGGTTTCTCCTGTTCCTCTCTCCCATTCCCGCATCTTAATATAGTCTCTGTTAACTAATTCAGCAAATGTAACATTAGTCTTATTAGGAAACAAGGAGGTCATATATTCTAATTCTTTTCCGTAAAAATGAACGTCAAAATCAGCAACATTATCAATAAACATTGCGATATGAGGATTACCCCAGGATACAGCAGTTATGTTAAAGGTTTTATCCTTAACTGCTACCGGTTGTTCTATAAACTGAGACAAATCCGTATTGACAGGAATAATCTTTGTGTCAAGCACCGGTTCGCCAATATCTGCTCTGATATTAACAGCAAGTCCATCCTCAACAGTAAGCCAAAGGTGTTTTATTCCTCCAAGAGTTTCTATATAGAATTCCTTCTTGTCCGTTAATCTATGGTCGTAAACATACTTTGCAACACTTCTGAGAGCATTGCCGCACATTTCTCCTTCCGTACCGTCAGGATTAAACATACGCATTCTGAAATCGCATTTTTCAGAAGGACAAACAAGAACCATTCCGTCAGACCCTATAGCAAAATGCCTGTCCGAAACAAATCTTGCAAGCGATGGCAAATTCGGAAGTTCCTGATGAATTGCATCAATATATACATAATCGTTACCATATGCCTGCATTTTAGTAAAACGCATCATAAACCAGCTTCCTCCCTATTTCATCGCCTGTGCCAAATCATTTATAATATCATCCGGATCTTCAATACCAATAGAGATTCTGAGGAATTTCTTTGTAATTCCAAGTCTCTCCTTAATATCCTCCGGAGTATCTTCATGTGTCTGGGTTGTAGGATATGTTATAAGTGTCTCTGTACCGCCAAGACTCTCTGCAAACATTATCATATCTGTATTCTTAAGAATATTACGTACCGTCTCTTCGCTGTCAACAGCAAATGAAATCATTCCACCAAATCCTGTTGTCTGCTTACAGGTCACATCGTAATCTTTGTGATCTTCAAATCCCACATAATACACTTTTTCAACCTTAGGATGATTACGAAGCCATGTAGCTACTTTCATAGCATTAGAATTATGTCTTTCCATACGAAGGTGAAGTGTCTTAATACCTCTTAGCATAAGCCACGAATCCATAGGCGCAAGTCCGTTACCATGTGACTTAAGCTGAACCTTAAAATGTGCAGCCAATTCTTCATCTCTGACAACGGCAGCACCCGCAATAATATCATTGTGTCCGCCAAGATACTTTGTCGCGCTGTGAATTACAACATCAGCTCCCAATGTAAGCGGCTTCTGGAAATAAGGTGTAAGAAATGTATTATCAACAGCCACAATTGCACCATTAGCATGGGCAATATCCGCAAGAACTGCTATATCAGCCACTTTCATAAGCGGATTAGAAGGCGTCTCTATAAATATCATTTTTGTATTAGGCTTAACAGCTGCTTTAACAGCGTCAATATCTGATAAATCAATAAAATCGTACTCAATACCGTACTTACCGAATATTGTTGTCATTATACGGAAAGTACCACCGTATATATCATCCATAAGGATAACATGTTCCCCCGGATTAAGCCACGTAAACAATGCCATGTTGGCAGCCTGTCCGCTTGAAAATGCAAATCCATACTCACCCTCTTCCAAAATAGCAAGAGTTCTTTCAAGCTCCTGTCTGGTAGGATTCAGCAGTCTTGAATAATCAAATCCCGTTGACTGTCCAAGCTCCGGATGTCTAAATGTTGATGTCTGATATATTGGAAAACTAACTGCACCGGTAAGAGGTTCGCAACCAAGTGCACCGTGCACGGCTTTTGAATCAAATGATAGGTTTTCTTTCCGACTATAGTCGTTATAATTACTAAAATTTTTCATAGTAAATCTACCTCCCTATGGCTCAATAATATCACAATTTCACTATTATGTGAACCTATAAATATTTTTTGTATTATATTTATATTGATTTATACAGACATACTTATACTGATAAACGTTTTTTTCTCATATAGTTAAAAATATACTGTTGCATTATCCCGGCACATGACGGATATAACTCAAAAGGAAAACCTTTGGGATAATATTCACTAAGAGCACGGTTAATCCATACATCCTTAGGAAAAGCAGCTACTCTGTAGTATCCGAACAACATAACACAACCGGCAACTTTAGCACCAACACCTCTAAGTTTTAGCAGCTCTGACAATAGTTCATCATCAGAAAGACTATTCCATGCATATATATCAATATCTCCCTGCGCCACCTGTCTTGCTACAGATGAAATGTATCCGCTTCGATATCCCATACCGCAACTATTTAGATGCTCTAAAGATAACGAAGCAACCTTGTATGCATCCGGGAACGCGTAATACTCTCCATTTGAAACTTCAATTCTATCACCACACATTTTGCAAAGTTTTTCAATGGAAGATTTGATTGCAGGTATTGATTTTCTCTGAGAAATAATAAAACTGATAATCATTTCCCATGGTTCCTGTTTTAAGATACGTATTCCGCTTCCGTATTCGGCGGCACTAAGCAGAAACTTGTCCTCACTGTCTATCATATTCTGTATTTTTTTGTAATCTGTATCCATATCAAAGTATGGTTTCCAAATCTTTTCATACTCCTCTTCATCACAACTAAGTTCAACTAAAGAAGAGTTTTTTTGGCAAACCTCAAGATACTTTCCTTCATGGATAACACTGTATTTTACGGCATCCGTCGCTCTGGCAGCATCCAGTTTATTAATTCTGAAACACTGTCCACTGTCAGCAATCTGCCGGATATCGAATTCACTTACTGATATAATCATGCACAATATTCCTCTACTTTATAACACGAAGTATATTTTCCAACTCATCGTAGGTTTCAATATGACTTAGTGCTTCTCTAAATCTCGCCGAATTATGAAGGCCCGCCGTATACCAGCCTGAATGCTTACGCATCTCTCTTATCCCGGTAAATTCACCCTTAAATTCTATATTCATCTTTGCATGACGAAGAATCATCTCTGCCACCTTATGCACATCCGGCTTAGGAGGGATAACACCTGTCTTCAAATATTCAATGGTTCTTGAAAATATCCATGGATTTCCCCTTGCTCCTCTTCCTATCATAAATGCATCAACACCTGTATGTTCATACATTCGCTTTATATCTTCCGGTTCAAAAAGATCTCCGTTACCTATAACCGGAATTGATACCGCTTTTTTTACTTCTGCCAACACGTCCCAATCTGCTTTACCGGAATAATATTGTTCTCTTGTCCGACCGTGAACTGCCACTGCAGCAGCTCCGTTTGCTTCTGCCATCTTTGCAAATTCCACGCATGAATTATCTTCCTTGGCAAACCCCTTACGAAATTTAACAGTTAACGGTTTCCCTGAAGCATCAGACACTGCTCTTATTATACGCCCGGCAAGCTCGGGATTCTTCATCAATGCTGAACCTTCTCCGTTCCCTACAACCTTTGGCACCGGACATCCCATATTAATATCAAGAATATCGAAATCCCTTCCGTCTATTTTAGTCGCCATGTCGGCCATAAGCTCCGGATCACTGCCAAACAACTGTAAAGCTACAGGATGTTCTGACGTATCAGTTTCCCATAGCTTTTCTGTATTTTTATTATTATAAAATATACCTTTTGCACTTATCATCTCCGTGTATACAAGAGATGCTCCCTGCTCCTTGCATAAAACACGATATGGCAGGTCTGTTACTCCTGCCATTGGTGCCAAAATAAGATTTCCCTGAAGTTCTACGTCTCCAATCTTAAGATTATTAAGCATTAATATACTTGCCTTTCACTACAAAATTACTTGTTACGAGGTTCATTTTTACATCTGTCATATACATATTTAACACCATACAGTGTAAGGTGCGGATTGTATATATCTATCTCTTTTGATGCCTCAGACAACAGTTTTCCAAGACCACCCGTCGCCACAACTTTTGCGTCACTGTATCCTGATTCTTCCTTTATCTTACGGATAATATACTCTGTCTGTCCAAGTCCTCCGTAATATAAAGCAGCCTGCACGCTACTAACCGTATCCTTTGCAAGAATGGTATCCGGCTTACGAATCTCCACCTCTGAAAGCTTAGCTGCGTCCTTAAACAACGCATCAGCAGAAGTTCTTATACCCGGTGCCGTAACACCTGCAAGAAATGTACCATCTTCTGATACAAGATCAAAAGTGGTTGCAGTTCCGTAATCAACTACAATTATAGGACCGCCATATAACTTTACTGCCGCAACAGCATCAACAATTCTGTCAGCACCAAGCTCTTTCGGATTGGTTGTTGCAATCTTAAGACCTGTTTTTATACCACTCTTAACAACTATCGGCTGAATGCCAAAATATTTAATAATACCACTTGTCAGAGAATACATTATATTAGGTACAACAGACGCAATTATTGCATCTGACACATCTGACGGTTCAAGATTGTTTTGACGTATCATGTCACTTATCAAAAGTCCGAATTCGTCAGAGGTTCTCGGTAATTTGGTCGTAATTCTGAAATTACCTTTAAGCTCATCTCCATCAAATACTCCGATGGTAATATTGGTATTACCAACATCAAACGCTAACAGCATATCATTCACCTTTCTGACACATAACTTTGTAATAAGTTTCTAATTGTTCAAACAATTCCTGTTTGTTAATTTGCATCTGTTTGATTTTCAGTGCACTCCCTATCTCGTCAAATAATATATCATCCTCATCAGCAGATACATGCATAAGAAGTTGTCCCTCATCCGAAAACGCCAAAGTGAGCTCACCACCCACTTCCTCAGTGTATACCACACACATTATTTGAAGTTCTTCTTTTACTGCACGCGGAAGATTATCATATCTGTTGTTGAAATAATATTTTGCTTCGTAAGAACTACACGCACATAAAACATTACTATTATCAGTCATTATGTATTACCTTTTCTTTTATTTCATAGTCGCATACATTACAGCTTTTATTGTATGCATTCTGTTTTCTGCTTCATCAAATACTACAGATTGGGAAGATTCAAACACTTCATCAGTAACTTCCATTTCATTAAGACCAAACTTAGCCTTAATCTCTTTTCCAACACCTGTATTAAGATCATGAAACGCAGGAAGACAATGCATAAATACGGCTCCTTCTCCCGCATTTTTCATAACCTCTGACGTTACTCTGTATGGCAAAAGGTCATTAATACGCTCTTCCCATACTTCCGGTGCTTCTCCCATTGAAACCCACACATCTGTGTAAATTACGTCAGCATCTTTTGTTCCTTCGGTAACATCTTCAGTAAACGTAATACTTCCGCCTGATTCCTTACAGAACTCCTCACACTTCTTAACAAGCTCAGGATCCGGATAATATTTTTTTGAAGTACATGCCGTAAAATGCATTCCCATCTTAGCACATGCAATCATAATTGAATTACCCATGTTGTAACGGGCATCACCCATATATACAAATCGTATTCCCTTGATACGTCCAAAATGTTCCTTAATAGTAAGCATATCCGCAAGAAGCTGTGTAGGATGGAATTCGTTAGTAAGTCCATTCCACACAGGAACACCTGAATACTTCGCAAGAGCTTCGACCTTCTCCTGACCATATCCACGATATTCAATTCCGTCAAACATTCTTCCCAGAACTCTTGCTGTATCAGCAATGCTTTCCTTTTTACCAATCTGTGAGCTCGACGGATCAAGATATGTTGCATGCATTCCCAAATCATATGCAGCTATCTCAAATGAACACCTTGTTCTTGTACTTGTCTTTTCAAAAATAAGGGCAATACTCTTACCTTTATGAATATCAACCGGTATTCCCTTTTTCTTCTTGTCCTTAAGTTCTGCCGCAAGGTCGACAAGATATTCTATCTCTTCAGGAGTGAAATCAAGAAGAGTAAGGAAATTACGTCCTTTTAAATCCATTGTTATGCCTCCAATACTTCCAAAAAACCACTCAGGGTATTATTTTTCTTTTACAACTTCCGTAAGAGACTTAGCAAGTCCTGCAACTCCCTGTATCTCTGATGGAATTATTATCTTTGTAGCCTGACCGTCTGCAGCCTTAGCAAATGCTTCAAGACTCTTGATAGTAATTACTTCGCTGCTAGGTGAAGCCTCATTTAAGAATTTGATACCGTCAGCATTAGCCTTCTGAACTATCATAATAGCCTCTGCCTGACCTTCTGCCTCACGAATTGTAGCTTCTTTCTTAGCTTCGGCACGAAGAATAGCGGCTTCCTTTTCTGCCTGTGCATCAAGAATGGCTGATTCCTTCTTACCTTCTGCAACAAGAATAGTTGACTTCTTCTCACCTTCTGCTATAAGAATAGCTTCACGTCTTTCACGTTCTGCTTTCATCTGTTTCTCCATTGCATCCTGAATCGCAGCAGGCGGAATAATATTCTTAAGTTCCACACGATTAACCTTTATTCCCCAAGGATCTGTAGCAACATCAAGTGACACTCTCATCTTTGTGTTAATAATCTCTCTTGAAGTAAGTGTTTCATCAAGCTCAAGATCACCAATTATGTTACGAAGGGTAGTAGCTGTCAAATTCTCTATAGCCATTATAGGATTCTCAACACCATACGCAAAAAGCTTAGGGTCTGTTATCTGGAAAAATACAACCGTATCAATTCTCATAGTAACATTATCTTTGGTAATAACCGGCTGTGGAGCAAAATCCACTACCTGCTCTTTAAGAAGAACTCTCTTAGCTACTTTATCAATAAGAGGTACTTTAAAATGAATACCAACATTCCATGTAGCCTGATAACCGCCAAGTCGTTCAACAACATATGCTGTGGCCTGCGGAACAATCTTAACACAAGATGTTACCAACAACACTGCAATAACCAAAAAAACCAAAAAACCTACCAATGCACCGTCAACTGCTTCAAGTTCTGATAATAATACTCTCATAAATTAGTCCTCCTTTATATTACGTACAATAAGTCTAACACCTATTATACTTTCAATTACAACAATAGTTTTTTCGTCAATTACGTCTCCGTCCTTTGACTGTGCAGCCCACTCCTGACCGCTAACCATTACTCTTCCTGCGTTAGTGACATTGTCAATTTTCTCAACAACCACCGCTTCACGCCCAATAAGGCTGTCCGCATTAGTTTTAACTCTATCCGAATTGAAATATTTAACAGCAATCGGTCTTGTAATGAATAACGCCACAAGAGATACAACTAAAAATACTATAATCTGTACTATCGTTTCCCCTCCCAAAAGCGAAACGATATATGCCACAGTTGCACCTACTGCAAACCACACCGAAGTAAGGCCCATTGTGGCAAGCTCAACCAGAATACATACCGCAACAACTATCAGCCAATAATACGCCGGCATGTTATCAACCCCTTTCGTAATAATAACACATTTATTATATATAAATTCACTAGTTCCGTAAAAGCAACCGAATTACATTATATAACATTTTTACAAATATGACAAGGAACTCATATACATAAGTATA
>SVEK01000049.1 GCA_015057405.1 Lachnospiraceae bacterium
TCATTATAATAACGGTAAATTAGTATTAATAATGTATAATATTATTTAGGAGGGGTAACTATGAGAAAAAAATGTAAGGCAATATCATTTCTTTTGTCAGCCGGTTTGCTGATTAGTTCTTTGTCACCTATGGGGACTTTTGTGACAAAGGCGGCAGTTGCAGAGGCAGACAGAGAAGATAAGTCTATTGTTTACTTTGTTGATGCCGGTGACTATGTAACCAATACGGTTTGTAAGGGGGATCAACTTGGAACAAGAAACAGTTTGACGGATCAGGTTTACGGTGCAGATGCTGTGACCGGGTTTAAATGGGGAATTGTAGATGAAGTTTCAAACCCGTTAGCGAACGGAAATTCAGCATGCGGAGGAGTGTTTACCGATAACACATGGCCATATGAATCGAATGCTCAAAATGTTGATGCAAGTTCTAAGTGTGACAGTAACAGATATACTAAAAACCAGTTTGAAAACCATGTCGAAGTAAGATATATGGATTATAAGTTTGAGCTTGATAAAGGTGAGTACGAAGTTGAAGTATATACAACAGATCCTTGGCAGTGCTCGCAGTCACCTACAGTATTAATTAATTCGGCTGATGCTACAGCTGATTTTAACAATGGAAAAGGTACTGTTCTTACAGCCAATAAAGCTCAAGTACTTAATGTAAATATGGAAGAAGCAGGAGATATGACTGTCAGCTTCCGTGCAAAAGGTGATAGTAACAAAGCAATTAATGTTTGTTATATCAAGATTGTTGATAAGTCAAAATTACCTGAGGCGACTCCAACCCCTGAGGTTTCAGATGAAGAGATTGCAAAGAAGGATTTTACTGCTGATGTGAGTGCAGTTAAGTTTACACAAACACAGCTTATAAAAGACATTGAACTTCCAATGGAGGGAGCAAACGGAAGTCAGATATCTTGGGTTTCATCAAATGAAAATGTCCTTGGAATTGACGGAGTTGTTCAAAGACCGGGACCGGGGGAGCCGGATGTTGATGTAACACTTGAGGCAACAATTACTCTTGGAAAGTTATCACAGAAGAAGTATTTTTCATTTACGGTACTTGCTGAGCCTTCAATAACTGATATTCAGCAGTTCACAATTGATGAAGTACAGTTGACTGATGATTATTACTTTGTCGCACAGGAGTCAGATATTGAATTCCTTTTAGCTTTTGAGAATGACAGAATTCTTTCACGTTTCCGTGAGACAGCAGGCCTTGATACATACGGTGAAAAGCCATATGGCGGATGGGAAGACAGTTATCTTGGCGGTCACTGTGTAGGTCATTATCTTACAGCTGCTGCACAGGCAATTAAAGCAACTGGAAATGAAGAATTGCGCGAAAAACTCGCTGAAATTATTACAGGTCTTAAGGAATGTCAGGATGAGCTTGGAACAGGCTTTATATTTGGAGCTAAAATTCAAGATAAAAACAATGTTGAAAAGCAGTTTGACATTATGGAAGGTAAATCCACAGGTGATACATGGGTTCCTTGGTATAATATGCACAAGCTTGTTCAGGGTCTTGTAGATGTATACAAGTACACAGGAAATGAAGAAGCACTTCAGGTTGGAAGCAACCTTGGTGACTGGATTTATAACCGTGTAAGTACATGGAACAGCGGAACTCAGGGAAGAGTTCTCGGAACTGAGTACGGTGGAATGAATGACTGTCTCTATGATTTATATTATTTTACAAAGAGTCAGGATCATTTATATGCAGCTCATATGTTTGATGAGGATAGTTTATATGAAAAAGTAACTTCTAATGCAGAAAATACACTTAACGGAAAACATGCAAATACAACAATTCCAAAATTCGTTGGTGCATTAAAGAGATATACAACACTTAAAGATTTAGGTGAACTTTCAACAGATGATGAGAAATACCTCGATTATGCAATTGCTTTCTGGGACAGAGTAGTTGAAAATTATTCATATATTACCGGTGGTGTCAGCGTTATGGAGCATTTCCGTCAGGAATGCAATCAGGACCACAACCGTACAAAGACAACATGTGAGAGTTGTTGTGCACACAATATGCTTAAACTTTCACGTGAACTTTACAAATTAACAGGTGATAAGAAATATTCAGATTATTATGAAACAACACTTCGTAACTCAATCATGGGAACAGTAAGAGCTGAATCAGCTCAGGCAGCTTATTTCGTGCCAATGTCAACAGGATATTACAAGACATTTGGTGACGCAGACCCTGCTAAGAACATGTTCTGGTGCTGTACAGGTAGTGGTATGGAAAACTTCACAAAACTTGGTGACAGTATATATTTCCACAAAGATGATACTCTTATTGTCAATCAGTATGTGTCATCAAAAGTAAATTGGAACGCATACAATATGGAAGTTTCCCTTACAGCAGATGTTACAAAATCAGATGTGGCTACAATTAAAACAAGTATGCTTAACGGAGTTGCATCACAGAACGCAACAATAGCACTTAGAGTTCCTGATTGGAGAAGTGCAGCAGTAAACGTTAAAGTAAACGGAGCTGTAGTAAAAGATGCAGTAAGTTCAAACGGATATATTTCAATTACAAGAGACTGGAAAGAAAATGACGAGATTACAATTCAGTATCCGATGGCAGTAAAGGCATTTGGTCTTCCTGATAATGACTCTGTATTCGGATTCATGTACGGACCGACAGTTCTTGCTGCTCCTTTAGGAACAGAAAGATGGGATGAAGTAGGATATGCAGGTGTAAACCTTAATGTTCCTGTATATAAAGTTGTAGGTGATCAGGAAGCAAGAATTACAATTAACTATGGTGATTCGAATGCTGATGAAGTTCTTCAAAATGAGATTCTTGCAATAACAGAAGAAGTATCCATGAGAGAATTTATTGAAAATATAAATGATTACCTTGTTAAAGAGGATTCAGCAGACGTTCTTACATTTAAGCTTGTAGGAACAGATGCGGATACTAAATTTGCAGACGGACTTAAGTTTGTACCGTTCAATACACTTAATGATGAAAGATACGGAATATACTGGTACTTTGAAAGTGCATATGAAGTAGAAGATGAATCAAAGATTCTTGAGAAAAAGCAGAATGGCAGAGTTGATGCAAGTAAAATTGATTCAATCCAGCCTGGATACGGTCAGTACGAAAAGGATTCATTACACAATCTTACCGAAAGTAATTCTGAAGCATCTACAATAGATGGCGGAGGAAGTACAAGATATGCAAAAGCAGGTGGTTATTTCTCATATAACTTTAAGGTTGATGTTACTAAGTCTAATTCGCTGTTGTGCCGTTTTGCAAAAGAAGACAACGGAAAAACACTTAAAGTTACCGTAGGTAATACAGTAGTTGCTCAGTTAAAACTTGATTATTCAGGTGATAAGGACTTCTATGACCAGTACATCGATATTCCTGCAGAAGTAGTTGCTGCCAATGTAAGTAAGGCATCTGTTACAGGTGATGATGGTGTCACAGTAGCATATGATGTTATTAATGTTAAGTTTGAAAGTAATGATTCTTCTGATAGTGCAAGACTTGTAGGCGGATTGTTTATGACAAAAGGATTTAACAATAATGCCGGAATTACTGCAATAGCTGAGACAGCTGCCAATGCTCCTGTTCGTCAGAACGGTGATAGCTATACCGTATATATGCCGGCAGGCGCAAGTAGTGCAAAACTTAAGTTTACATTAGCAGATAAGTTTGGCCTTCTCTACGTAGGGGATGCCCTTGTAAATGATGCTAAAGATCAGAGTATTATGCTTTTCGCAGACTCAACAGTTCTGAATGTTAAAGCATTTGCAGAAGACCATACAACATCAAAGGAATATACAATAACAATTCTTAGAGGTGTTGATGCTCCTGCATTACCTTCAGAAGGAATCGGCAAACCGGGTGATAGTGCTCCGAACGTTAATGTTACAACACCTGATGCAGGAGTTATTACCTTAGAGCAGGCAATTGCAGAGTTTGGTAAGACGACATTTAGTAAGAAGATAACAGCTTACAAGGGTGCCAATACTAAGTTTAAGATAAAATATACGGATATATTTAACAAGGCGCTTGCTCAGAAAGTTGTATCAATCAAATCTGTAAAATATACATCACAGAATAAGAAAATTGCAACAGTATCTAAAACCGGACAGATTAAGGGAATTAAAGTTGGTAAGACAAAAGTAACCGTAAAGATTACACTTTCAACAGGTTCCAGCTTCAAATACACATCGGTTGTTACTGTTAAGAAACCAACAATCAAAATAACCGGTAAAAAGGTAGTTAAGAAGGGTAAAACCATAACTCTTAAAGCTAAAGGTTACGGTGTGAAAGGTAAAGTTAAATGGTCAGTAAGCAACAAGAAAGTTGCTAAGATTAACTCAAAAGGTAAACTTAAGGGATTAAAGAAGGGCGTTGTAAAAGTAACAGCTAAGATTAAGAAAGTTAAAACTGTTGTTAAGATTAAAGTTAAATAAGAATCCTCATAATTCAATTAAGTAAAAGCCCCCGGTATGCATTTGTCACAAAATGTGATATGCATATCGGGGGTGATTTTTTGTTTTCTCAGTTTATTAACTCTCTATTAAGGATAGCACCGGGGCGGGTTGCATGTACAACCCGCCCCGAGAAGAGAATCATGTGAGCAGACAAGGGGATTTAAGCCTGCTCTATGTTAAGCGTATAAGTTGATTTGGTTGTATGGTCTTCTGCATAAGTCACAAGCTTATGTGATGCATTATTGCCGTTGATCGTGAAAGTCTGTGCCTTGCCGTCGTTAACAAGAATCCCGTCAATGTACAGAAGTCCGAATGTATCTTCAAGCGTTACAGTGACTTTAACAACCGGGGTTCCTTTTGGAACTGTAAGTGTGTAGGTGTCATTTGTAAAAGATAATTTGCCGGTGTCCGGATTAATTGACTTAATACTGCTGTTGTTATTATAGTTAACAGTCATGTATAATCCGCCTATAAGTCTTGCGCTTTCAGATGTGTTGTTGCTTTCAAATTTAACTGTAACAATCGTAACGTTCCTAATTTCGCCGTTGTCAGTTGTAATCTGAATTGTGCGTACGTTTTTCTCAAGAACGTCTTTAGGAATTGTGTAACGTATATCGAATTCTTCTTCTGTTCCTTTGTAATCAAGAGTTTCTGTTGCTATTACCGTATCTCCAATACTTATTTTCATTGTTTTTCCATTATCTTCTTTGGAATACTTGCAAAGAAGCATGTTTGTTTTAGTGGTGTCTGTAATCATATTGTATTGGAAATAACCGTCTGCAAGAGCATGACGTGTACTTTCACCACTAGTTGTTGTTGCACTTATTGAATTGAATTCGGTAAGATTGTGAAGGCTGTCTTTTTCGTATTGACCGTAGCCCGGTTGGATGGAATCAATCATGCTGTTGGCATACCGGCCTTCGTCCTTGCGGGATAGAATCGTTGCATCAAGTTGTTCTTTTGTTTGAGCGCTGAAATACCAATAAATTCCGTATCGCTGGTCGTTAAGGGTATTAAACGGAACAAAGTTAAGTCCGTTTTCAAAATTATCGTCAGCATCTGTCCCGGTAAGTTTGAAGGTAGGAACAACAGCTTGGTCATCCTTAATCATATTATCTTCAATATTTGCAATGAAACTTTCGATTGTTGTGTCATTAATTTGGAGAGTTTCTGAACCAAGCACCTGTTTTACAACCTGTCCGTACGGGATTGTAAGAGTACAGCTTTCGGAACCGACAACCTTGTAATACGGTGCGCTTAAGTTAGCTCCTGCCCATGTGAGATTGGAAGAATCCGTCAAATCCATATATTTTGTTCCCAATTCTGCGGCAAGAAGAGTAGGTCCGTACCTGAATGCAAATACAGTATTATTATCAGGAAGACCTTCGGCCTGTACACTCATCGGATATTTAAATGTAACGGTATCGCCGGTTTGCCATGTATTTTGTATCATTATGTATTCGTCTGAAATGTTAATATTTTCAATTGAAGTACCGTTAACTGATACATACGGGTTGCCTGATATCCATTCAGGAATTCGAAGGAAAATATTGAAACTCTTTGGTATGTTATCTGCAATTGATATGGTAAATGTAGCGGTATCTTTTGCCGTAACATCGCTGTCCTGAGTTATGGTGATGCCCTTTTCCTTCCAATTAAGAATAGACGCAATATACTGGTTCACAACAAGGTCGTTCTTATTGTGGAAGTATATGCTGTCGCAGAGCTTTGTATAGTTTTCCATGCCCGTTCCGGTACAACACCAGTACATATTGTCTGCCGGATCTGCTTCACCGAAAAACTTGAAATACCCTGTTGCCATTGGTGTGAAGTATGAAAATGTACCGTTTTTTGTATCAATTGCCCCCATAATTGCGTTTCTGAGTGCTTTTTCATAGTAATCTGCGTATTTTACTTTTCCGGTTACCATAAATAATTCCCGTGACAGCCTGAGCAGATTGTGAACACAACAGCTTTCGCAATTGGTCTGGGAACGTGTGGCATCAAGTGCCATGTCATCACGGAAGTGTTCCATAACACTTACGCCACCTGTGGCAAATGAATGCTTTGAAATAACAAGATCCCAAAATGCTTCGGCATACTTAAGATATTTTTCATCATCTGTTGAAAGTTCACCTAATTCTTTCAGTGTTGTATATCGTTTTAATGCACCTACAAATTTTGGAATTGTGGTGTTGGCATGTCTTCCGGACAAAGTGTTCATTTTGCCGGATATGATTATGCCAAAAAGTTTAGGGTCGTCAAATCTGTGAGCTGCGTCCAGGTATCTTGCATCTCTTGTAATAGAATACAGTTCATACAGGCAATCGTTCATTCCGCCGTACTCCGTACCCAGGATACGCGCATTGGTTTCGTTGTCCCATTTGCTTACGCGGTTATATATCCAATTGCCGAGATTTTTTGCAACTTCAAGTGCAGTATCATTGTCTGTATAGCGGTACACGTCAATAAGTCCCCATAATACTTTGTGCATGTTGTACCAGGGAACCCAAGTATCTCCGGTGTCTTTTCCTTCAACAATGTTAAACTGTTTTTCAACATCGTTGATATCTTGAATTTTAGCTCCGAATATAAAGCCTGTTCCAAGTTTGTCCTGACAGACTTTTAATTCTGCAATCATATAATCAAGTTTTTCTTTTAGATTAGTATTACCGGTTGCCTTAACAGCCTGTGCTGCAGCTGTGAGATAATGACCTACACAGTGACCACCGAGATAACTGTCTTCCCAGCCTCTGTAAGTTTTGCAATCGCCCGTATCAATACCGGCAGTCTCTCTAAAACGCGTTAAAAGACGGTCGGCGTCACATTTGCATAAAAATTCAATGTCTTTTTTTTCGGCAGTAAGAAAATATTCGTCTACCGGTTTTACCTCACTGAGAGTAAATGCCTTAAGCCCCTTTGGAGCCGGGGCAGTAATTGTTTCAGGTTTATTTATCGTATTAATGATTAGTCCCTCCCTAAATCATTTTTTTTCAATAGGAAAATATATGCAGTAGTTATCGTGGCCTATTTTGTTGATTGGAACAAAATGTATTCCTTGTGGCTGGCCTAATGTTCTGAATTCGGATTTCCAGCTGCCCCATTCACGTTCATTTTCGTTAACTAGAATTGCATCAGGTGTACTGTTGTAATACAGTGTGCGTTCGTCATCGCACAAACCGGCAAGAACTTCCGGACCGTACATGAATGCAACCATATTGTTGTTGTCAGGAAGCGGATAGGTTGTGATACCTTTGTGCATAGTTACACATATTACATCACCATCGCTAAATGAACGATTTATAGTTACGTAACAACTGCCGTTATCAACACTTGCTATTTTTTCGTTGTTTACTTCTACTATAGCAGTTTTGGTAATCCACCATGGGATACGTACTTTAACAGTCATATCTGTGGTTGTATCTGACTTAATCTGAAGGAATACCTGTAGTGTGTCCGGATTATGAGGATATTCAGCAGCAGTTCTGTTAACGGTCTGTTTGCCGTTACTTGTACTTGAAAGGTGAAAACTTCCCGTAAGAGGATCGCGTCTTTGGATAATTTGTACTTTATTGCCGTTAACATACAAAGTAACTTCAGAATCATGGTATTGGTTAACATATACTTCGTTATCTTTTTGATAATATATGTAATTATTCAGGATGGAGTTTGCCTGTACCATTGAACCGTGACAACAGTAGAAACTATCAGTACGACTGCCCCAGCCCTTGTGAGCACCGGCCTTCATAGGAAGGAAATACGCAATTAGTCCTTCTGTAGGTTTGTCTGTAGAATATCCGTTTGTATATTCCCAATGCCAGTAGGTTTGCGCCATTACACCGTTGTAGAGGTTACGTTCAATGTAATCAGCATAGCATGCTTCGCCGGTCCATCTGAACATATAGTCTGCAAGACGCATCATATTGTATACAGTACAATGCTCCTGAGTTCTCATTCCCAATCTGTTGTTTAGAGAATTTTTAGGTCCCCAGATTTCGCCGTTAGTCTGACCTCCTGTTGCGTACATTCCACGGTCAGTGACTGCTTCTTTCCAGTAGGCCATTACTATATCTTTGTATTTGGAATCTCCGGTAACTTCATATGCACATGCTGCACCGAGAATTTCGGGAATGGTAGTATTGGCATGCATATTAGTAAGAGGATCTTCGCCGTTAAGAAGTGAGTCAAACAAACGTCCTCTATAATATCTATCCATAAGAGTTTTATATTTGTCTTTGCCGGTTATATCGTATAACTGAACCCATATTTCAAGCATTCCGCCGGTTTCAAAGTCAAGGATGTTATCAAGTTGCTCGCGGTTAAAATGTTCGCTCCAGTCAAGGAACCAGTCTGCAAAATTATCTGCTATCGTAAGTGCTGTTTCATTACCTGTGAAACGGTACATATCAACTAATCCCATGAATGTTTTATGAAGCGTATAATGTGGTGCCCAAATTCCCTTGCCATCAGCTATACGATAAAGGTATTTTTCGGGTATGGAAGCAACCCATCTGCCGCCGTTAGCTTCCTGACATGCGGCAAGGCGTTCTATGATAGTATCAGCTTTTGCCTTAAGTTCTTTATCATTTGTATCTGCTATAAGCATGGCAGCAGCTGACAGCCAATGACCGAGAAAATGTCCCCGCAGCTGACATGTCGGAGACTCCCATCCGCCGTGTATGCCTTCCGGTATACATGCGTCGTGTGTAAGCGCTGCTTCTAATTCATAATTGTACATAAGATTGCGTGTCGTTAATGACATAAGGTATTCTCTGTTATCATTTCGACGTCTGATAAGTTCCCCTTCATTAAGAGAAATGTTGTTTGCCGCAATCTGGTTTATTGCTGTGTTCTGTGGTTTCATGTTATTAACCTCCATTTAATGATTAAGTATTCTTTTTGAAAATGCGTTTCTGTATTCTGTAGGTGCAAGTCCTGTTTGCGACTTGTAGCTTCTAGCAAAGTTATGACTGTCGCTATAGCCTAGTTTATCGGAAATTTCTTCAATGCTTAGATTGGTGTCCGTTAGGAAAAAGCTTGCTGCCTCTGCCTTTTTTTGAAGAATAAACTGCTTTATTGTCTGGCCTGATATTTTGCAAAACATATGGGACAAATATTTTTCGTTGTATCCGAAATGCTCTGCAACCTGCCGAACAGTAATTTTTGAATTAATATTATGGTTAATGTAGTCAACAATGTCACCGTACAGTTGTTTTCTGTTTTTGCGGATGGAAGAATCCGATGCGTCTGTCGGTGAACTTTCCGTTGAGAAATTAATATCATCCCTAACCTGACAAAGAATAGAGGTTGTCATGTAGTTAAGCGTATTTTTCGAAGCACCGGCGCGAAGCATATCCTGAAGCTGTTTCATAAGGATAACTATTTTTTCAGGTGACGCAAGACGCGCGTATTCGGGAATTGTAAGATAACTGTCCTCAGAAGGATGAAAACTGGTGTACTCATTAGTGTCAAAATGCATCCAGTAAAATGAACATGCAGAGCTTTCATATCCTTTTCGGATATTATGAGGAGGCGCCACAGGGGGGAGGAGCAACATTTCCCCCTCTGTGACTGTGTATTGTCTTTGATTGTATTCAAGGTACAAAATACCTCTTGTAATAACAAATAATTCGTAGTCGGAAAGCAAGAGTAGTGAATGTTTCCAGTCATCTGTCAGGGCTTCGAATTTGCCGGTCAGATGATAATTCACAGGTTGCTCAACGGGAATTTTAATATAGTCCAACTATATCACCTCTTTAGTTACATTTTGACACCTTTTGCATGGTTTAGTCAACATATTTGGGAAATAATGTGATAAAATGACACAAAAACGACCTTTTTTTCTTGTTTTTGCTTCATTTTATACCGACGGCAACTGAATTGAAAAATTAAATAGTATTTTAACGGAAGAAATTACAATATTTGTCCTTTGTTTTGACTTAATTGTAAAATGGGAGTATAATATATAAAAATAAAATAAATAGAAATGAAACGGAGCGGTAGTATTGAAGGAAAATGAACTTATTACAGCAAGATTAAGTGCATATGATAATTCCTATGGATATTCGTGCTCTCTATATGATAATCTTCCGTATGTCCGTGACTATGACCGTTGTAATGAAACAATGGTAAGGATGTACAGTGGCAATGTTATTAAAATCAATACATATAATCTTACTGATGAAGTTACTCTTAATAATCGTGATATAGAGTTTGGAAGAAAATTGCATCAGATGCATGTAGAAGCTTCTGTAGTTGCTGAAGGAGAAGTTATAGAGAACAGTGATGCAATCGAAGACGATGACGGTTTTGTTCAGGGATTGATGGCAGAATATACGGAATTTGAGACGGATGTTGTGAATGAAGTAGTGTCGGATGACTCTGAGTGAGAGGATGGATTTGATGAACATTATTAATAGAAATATTGATAGGGGTAATGCATTTGATTGGGGAAGAACCTCGGAAGATTATGCAAAATATCGTGATATTTATCCGCAGGAATTCTATGATAAAATTTTAGATAGAGGATTATGTGTAGATGGTCAGACGGTTCTCGATTTGGGAACCGGTACGGGAGTTCTGCCAAGGAATCTGTACAGGTATGGTGCCAGATGGATTGGAACCGACATTTCTTGGAATCAGATTGAACAGGCAAAACGATTGTCGGGTGATATGGACATAGAGTATTACTGTATGTCTGCTGAACAGCTTGATTTCCCTGATGAGTCTTTTGATGTTATCACAGCCTGTCAATGTTTTTGGTACTTTGATCATGAAAGAATTATGCCGGTTCTTTATAAAATGTTAAAACCGGGAGGACGGATTCTTGTGCTCTATATGGCATGGCTTCCGTTTGAAGATAGAATTGCAGGAGAAAGTGAAAATCTGGTGCTAAAATATAATCCCGATTGGAGTGGAAAAGGAGAAACTATTCACCCGATTTTGATTGATGATTGTTATAACGATAAATTCGATATAGTCTACACTGAGGAGTATCCGATAGATGTTGAGTTTAATCGTGAATCATGGAACGGCAGAATGAAGGCTTGTCGTGGAATCGGGGCATCCCTTTCGCAGGAAAAGATTGATAAGTGGGAAGCAGAACATATGGCTTTGCTTGATGTTATTGCTCCCGAAGTATTTAGTGTCAAGCATTATGGTGCAATTGCAGAACTTAGAAAAAAATAAAATAATAACACTTCGCAAAGATCCCGCCGCGGCGGAGCAGAAAATGTTATTAACGCAACCACTCGCAGGCGGAGAATGTCGTAAGCTACATTCTTAATTCTATAATAATTATGCATCAGTTAAATCATAGATAACTGGATTCTCTTTTTTTGAAGGTCTACACTTAAAACGGTTACTTCAACGATATCGCCTACACTGACTACTTCCAAAGGATGTTTGACAAATTTCTTGTCAGTAAGCTTGGAGATGTGTACAAGACCGTCCTGATGAACACCGATATCGACAAAAGCACCGAAGTCGATTACATTACGTACGGTTCCTTTTAATTTCATGCCTTCTGTCAGGTCTTTCATTTCAAGGATATCTGTTCTAAGAACCGGTTTTGGCATCTCGTCACGTGGGTCACGTCCCGGTTTTTCAAGTTCTTTGATTATGTCTTCCAAGGTTGCCTGGCCTATTGTAAGTTCTGCGGCGAGAGCGGCCTTATCCCGGATTCCGTTGCCGATACTTTTGATACCACCTGCAACGTCTGATAGCATATATCCGAGTTTGTCTAAAAGCATAGTTGCGGCATCGTAGGATTCCGGATGAACGCTTGTTGAATCAAGCGGGTTTGTGCCGTTATTGATTCTAAGGAAGCCGGCGCATTGCTCGTAGGCTTTCGGACCCAGTCCGCTTACCTTAAGTAATTCTTTTCTTGTTTTGAATTTGCCGCTGGTTTCTCTGTAAGAAACTATATTTTTGGCGGTTTTTTTGGAAATGCCGGATATGTATTCAAGCAGTGGTGCTGAGGCAGTGTTGACATCAACGCCTACACTGTTAACACAGCTTTCAACTACGCCCGTAAGAGCTTCGGATAATTTCTTTTGATTCATATCGTGCTGGTACTGGCCGACACCGATTGATTTTGGGTCTATTTTAACAAGCTCTGCAAGAGGGTCCTGAATTCTTCTGGCAATTGATGCTGAACTACGTTGTCCTACATCAAAGGTTGGAAATTCTTCTGTTGCAAGTTTACTGGCTGAGTATACAGATGCACCGGCTTCATTTACAATAACGTAAGATACTTCCGGATGCTCTTTTAGTATATCGACAACAATTTGTTCGGATTCTCTTGATGCAGTTCCGTTTCCTATTGAAATCAGGGTGATTCCGTATTTTTTTATAAGAGAGGATACGGTGCGTTTTGTTTCTTCGATTTTGTTCTGTGGCTGTGTAGGATATACGACGGTTGTATCAAGTACTTTTCCTGTTTCGTCAACTACTGCAAGTTTGCAACCCGTACGGAATGCAGGATCCCATCCGAGCACAACCTGGCCGGCAATCGGTGGCTGCATAAGTAACTGCTTAAGATTTTTTCCGAATACGCTAATTGCACCATCTTCTGCCATTGCTGTTAATTCACCGCGGATATCACGTTCTATAGAAGGTGCAATCAGTCTGTTGTAACTGTCTTCTATGGTTTCGGCAAGATACGGCGATGTGAACGGGTTGTCTCTGATAATTACCTGCCGGTTCAGATACGATAAAATGTCATCTGTCGGAGCAACGATTTTGACAGTGAGAAGTTTTTCTTTTTCTCCTCGATTGATGGCGAGTATTCTGTAGCCTGTGATTTTTGATACGGCTTCCTCGAAGTCATAATATGTTTCGTATACGGACTGTTCTTCAGGATTTTTTGCAAGTGATGAAACCATACCGTGTTTTTTAGTGAGATTTCTTATGGAAGTTCTGTATTCAGCATTGTCAGAAATAAACTCGGCAATGATATCACATGCTCCCTGGATGGCATCTGTTGTAGTTAATACCTGATGTTCTTCGGATAAGTAGGCTTTGGCCTCATCTTCAATCGGTGAATCAGTCTGCTGAAGCAGAATAATATTGGCAAGTCCTTCAAGTCCCTTGTCTTTTGCTATAGTTGCACGTGTTTTTTTCTTTGGACGGAAAGGTCGATATAAGTCATCTACGGCAACCTGAGTCATTGCACTATTAATTTTTTCAAGGAGTTCCTCTGTCATAAGACCCTGTTCTTCAATTGAAGCGATAACCTGCTCTTTTTTATCTGCCAGATTGCGAAGATAAGTTAATCGATCGTTTAAGTTTCTAAGTTGTTCGTCATCAAGAGAACCGTGTTTTTCCTTTCTGTATCTTGCGATAAACGGGATTGTGTTACCCTCGTCAATCAGCGTAATAACGGCATCTGTCTGCCACGTGTTAATTCCAAGTTCGTCACTAATAATCTTAATAATATCCATGTTGTACCTCGTTTCATGTATTTTGTTGATTTTATTTTATCCCAAAAAAAGAAATAGTCAATAAAAAGAATTTAGTTAAATGTTTGTATTTTCTTTTGTAATTCCACTACCGGAACCGGAAGCAGGGATAGTAAAATTACGATACTCCATTCGTGTGTTGCAAGCGGGACAGTATTAAATATTCCGTTGAGGACGGGGATACATATTACAAAAAGTTGTAACATTATACATATTACTGCGGATATAACAAGTCTTGGATTGCCAAAAAATCCTATTGTGAGTAATGAGTTTTCATTGCGTGTGTT
>SVEK01000011.1 GCA_015057405.1 Lachnospiraceae bacterium
GCAGTTCTCACTGCGCTGGCATAATTTCGCTTCGCTTTGATTCTCTTGGAATCATTTACGAGGTCGTTTCAATTCGAATCTTACGATTCTATTGGTTGTTCCTCTGAAAATTCTTTTTGAAGTCTTACGACTTCTTATATATTATTCTCTGAATTTTCAGGGTTGTCCGATTATCCAATTTTCAAGGTTCGCTGTGCAGTTCTTAACTGCTTTTTATTATCTTGCTGAGCCTCTCAAAACTCTCGTTTGGTGCGTCAGCGAGATTTATCTTATCAAACATTCCGACGGTTGTCAACACTTTTTTTTATTTTTTTTGAAAAAGTTTTTTTCAGCCTGAAATTAGCGTTTTTTATCCTATTTCTTTTCTATATACACCATCGGTTATTCTATCAGTTTTTATGAGATTATCACTCTGTTCCTGTTTACCCCAAGAGTGCATCTTTCAGTTATAAACAGGTGTGGACAAATCCACACCTGTTATTAGAGTTTTTTACCTAATTTTGACAAGAAGTCTGATTTTTGTTTTTACATTACTCTTCCTCAGAAGCTGCGATTTCTGTCGATGCTTCCGCTTCTTCATCTAATATTTCTTCATCCAAAACGTCTTCATCAAAAACATCTTCCGCCATATCAGCAATTCCGTCAACTAATTCATCAGCCACTTCAATTATATTATCATTATCTGTATCATTTACTTCTTCTTCAACCTCTTCAGATACAGAAATCATGTCAAGATAATCTGAACTAAGTTCAACGTCACGATAACGTTTCATACCGGTTCCGGCAGGAATAAGCTTACCAATTATTACATTTTCTTTCAATCCGATAAGCGGATCCACTTTACCCTTTATGGCAGCTTCTGTAAGAACCTTCGTTGTCTCCTGGAATGATGCTGCTGAAAGGAAAGAGTTAGTAGCAAGCGATGCTTTTGTAATACCAAGCATAACCTGACTTCCTTCAGGCGGCTCCAAGCCAGCCTCAACAAGTCTATTAACCTCATCTTCAAAATCAAGGGCATCAACCATCACTCCCGGTAGGAATGATGAATCTCCGTTATTCTCAATTCTAATCTTCTTAAGCATCTGACGTACAATGACCTCAATATGCTTATCATTGATATCAACACCCTGAAGACGGTATACACGCTGAACTTCTCTGAGCATATAATCCTGAACTGCACGAATTCCCTTTATCTTAAGAATATCGTGTGGATTAACACTACCTTCTGTAAGTTCATCTCCGGCTTCTAACACCTGTCCTTCAAGAACTTTAATTCTCGAACCATATGGGATAAGATATGCCTTTGTATCTCCGGTTTCCTCATTGGTTACAACAACTTCACGTTTTTTCTTAGTATCTTTTATAGAAACTTTTCCGGCAAATTCTGATATTATAGCAAGACCCTTTGGTTTTCTTGCCTCGAATAATTCCTCTACACGAGGAAGACCCTGCGTAATATCATCACCGGCAACACCACCTGTATGGAAAGTACGCATCGTAAGCTGTGTACCAGGCTCACCAATCGACTGTGCAGCAATAATACCAACAGCTTCTCCAACCTGAACAGCTTCTGCTGTTGCCATGTTTGCACCATAACACTTAGAACAGATTCCGACATGTGACTTACATGTTAAAATCGTACGAATCTTAACAGTAGCCTTATCTCCCTGTTCAAGTATTTTTTTAGTATTAACTATACGTGCAGCACGCTTTGGAGTAATCATATGGTTAGCCTTAACGATTATCTCTCCGTCATCATCATATATAGTTTCACAAGAATATCTTCCTGTAATTCTTTCTTCAAGTACTTCTATTACTTCCTTACCGTCCATGAATCCGGCAATTGACATTCCAGGAATCTCATCTGCATCTTTGCAACAGTCAACTTCACGAATAATAAGTTCCTGAGATACGTCAACAAGTCGTCTTGTAAGGTATCCGGAGTCCGCTGTACGAAGAGCAGTATCCGAAAGTCCCTTTCTTGCACCGTGGGCAGAAATGAAGTACTCAAGTACGTCAAGTCCCTCACGGAAGTTTGACTTAATAGGAAGCTCGATAGTTCTACCTGATGTATCAGCCATAAGACCACGCATACCGGCAAGCTGCTTAATCTGCTTGTCAGAACCACGGGCTCCGGAGTCTGCCATCATGTAAATGTTATTATATTTATCAAGACCTGCCATAAGTGCTCCGGTTATTTCATCATCGGCACTCTTCCATGTCTCAATAACAGCCTTATAACGTTCTTCTTCAGTAAGAAGACCTCTTCTGAAGTTTCTGGATATTTTCTCTACAGTTTTTTCTGCATCTGAAAGAATTTCCTTCTTAGCTTCAGGCACTGTCATGTCAGAAATCGAAACTGTCATGGCAGCTCTGGTTGAATACTTATATCCAAGTGACTTAACAAGGTCTAATATCTCAGCCGTCTTTGTAGCACCATGGGTATTGATACATTTCTCAAGAATCTGCTTGAGCTGTTTCTTACCTACATGGAAATCCACCTCGAGAGCAAGAGCATTCTCTTCCTTTGTTCTGTCTACAAATCCGAGATCCTGAGTTATTATCTCATTGAAAAGGAATCTTCCGAGAGTTGATTCAATTGTTCTCTGAATCGCATTGCCGTTTGCGTCTGTTCCGTTTCTTCTAACCTTAATACGTGAATGAAGTGTGATATATCCATTCTCATATGCAGTTATTGCTTCATTAACATTCTTGAAGAACTTTCCTTCTCCAAGCGCGCCCGGTCTTTCCTGTGTTAAATAATATATTCCAAGAACCATATCCTGAGATGGCACCGCAACAGGGCCACCGTCAGATGGTTTCAACAAGTTATTTGGTGACAAAAGAAGGAAACGACACTCAGCCTGTGCTTCAACTGAAAGAGGAAGATGCACAGCCATCTGGTCACCATCGAAGTCCGCATTAAACGCAGTACAAACAAGCGGATGAAGTTTAATTGCTTTTCCTTCTACAAGAGTTGGCTCAAATGCCTGAATTCCAAGTCTGTGAAGAGTAGGAGCACGGTTGAGCATTACAGGATGTTCTTTAATAACCTCCTCAAGCACATCCCATACCTCCGGTTGCAATCTTTCAACCATCTTCTTCGCTGACTTAATATTATGAGCTGTACCCTGAGCTACAAGTTCTTTCATAACAAATGGCTTGAACAATTCGATTGCCATCTCTTTCGGAAGACCACACTGATATATTTTAAGTTCAGGTCCTACGACAATAACCGAACGTCCGGAATAGTCCACACGCTTTCCAAGGAGATTCTGACGGAATCTACCCTGCTTACCTTTAAGCATATCTGAAAGTGACTTAAGAGGACGGTTACCCGGTCCCGTAACAGGTCTTCCGCGTCTTCCGTTATCAATAAGTGCATCAACAGCCTCCTGAAGCATACGCTTTTCATTTCTGACAATTATGTCAGGCGCTCCAAGTTCAAGAAGTCTATTAAGTCGATTATTACGATTGATAATTCTTCTATATAAATCATTCATGTCAGATGTAGCAAATCTACCACCATCAAGCTGAACCATCGGACGCAAATCAGGTGGAATAACCGGAATCACTGTAAGAATCATCCATTCCGGTCTGTTGTCCGACTCACGAAATGCTTCAATAACTTCAAGACGCTTAATAATTCTTGCACGTTTCTGACCCGTTGACTCTTTAAGTTCCGCCTTAAGTTCTTCACTTTCTTTATCAAGATCAATTTCCTTAAGAAGCTCCATAACAGCTTCAGCACCCATTCCAACTCTGAAATCATTACCGAACTTACTTCTTGCATCCTGATACTCAATCTCTGTAAGAACCTGCTTGTACTCCAATCCCGATGTCCCCGGCTCAAGCACAATATATGCAGCAAAATACAGAACTTTCTCTAAAATCCTAGGTGGAATGTCAAGCACAAGACCCATACGGCTCGGTATCCCCTTAAAATACCATATATGAGAAACCGGCGCAGCAAGAGATATGTGTCCCATTCTCTCTCTACGAACAGAAGCCTTTGTTACCTCAACTCCACATCGGTCACATACAACTCCCTTATATCTGATTTTCTTGTACTTTCCACAGTGACACTCCCAATCCTTGCTTGGTCCAAAGATTTTTTCACAAAACAGACCATCTCTTTCAGGTTTGAGGGTACGGTAATTAATTGTTTCAGGTTTAAGAACTTCTCCCTTTGACCATTCAATAATCTTCTCAGGGGAAGCAAGACCTATTTTAATTGCATCATATGTTATATTGTTATTAATACTACCGCTAATTGTTGGCATTCGTTGCACGTCCTTTCTTGTCCGTTTTACGACCTGTATTAGAATTTCAAAATATCAAGATTCAGTTCTTCATCATAATCTGCCTGGCCACCCTCAAGATCAGATATATCAGCTACGGCATAACCCGCATTTTCCATTCCTGCCTCATCTCCGCGACCATAGTTTTCACCTTCAATCATAGGTGTATAATCTTCAGAATCTTCCTCTATCTTTTCAGTAAGCTTAACTTCGTTACCTTCCTCATCAAGTACTGTCACATCAAGAGCAAGTGACTGAAGCTCTTTAAGCAATACCTTGAATGACTCAGGAATTCCAGGATCTGAAATGTTATCACCCTTAATAATTGCCTCGTAGGTTTTAACACGTCCGGCAACATCGTCAGACTTAACTGTTAATATCTCCTGAAGTGTGTATGCAGCACCGTAAGCTTCAAGTGCCCAAACCTCCATCTCACCAAATCGCTGACCACCAAACTGTGCTTTACCACCAAGTGGCTGCTGTGTTACAAGTGAGTATGGTCCGGTTGAACGAGCGTGAATCTTATCATCAACAAGATGATGGAGTTTTAGATAATGCATGAAACCAACTGTTACAGGACTATCAAAGTATTCGCCGGTTCTACCATCGCGAAGTCTTACCTTACCGTCTCTGTTAATCTCTACTCCTTCCCACTCTTTTCTATATTCTTCATTTTCAAGAAGATACTGCATAACTTCCGGATCAAGTACATCTTTATATTTTTTCTCAAACTCATCTAATGGTGTATTAACATAATCATTAGCAAGTTCAAGAGTATCCATAATATCAAACTCGTTAGCACCATCAAATACAGGTGTAGAAACGTTAAATCCAAGAACTTTCGACGCCAGACTCAAATGGATTTCAAGCACCTGTCCTATATTCATTCGAGAAGGAACACCCAGCGGATTAAGCACGATATCAAGCGGTCTTCCGTTTGGAAGGAACGGCATATCTTCTACAGGAAGCACACGGGAAACAACACCCTTGTTACCATGACGTCCAGCCATCTTATCTCCTACCTGAATTTTTCTCTTCTGTGCTATACAGATACATACTTTCTGGTTAACTCCAGGCGGAAGTTCATCTCCGTTTTCACGTGTAAATACTTTGGCATCAACAACGATACCAAATTCACCGTGAGGAACTCTCTGGGAAGTGTCCCTTACTTCTCTTGCTTTTTCACCAAAAATTGCTCTGAGAAGTCGCTCCTCTGCAGTAAGTTCTGTCTCTCCCTTTGGAGTAACCTTACCAACAAGGATATCACCTGCACGCACCTCAGCTCCGATTCTGATGATTCCGCGTTCATCCAAATCTTTAAGCGCATCATCACCCACACCCGGAACATCTCTTGTTATATCTTCAGGTCCAAGTTTTGTATCACGCGCTTCTGATTCATACTCATTAAGATGAACAGAAGTGTACACATCCTCCTGAACCAATCTCTCGCTAAGAAGAACCGCATCCTCGTAGTTATATCCTTCCCAAGTCATAAATCCGATAAGCGGATTCTTACCAAGGGCAATCTCACCACCTGATGTGGAAGGACCGTCAGCAATCACTTGACCAGCCTCAACCCTGTCACCTTTAACAACCAAAGGTCTCTGATTCATACAAGTACCCTGATTGCTTCGCACAAACTTTTCAAGCGAATATTCTTCTACGTCGCCATCATCTGTCTTTACTACAATCAAATTAGATGCTGCACCTATTACTGTACCTGAATTGCGACATACCACACAGTTTCCTGAGTCAACAGCAGCCTTGAATTCCATTCCGGTTCCCACAACAGGAGCTTCTGTAAGAAGCAACGGCACTGCCTGACGCTGCATGTTGGATCCCATAAGCGCACGGTTAGCATCATCATTCTCAAGGAACGGAATCATTGCCGTTGCAACTGAGAATACCATCTTAGGAGACACATCCATGAAATCAATTTTATTCTTTTCAAATGTTGAAGTTTCCTCACGGAATCGTCCCGATATATTACTGTTAACAAAATGTCCGTCTTCATCAAGCGGCTCATTTGCCTGTGCAACATAATATCTGTCTTCTTCATCAGCAGTCATATAAACCACTTCATCTGTTACAACAGGATTTGAAGGATCTGTCTTGTCTACTCTACGATAAGGAGCTTCAACAAATCCGTATTCATTAATTCTTGCATATGAAGCAAGAGAGTTAATAAGTCCGATATTAGGACCTTCAGGAGTCTCAATAGGACACATTCTTCCGTAATGTGAGTAGTGAACGTCTCGTACCTCGAATCCGGCTCTGTCTCTTGAAAGACCACCAGGTCCAAGTGCTGATAACCTTCTCTTATGAGTAAGCTCACTAAGCGGATTATTCTGATCCATAAACTGTGACAACTGCGAACTACCGAAGAACTCTTTAACAGCAGCAGTTACAGGCTTAATATTAATAAGAGACTGCGCTGACACTTCACTAAGATCCTGAGTAGTCATTCTTTCACGAACAACTCTTTCCATTCTTGAAAGACCGATTCTGTACTGATTCTGAAGGAGTTCTCCAACAGCACGGATACGACGATTTCCCAAATGGTCAATATCGTCAGCATTACCGATTCCGTACTCAAGATGCATATTATAATTAATAGAAGCAAATATATCTTCTTTAGTTATGTTCTTTGGAATAAGCTCTGAAGCATTTCTTCTGATAGCTTCAAATATGTCTTCTTCTGATTCGTTTTCTTCTAATATCTGTTTAAGCAACGGATAATAAACATCCTCTGTGATACCAAGCGCCTTCTTATCAGCATTTGGAACAAATGAATGCAAATCAACCATCATATTAGAAAGAACCTTTACTTCTCTTTCCTCAGTCTGAATCCAGATTGCAGGAATGGCAGCATTCTGAATCTCAGTTGCAAGTTCCTCAGTAAGAATAGTTCCTGCTGAAGCAATAACCTCACCTGTCAACTCATTAACCGCATCTTTAGAAAGTTCGAAGCCTGCTACTCTGTTACAAAAAGCAAGTTTCTTATTGAACTTATATCTTCCCACTTTAGCAAGATCATATCGTCTTACATCAAAGAACATGTTGTTGACAAGGGTTTCAGCACTATCAACAGAAAGAGGCTCACCCGGTCTTAATTTTTTATACAACTCAAGAAGACCATCTTGATAATTGTTAGAAGTATCTTTGCCCATACTTGCAAGTATCTTAGGTTCTTCTCCAAACATCTCTATAATTTCGTTGTTAGTACCAACTCCTAATGCTCTGATAAGAACAGTAATCGGCACTTTACGATTTCTATCTACACGAACATAAAAAACATCGTTGGAATCTGTCTCATACTCAAGCCATGCACCACGGTTTGGTATAACTTGACAAGAATACAAAGTCTTACCAATCTTATCATGACCTATAGCATAATATATACCAGGCGAACGAACAAGCTGACTAACAATTACACGTTCAGCACCGTTGATAACGAACGTTCCTGTTTTGGTCATCAATGGGAGGTCTCCCATGAATATACCATGTTCCTTTATCTCATCAGTTTCCTTGTTGTGAAGTCTTACAGTCACCTTGAGAGGCGCTGCATAAGTAGCATCACGATCCTTACATTCTCCGATAGAGTACTTAACGTCGTCAACACACAGCTTGAAATCAACAAATTCAAGACTCAGATTACCATTATAATCAGTAATAGGAGAAATATCCCTGAAAACTTCGTTAAGACCTTCCTCAAGAAACCATTTGTAAGAACTGGTCTGCACTTCAATAAGATTAGGCATATCCAGCACTTCTTTACGTCTGGAATAACTCATTCTTACGTTGTTGCCCACTTTGATTGGTCGTATTCTGTTTTTTTCCATTAATGCTTACACTCCTTAATTTTAGAGTTTGCGGTGGCTCAATCCGACTGTAAAACGTCTCATCACAAAAACACTTTGCTTTTCAACCAAATTGTGTTATAATGTGTATGAAATGTGGTGAAGAAGGTACATTACACCACAATGAGCACATTCCACTTTACCATGATTTTCAAGCCTTGTCAAGAGGCTTTTTTTGTGCCCTTTTATGGTTTTTATTCTTTTTGTGTATTTTCTCTCCCCATCTTTTTATATGCACTTTTATCTATGCTCTTTTTTGTATATTCACTTTTGTATATTCAATTATTCACACTTATTCATATAAACACCGATTCCGTGCCTTTTGTTCTCTTTTTTGAAGTTGCTTTTATGCTTTCTAACACATTCCGAGCAATATATGCAAAAAAAATAGAATGGCTCAGCCACTCTATTTTTTCATATCATAAATCAATAACATTCATGTATCCCACCGTTAGATTACTCATCCATTACATTTAGTAAAACTTCCGGAGGTTCCGGCAAGCAGGATCGCTTCCTGTAGTAATTCTTCATCGGAATATTATCAGCACCACTCATTACCTTTCAGAAAAACTTCATCTTTCACAGCAAGCAGAATCGCTTCCGGCGGCAAATTTTCATCAGGATATTGTCGGAGGTATTGTCACTTCAGGGGTTGCTGTTACCTCCGGGGTTGCTGTTACCTCAGGAGTTGCTGTTACCTCCGGGGTTGCTGTTGCCTCCGGGGTTGCCATTGGTTCTGGTGTAACCGTTATCTCGGGATCGGTTGTTACTTCCGGAACCATTGTCGAATGTACACCGCCGTCTGTCCCCGGTACAGCAACTGCAGATGTCGGACATACTGCAGTTGCAGGAATTGATGTCGACATACTTGAGTTTGGTCTGACAACCGCGTTTATTGAACTCGCCGTAGAGAGCGGCTTCATAACTGTATTTTTACGCGAAACAACACGAACCGTGATGTATTTAACCAGTTTTTTACATTTCACTTTAATCTTTACTTTGCCTGCTTTACGGGCTGTTATTACAACATAATTTCTCTTAATCTTTACAGTAGCTATTTTTTTGTTACGTGAATTTGCTTTGACTCTATCAGTTGCTTTAAATTTGATGCTCATTTTGTAACCTTGACGTACCGTAACATTTTTCTTGGAAAGTTTTAATCCGGTTACTTTTGAGTACGCATATTCAGTCAGACACAATGACATAGCAAGAGCAAGTATCAGTGCTAACACAAATATTTTTCTACTAACTTTTTCGTGTATTATTCTCATTTTATTGACCATTGATTACACCCTCCTGCAATGTGTCCATATACAAATCACCATCATTTGCATATCCTTTGAACTTACTTATGTTAATAATATTAGTATTATACTATTCCTCTCCGCCGCAGTGCGTTCCCGCGGAGCGCTTTTGCTTACTAGGACAATTTCAAAGAAATTTCCTAGTAAGGAACAAAGAATGTCGTCTGCGGCATTCTACGCCGGCGGCAGGTTGTTTTAGCAACATCTGCTCTTTCGCGTATCACGGTTCCATTCCTTCTACAATAACCGTTCTTATATTTTCAGGGTTAACAGGAACTTCATTATTATAAGAAATAACATATTCGTTATCGAGTTCAAGACCATAGTTCAACTCACACTTTATTTTATCTCCTTCATTGGTAATTAACATAACATTCCTGTCCATCATATCGTAATAACCGTCTTCCGAATCAGGGGAGCAGCTAACCGTCAACGGTGTTATTTTATATTTTACCATATTATGTTCTATACGTCGAACTTCACCCGTAAATTTATGTTTTAACTTTATTTTATAAATTCCTTCCTCTCCCGAAAGGTTAAGGACGATATTCTCTTTTCGTTCTTTCATCTCAAGTTTTTCGCAGTCATTTTCTGCAATACACTCCACCGCAAACAAATTATTATCGTCCGTCGTTGCAAGAGGTATTATATCTGAAGAAACTGCTGCCATTCCTTCCCACTTTACAGATACATCTGTAAATAATTCCGCCACATCTTTTGCAAGCAGATTATCATTATCTGTCTCGTATCTTATAACTATATAGACTCCATTAGAATCTCCTATCACTTTCGTAACATTAAACGAAACATCTTCAATCGTAGTATTTTCCTCAACAATCTCAACATCACAATATAATTGTTCAATATCATCCACCGCTTCTTTCCCCCACAAAAGCTCCATTATCTCACTAAAACTAATCTCATTGTACGCAGCATATACACACGCCGAGCCGGATAATGCCAGTACAAGCACTATAATAGCCGCCACTTTATTAAATTTTCGCATTGTCGAAGACTTTTTACCGGCAAATGAAATTATTTTATCACTATTATTTGTCTCTCCGTTTTCTATCATTTGCTTAACAGCACCCACCAGATTTTTTTCAGGAAATGTAATGCCATCAAATTCGTCCTTTATTCTTTTTTCAATATCGCCAAATTTATTATTCATCATTCCATCTCCTTTCCGGTCAAATATGTTTTTAATTTTTTTCTTGCCCTTTCGTACTTCTTTCTTAATGTTGCCTCTTTCTTATCAAATACTTCCGCAAGCTCTTTGTAACTTTTTTCTTCCACAGCAATACCGTATACCAACGCTCGCTCCATAGGTGTCAATGTTTCTAAGGCCGCTGCCAGTTCATCAGATATGTAATTATTATCTGTTGTTTCGTTAATATATGTGCCATTATCCGCCACATTTTCTTTTATGCTGCTTTCATATTTATCAATAAGCACTTTATATCTTTTCTTACTTCTGAGTTCGTCTATACAGCCTGTGTATGCCGCCTTATAAATGTAGGATTTTACTGCCATTACATTTTCAAACCGATCCAGCACGGCATACGTTTTTACGAACGCCTGCAACGCAACATCTTCAGCGTCATAATAATTAATCATTATTCCATAACAATATTTTAATATCGAAGGCATCATCGTCGTGACAATGTCTTCGAAGTCTTTCTCCGAAAGTTTCATGCGCACCTCATTATCCATAAATATATCCGCCACCATTTTACTTTGAAGTGATATACCTCTCCTAAGTAATATAACGATTTTAACACATCGTTTGTGACATTATAAGAAAAAAAGAGAAGATGCTTTACGCACATTTTTAGCGTACCGGCATCTCCTCATAAAATCAGTTACAGTTTACGAAACCATCATTTTCCCATAAACTTTTCAATATTAATCACAACACGTTCGTGACTGCCCTTTGCGATACATTTATCTTCGTCGTATGCAATCACTTCAAACAACAATCGTCTTCCGTCCACAGCAGTTAACGTACTCTCAGCCCAAACTTTACGATTTTCATGGGTAGCCGCTATATGTTTCACTTCCATACTCACTCCCACAGTAGCTTCACCATCTTCAAGATACGGCGCAACACTTTCATAGGAAGCCTGCTCCATAAGGGCCACTACTGCCGGGGTTGCATATACGGGTAAATTGCCGCTTTTCATAGAAATTGCTGTTTTATCCGGTGTTACAATTGATTCCGCCCTTCCTTTAATTCCTTCTTCCATACTATACTTCTTCCTCTGCCAAAACTTCCTCATATTTGCTGATAATGAGCTTTTGAATAGCATCTCTGGTTTCGGAATTAATCGGATGAGCAATATCCTTATATTCTCCGTCTCCGGTCTTTCTGCTTGGCATCGCAATGAACAATCCCTTTTCCCCTTCAATTACCTTAATGTCATGAACAACAAATACATCATCAATCGTAATCGAAACAACCGCTCTCATCTTGCTTTCTCTGTTTACCAGCCTTACTCGAACATCAGTTATCTGCATAATTCAATTCTCCTTCCATTTAATATACAAAATTTTAAAACATATATCTTTCATTCTGCTCAACTACTATCTTAATATCGTCAGGTTTCCCCACATAAGATGAGTTGGCACGAATAGTATCTCGACTTTCTACAATACAATTTTCTATATAAGTGTTATCTCCAATATATACATCGTTAAGAATAATCGAATTCTTAATAACGCAATTATTGCCTACATAAACTTCCTTAAACACTATAGAATCAGTAATTTGTCCGTTAATAATACAACCACTTGAAACTATACTGTTACTTACTTTAGAACCCGAATTATACTTTGCAGGCGGCAGATCCTCAACCTTGGAATATACATCCGGATATTCCCTAAAGAAATAATTCCTTATATCTTTTTTCAGGAAATCCATATTGGTTTTGTAGTACGATTCCACCGTAGCAATATTGCTCCAATAATCGGTATGTTCATACGCAAATACTTTCTTCACATCTTTATAACGGATAATAACATCTTTTACAAAATCGTAACGTTCTTCTTCACTGGCACCTTCAATAAGGTCAATCAACAACCTTCTTCTTATAACATATATGCCTGTAGATACCATATGATTGTCTGTCAATATAGGCTTTTCATCAAGCGAAATAACACGGTTGTCCTCATCCACACTCACAACACCAAATCTTCTGGCATCTTCGGAAGAATCAAGATTTTTGGTAACAATGGTAATATCTGCACCTTTGTTGATGTGGTACTCAAGAACCTTATTATAGTCCATTTTATATACACCATCTCCGGAAGCAATTACTACGTAAGGCTCATGACTGTTTTTTAAGAAGTCTATGTTCTGAGCAATAGAATCCGCTGTTCCTCTGTACCAATTACCATTATCAGGTGTAATCGTCGGTGTAAATACATATAATCCGCCTTGCTTTCTTCCAAAATCCCACCACTTTGAAGAGTTGAGATGTTCATTAAGAGAGCGGGCATTGTACTGGGTAAAAACCGCCACCTTCTGAATATGAGAATTTGTCATGTTACTCAGCACAAAATCAATACATCTGTAACCTCCTGCCACAGGCATAGCAGAAACTGCCCTGTTCATAACCAGTTCCTTCATTCTGTTACTCTTACCACCTGCCAAAACAATTCCGATTGCTCTCATTAATCTTCACCTGCCTTCATTATACTCTCACCACTTGCCAGCACTTTATCAGGATAATCTTCCGGAATCGTCACACCCCATATTGCAGTGTTCTTACCTATGGTAACGCCCGGCGGTATTACACTGTTTTCTCCAATGGTAACAAGTCCGAATTTGTATATATCAGGTTTATATTTGTTAGGGGCTTCTTCTCCGACTCCCAATCTGCAATCTGAACCTATCACACAATTTTCAGCAATTATGGATTTATCAACTGTAGTTCCGCTTTTAATTACCGTGCCGCTCATTATTATAGAATCTCTTATAACCGCTCCCTTTTCTATAATAACATCAGAACCTATTACTGAATTGCGAATCTCACCGTATATCTCACAAGCTTCTCCCAAAATTGCTTTTTCAACAACAGCATCTGCTGCTATATATTGCGGCGTAATCCTGTCGCTTTTTGTGTATATTTTCCAAAACTCTTCATACAGATTAAACACAGGTATCAAATCAATAAGTTCCATATTGGATTCCCAATAAGAACCAAGCGTACCCACGTCCTTCCAATATCCGTTATATTCATAAGCAAATACCCTGTCACCTTTTTCATGGCAATACGGTATAATATGCTTTCCAAAGTCACACGCCGACTGGTTCTTAAGAGTTATAAGCGCTTCTCTTAAAACCTTCCACGAAAATATATATATTCCCATAGACGCAAGATTACTTCTTGGGTTCTCAGGTTTTTCCTCAAACTCCAAAATCTGATTAGAATCATCGGTTATAACAACACCAAAGCGATTCGCCTCTTCCATCGGTACCGAAATACAGGCAAGAGTAATGTCAGCATTGTTGGCCTTGTGGAAATCAAGCATAAGTTCATAATCCATCTTATATATATGGTCACCACCAAGAATAAGAACATATTCAGGGTTGTAATATTCCATATATTGCAGATTCTGATATATAGCATTAGCCGTTCCCGTATACCATTCACTGCTGGTGCTTTTTTCATACGGTGGAAGAATCGAAACTCCACCGATATTCTTATCAAGATCCCACGGAATTCCTATTCCAATGTGGGTATTGAGTCTAAGCGGCTGGTACTGCGTAAGCACTCCTACAGTATCAACACCCGAATTGATACAATTGCTGAGAGGGAAATCTATAATTCTGTATTTGCCTCCGAACGAAACTGCCGGCTTGGCAACATTGGCCGTCAGCACCCCAAGTCTTGAGCCTTGTCCACCGGCAAGCAGCATTGCTATCATCTCTTTTTTTATCATGAATCCACCTCCATTATTTTTTTATAAAATAATTATAATAATTATATCATACATTAAAAAAAAAGTGAATATAAAGAAGTTGTAATTTTCATATTACATGGTTATAATGTCAATATAAAAATATAGGATGGTAAAATAGTATGTATCACATTGATTTTAATAAAACTGCCAACTTGCACTTTATCGGAATAGGCGGCATTAGCATGAGCGGGTTTGCTGAGCTTCTTTTAAGTAAGGGTTTTCATATTACAGGTTCGGATTCCCACGATTCAGACATTACGGAACACCTTGAGAAGCTTGGCATACAGATATTATATGGGCAGAAGGCTTCTAATATTCCGGACAACACAGATCTGGTTGTCTATACTGCCGCAATCGCAGACGATAACCCTGAACTTGTTGAGGCCAAAAGACGCGGCATTCCTACCATGGTTCGCGCAGATATGATTGGACAGATTATGAAAAATTATTCCAATGCCATAGCAGTGTCCGGAACTCACGGCAAAACAACTGTAACTTCAATGCTTTCACACATTTACATCTCTGCTGATACAGATCCTACAATCTCCGTCGGGGCTATACTCGATGTCCTGGACGGCAACATCAGAGTCGGCAATTCTCCAAACTGGATTATGGAAGCCTGCGAATACACTAACAGCTTTCTCAGCTTTAGTCCTACAACCGAAATCATATTAAATATCGAAGAAGACCACCTGGACTTTTTCAAAGATATTAACGACATAAGAAATTCTTTCAAGGAATTCGCCAATCTTCTTCCTAATGACGGTTTGCTTGTTATCAACGGAGATATCGATAATTATGCAGAAATATGTCCTACGCATGGATGCAATATTGTTACATATAGTATCAGCAATCCTGAGTGTAATTATTACGCGGATAACATTTCATATAACAATTACGGTTGCGGCTCCTTCGATCTTTATGTTAACGGTAAAAAAGCTGAACGTGTTAACCTTAACGTCACGGGAATTCATAATATAGGAAATAGTCTGGCTGCCATAGCCGTAGCCTATACGCAGGGACTCGACCACGAAAAAGTTTTAAAAGGACTTGAGCAGTTCCGTGGTGCAGATCGAAGATTTCAGAAAAAGGGAGAAGTAGCCGGCATAACAATAATAGACGATTATGCCCATCACCCATCCGAAATCAAAGCAACACTAGCTGCTGCCAAGAATTATCCGCATAAAAATATCTGGTGTGTATTTCAACCGCATACCTACACAAGAACCCGCGCTTTCCTTACAGAGTTTGCTGAGGCGCTCGCTCTTGCTGATAAAGTTATTCTTACAGACATTTATGCGGCCAGAGAAAAAGATCCGGGAGACATTTCTTCCGTAGATATTCTTTTAGAGCTGGAAAGACTTGGCAAAGAAGGGTACTATATTTCTTCATTTGATGATATTGAAAATTTTATATTAAAAAATTGTGTTAACGGTGACATGTTAATAACTATGGGGGCAGGAGACGTTGTAACTATTGGTGAGGAGCTTTTAAGCTTCTAGTTATCCACGTTATTAACACCTTTATACTTTTTTAATAGTTGCATATTTGATGGATAACTTCACCTAAATGTGTCAAAAATATATCAATATTACTCCCATTTTGATGATTAAGAAAAGTTCTCCCCCAAGTTATTCACGTTATCCCACATCATCATTCTACTATGTGCGAACGACTTTGGGGCTATTTTCAAGGTCTGATGATTGTGCTATAATTCATTTACGACTTACTTAGGGGGTAACTTATCATAATGAATAATCAAGGTAAAATCTGCCTTCACAACAATTCAGGCAGTACATATACACAGGTTTCTAATACATTTATCGACGAATATATGCCATCAGCTAACGGAACATATGTCAAGGTGTATCTTACATTGTTAAGACTCATTAACAAATGTCATTTTAACGTTTCTTTATGCGATATCGCCGATGTCCTTGAACTTACTGAAAAAGACGTGGCAAGAGCATTAAAATATTGGGAAAAACATCAGCTTCTTGCCATTACCAGATCTTCTTCAGGGGAAATATGCGACATCGCATTTAATACACCTGCCAAAAACAATCCTCTTGTTGCTTCAAACGAATCAGCTTCAGCAACAGATGATACATTTAAAACAATCTGTAATACCGCATCTGTTAAGGACAAGCCCGCAGAAGCCGGTGCTTTTACAAGCAATACCGAAACAGAGTCACCCAATATGCGAAAAACATATTCCGCATCTGAAATTGCAGAGATTTCTTCTAACGAAAAATTCATTTGGACTGTTAATATATTAGAACAATATATGCAACGAACACTTACGCCTACAGATATTGAGCTCGTAGTATTTTTGTTTGATTCACTTCATTTTTCATTTGACTTAATATTCTTCTTGTACGAGTACTGTATCGGTAAAGGAAAGAAGAATTCAAAATACATTCAGGCAGTTGCAATAAACTGGGCTGATTCCGGTGTTGATTCTGTTGAAAAAGCAGAAAATTATCTTGCATTATATGACTCACGTTATATGGAAATAATGCGTGCATTCGGAATTAACCAGGCACCTGCACCAATCCAGAAACGATACATTGACACTTGGTTTTCTTTAGGTTTCGATGCAGCAATCATTAAAGAAGCCTGCAACAGAACCATACTAAAAGTCAATGAACCAAACTTTAAATATGCTAACGGCATACTGGAAAATTGGCATCGTCTCGGTATAAAGACTCTTGATGATATTAAAGTAGCAGATTCTGCTCACTCCCATACGGCCGACAACAATACCACCTCACCTAAGGGCAAAACTAATAATGCCTTTAATTCGTATAGCCAAAGGGAATATTCAGATTCAGAGTATTCAGATTTGGAAAGACAGCTTCTGAACCAGCAATAATGTGGGGGATACACAATGGACAACACTCAGCAAACCGAACAAATACAACGTATATATGACCAAAAACGTGATAATAATGTACATATAAGAAAACAGCGAATCGCCGAAATATACGAAATGATACCGGAATATACCCAACTCGACAAAGCAGCTCCGGATATAATCGCATCTAATTTTACGGCACTTTTACAGGGAGAGATTAGTCTCGTTGATAATATAAAATCCAAAATTAAAGATGTTGAAGCAAAAAAGAAAGCATTACTTGAAGGTGCAGGCTTCCCAACCGACTATCTCGATCCGATATACAGCTGTAAAGATTGCAAAGATACCGGTTTTATCGGCAACAAGCGTTGCCAATGCTACAACGAAATTCTTCTGCAGATATTATACAAACAATCAAATCTGTCAAAAATAGTAGAGTTGGAGAATTTTGATACTTTTGATATTAATTATTACCCGGATGACTATATTGATAAAGTAAGTGAGATTACACCCAGAGACAATATAATCAGGGTTCTCAACTTTGCCAAAAGTTTTACAGATAATTTCAACAACCAATCCGGCAACATGTTAATATACGGACATTCAGGGGTCGGAAAGACCTTTCTTTCGCATTGCATCGCAGATAAATTACTTAAAAAAGGTTATTCCGTTATTTACTTGACTTCGTATCAGCTCTTTGATATTCTTGAGACGAAGGTTTTTCACCCTGGTGATTTAAGCGAAATCAACTCAGGTATTTTATCCATGTTATATACCTGCGACCTTCTCATCATAGATGATTTAGGGACTGAAATGACCAACAAATTCACTGAAGTGCAACTCTTTAGGTGTATTCAGGAACGACTTCAAAACGAATGTTCAACCATCATTTCAACTAACTTATCTTTTGATGACATAAAAAATATCTATAGCGAACGTATCTTTTCAAGACTGACCGGATGCTACAAACTGGTCAAGATACTTGGAAGCGATATAAGAATTCAAAAAGCAATTGCCGAAAACGGAGGAAAAAAATGAGTTTATTAGATGCGTCCTACACAGAAAAAATCCCTTACGGAGAGCTTGGTCTTGTTGCGCTCGAAAGCAGCAAATCCATTGGCAACAAAGTTAACAACTATATTGTAAACTGGAGAACCGACAGAGAGCACGAGCATCTTACCGCTTCTACAATTAAAGGATATAAAAAAGACTCTTACCTTGTGGAATGTGTGTGCCCTAGATTTGGTTCAGGCGAAGCCAAAGGAATAATCAAAGAATCAGTCAGGGGTATGGACCTTTACATACTTGTTGATGTATGTAATTACAGTCTTACATATTCAGTGTGTGGCTACGAAAATCATATGTCACCGGATGACCATTACCAGGATTTAAAGAGAATAATTGCGGCTGTTGGCGGAAAGGCAAGAAGAATTACAGTTATCATGCCATTCCTTTACGAAAGCAGACAGCATAAAAGAAGCGCACGAGAATCTCTTGATTGCGCCCTTGCACTTCAGGAACTTACTGATATGGGTGTTGAAAGTATTCTTACATTTGATGCCCATGACCCACGTGTACAGAATGCAATTCCGCTCAAAAGTTTCGAAACAGTACAACCGATATACCAGTTCATTAAAGCATTACTTCGTAATGTAGATAACATATCATTTGACTCTGAACATATGATGATTATCAGTCCTGACGAAGGGGCTATGAGCCGTGCAGTATACTTTGCGAACGTTCTTGGAATAGACGTTGGTATGTTCTATAAAAGACGTGATTATTCAACTATAGTTAATGGACGTAATCCAATTGTTGCACACGAGTTCCTCGGAACTGATTTGGAAGGCAAAGACGTTATTATTATAGATGACATGATATCTTCCGGAGAAAGCGTTCTTGATGTTGCAAAAGAGCTTAAAAGAAGAAAAGCCAACCGAATATTTGTAGCAGCAACTTTCGGACTTTTCACTAACGGAATGAAATTATTTGATGAAGCTTATGAAAGCGGTCTGATATACAGAGTTCTTACAACCAATCTCATTTACCAGACAGACGAACTGTTAAAGAGAGAGTATTATATTAACGTTGACATGAGCAAATATATTGCATTACTTATTGACACGCTTAATCACGACGCATCAATTAACGAATTGCTTAATCCTACGGAGAGAATACAAAACATTCTCAAAAAATATAATCAGCGTTAATACATATACCTTATTATCACAGATAAATTATCAGAGCACTATCCACATCCGGACAGTGCTCTTTTTTTTCATAATAAATACAATATGTCTTTTATGAATAACCAACGGATCACAAAGAAAAATCTTACTACTTATCGCCACTATACTGCTTAAGTAAATCATAATCCATCTTTATTCTGTTATCCATAGTTTTCATAACATCGTATATTTGTACCTCGCTGTAAACTATATCACTTGACAGGTCAAGAACTTCATTGTTATCAAAGCAAAGCACTATAGGCCTCATTATGGACTCTTTATTTTCAGTAATAACAAGTCCCTTTTTCTTATTAGCAAGTTCAACACATACTCCCGGAGTCATTATGTTAATACTCCTGATAAGTGCATTAACAGCCTTCGGACTATATCTTCTCTCACGATCCATAAGTTCTCTTATTGCCATTATCTCTGATGTAGGTTCAGTATAAGATGTCATCGCAGTCAGCTTGTCATATGTATGAGCCACATACAATATGTTAATTGCATCATCATCAGACAAAGTTGAATTACCTTTTTCTTCTTCAATCAAACACTCATGAAGCTTCAAAACATTTTGTTTAAGAGTTACATCAAAATCAAGTTTCTGAATAACATCATTTACATTTTTTCTAACTAACATTTTCTGATTCAAATCAAGTTCCGCAAGGTGATTGAACTCACCGTTAATCATAAGCTGTCCAACATCATGGAGAACAGCAGCTTTAACTGCATTAATCTGGACACTCAGAGGCACTTTCATAGCATTACACATCATAGCAGTAAGAATAGCAACATTTAACGAATGCTTATATACATAATCATCAGCACTTCGCAAGTTCTGAACAAAGTTAATCTTTCTGTCAAGTCTTCCGTAATTTTTGATTATTACATTAACAAGCCAGTCAAGCGTCTTAGGTTCTTTTCCAGCTGCAATAAGTTTAAGGTCATCCCTTATACTAAATACGGATACAGTCTGAAATCTCTCAAACTGTATATCATCCTCTGTCATTGGTGGCAATGGCTCTGCAGGCTCTAGTATATATAGTCCGAACAACCCAAAGTTCTTAACACCGTATATACTTTGAGCAGTCAGTTTACTATTCCTGTCATGAAGGAGAACACCACTTTTATTGTAAATAGGCTTACCAAGTCGCATTCCCGGTTTAAGATCATCAACCCTAACAAATAACATTATAATTCCTCCTTGTAATTGAATCTGAAAATCATTGTTGACAGTGGCGGAACATCTAACTCAATTGAGTAATCCTTTCCATCACACGGAACCTTCTTTGCCTTTACCGACTTTTGAACTTCTATCCCTTTGCCACCATACTGTTCATCGTCCGAATTAAGCATAAGTGAGTAAGTTCCTCTGCACGGAACTCCAATCCGATATTTTTCATGAAGTACCGGAACAAAATTACATACGAACAGTAACTGACGCCCCGGTGTTGACCCTCGTCTTATATAGGCAACAGTGCTGTTTTCATTGTCATCACAGGTCATCCATTCAAACCCCATAGGATCACAATCATTATAATATAACGCGTCATATTCGCAATATAATTTATTCAAATCTTTTACATATTTATGAAGTGATTTATGCTCAGGATATTCCAAAAGGTTCCAGTCCAACTCTCTTGCTTCACTCCATTCTCTGGTCTGTCCAAACTCCTGTCCCATAAACAAAAGTTTCTTACCCGGATGACCATACATAAATCCGTATGCAGTTCTCAAATTAGCCATTTTATCCGGTAAATCTCCCGGCATTTTATATATCATTGACGCTTTTCCATGAACAACTTCATCATGAGAAAGAACCAGCACAAAATTTTCACTATATGCATACATCATGCTAAAACATAGTTTACCATGGTTACCGGAGCGAAACAAGGGATCCATTTTCATATATTCAAGGAAATCATTCATCCATCCCATGTTCCATTTAAACATAAATCCGAGTCCCGAAAAATCAACAGGGGCAGTTACACCGGCCCATGCCGTAGATTCTTCAGCAATAATATATACCCCCGGAACTTCCTTCGGAACTACAGTATTAAGTTTACCAAACAATCGGATAGCATCGCGGTTTTCATTACTGCCGTCAGGATTAGGAAGCCATTCTCCATCCCGCTTACCATAATCCAGATACAACATCGAAGCTACCGCATCAACTCTCAGTCCATCTATATGATATTCTTTTGTCCAAAACAACGCATTTGCAATCAGAAAATTGCTGACTTCATTGCGGGAATAGTTAAAAATATATGTCCCCCAGTCAGGATGTTCTCCTCTTCTCGTATCGGGATGCTCATACAACGGTGTTCCGTCAAACTTTCCAAGCCCATGTTCATCTCTTGGGAAATGAGCCGGAACCCAGTCAAGAATTACTTCTATTCCAAGACTGTGCATATGGTCTACAAAAAACTTAAAATCATCCGGAGTTCCGTACCTGCTTGTAGGCGCATAATAACCTGTAACCTGATAACCCCAGGAGCCATCAAACGGATATTCCGCAACTCCCATAAGTTCAACATGGGTATACTTCATTTTCTTAAGATATGCCCCAAGTTCCTTTGCCAGTTCTCTATAAGTATAAAATCCGTCCTCACTACCGTCATCATGTTTTTTCCACGACCCCAAATGACACTCATATATTGTCATAGGCATGCGACGACGGGTTTCCCTGTCAATCTTGCTTCTTTTATCAATCCATTCGGAATCATTCCATTTGAATTTATTAATATCATAAACAACCGAAGCATTGTCCGGACGAATCTGAGCATAATTTGCATACGGATCCGCCTTAAACAATGTACTTCCATCTGCTGACGTTATTTTATATTTGTATATTGCGCCTTCTAAAACTCCCGGTATAAACAATTCGAATATGCCGGACTTTTCAAGACGTCGCATCTGATGGAGACTTCCATCCCACATATTAAAGTCACCAACTACACTTACACCTTGTGCATTAGGTGCCCACACCGCAAACAAAACTCCCATCGAGCCATTACATTCCATAATGTGAGCTCCCAGTTTGTTATATATTTCCCGGTGATTCCCTTCAGCAAAAAGATATCTGTCAAACTCTCCAATAAATGATGGAAATGAGTACGGGTCTACGTAAGATACAATATCATCCTCACTATACATTACATTAACTGTATATTCGCTAATTTTACCCTTTTTAATGTAAAGGGCAAACAAACCTTTGTCATCAACCCTTTCCATCTCATACTCATCACCATTTGTCTTATCGATAATACTCACATGAACAGCCATAGGCCTATACACTGTTATTATCTGTCCTCGACCACACCTGCGAATACCCAAAAAATCATGCGGATTATCGCATTTTTGCTCCAACAAATCATTATATAGCTGCCAATCCAAACACTGCCTAAGCTTGTCTGTCATGCCAACAACTCCCTTCCTTCGGGCAACTTACAAAATCAGTTAACCGCCTTTTCTATAAGCTCCATAACTGCCTTCTTAAAATCATCTGATTTAAGACGCGCATCTTCCATATCTTCTCCAACAACACCAAAATAAAACTTAACCTTTGGCTCAGTTCCCGATGGTCTTACACACATCCAAACTCCATCACCCATATCATAATACAGAACATCAGACACAGGAAGACCGGTCGGCACCACTTCATTGGTTTCCATATCGGTTATTGTGTTATTCTTATAATCCCGAACACTAACTACCTTATAATTGCCAACCTGCTTAGGCGGCATCTCTCTAAAACTCTTCATAATATTTTGAATCTTCATAAGACCTTCACGGCCTTCAAATGATATTGCCTTAACTTCATCTCTGTAATATCCGTATCTGTCATACATTGCAATCATTGCATCCCACAACGTCATATTTTTTGTCTTATAATATGCTGCAGCCTCACACAATTTCATCGTAGCAACAATAGCATCCTTATCCCTTGCATGGGTTCCTACAAGACATCCGTAACTCTCTTCAAAACCGAAAAGATACTTACCCTCTCCTGTAGTTTCAAACTTAAGCATCTGCTGTCCTATATACTTAAATCCCGTAAGAACTTCAATAAGGTCTACATCATAGTATGCAGCAATTGCATCTGCCATATTAGTTGATACAATAGTTTTAATTAGCTTTCCATCTTTTGGCAGTCCTTCAGTTTCCTTTCGCTGACCGATTTCATAGTCTCCAATAAGACATCCTGACATATTGCCTGTCAAAGTAATATATTCGCCTGTACTTGAATCTTTAACATAAACACCAAGTCTGTCTGCATCAGGGTCAGTCGCCAGAACAAGGTCAGCATCTTTTTCCTTTGCCAACTTAAGTGCCAATTCAAATGCCTCCTCAGCCTCCGGATTAGGATAGCTGACTGTAGGGAAATCTCCGTCAGGTAATTCCTGCTCAGATACAATATACACATTTTCAAAACCTAATTCTTTAAGAATTCTTCTGACAGGAATATTACCGGTTCCGTGTAGCGGTGTATATACAATCTTAATATCCTTGCCGACTTTCTCAATACAATCCTTACGGATAATAAGCTTCTTAAGTTCTTCCATATACGCATCGTCAATATCCTGACCTATAACCTCATAAAGACCCGCCTCCTTTGCAGCGTCCTTATCCATTGATTTAATCAAAGAATAATCTGTTATGGCTTTAACTTTGTCCATAATTCCAGTATCATGCGGCGGAGTAATCTGCGCACCGTCTTCCCAATATACCTTGTAACCATTATATTCCGGCGGATTGTGACTTGCAGTTATATTAATACCTGCTATACAACCACACTTTCTTACAGCATAAGAAAGCTCAGGAGTCGGTCTCAAACTCTCAAATACATATGCCTTAATTCCGTTTGCCGCAAGACAAAGCGCAGCGGCATCTGCAAATTCAGGAGACATTCTTCTGGAATCGTATGCTATGGCAACTCCCTTTTTTTCGCCTCCCATTGAAATGATATAATCTGCAAGACCCTGTGAAGCCTTGCCCACCGTATATATATTCATTCTGTTGGTTCCTGCTCCGATAATACCGCGAAGTCCTGCGGTTCCGAATTCAAGTTCCTTATAAAATCTTTCCTGAATTTCCTTGTCATCTCCGGCAATAGCTCTAAGCTCATCCTTGGTCTGCTCATCAAAACAATCGCTCGAAAGCCATTCGTCGTACATCTCCTTGTATCCCATAATCCGTATCCTCCTATTATATGATGTGTATTTCACTATATTTATATCGTTTAAGATATTGCAATATATAATATTCGCAATAAAATACCAAAATTAATAATCACTTATATTGCCATGCAATTAATTTCCCTTATCAAGATTCGGGAACTTCCAGGTAATATCCTGTCCGTCATCAGGTATTACTATCGTAAAACTTTTAGTAATATACCCATTTTTGCTTAAGGTTACAACCTGCGTACCAATCTGCTTAGGGAAAGCACTCGGCACAATACCTTTATATTCACCGTTAAGATAAATCTCTGCTCCGGCAGGTTCGCTTACAGTTATTGTATGAGCCTTATCATATACAATTTCTGACTTGCTTACACCTGTATTGTCGGTGGCTGTTACCGTTGATTCGGAAGGCTTGTTAGTAACTGACGGTTGTTCATCCAAATCGCCAAAATCGGAATCATCAAAGTCCGAATCATCAAAATCCGAATCGTCACTATCGTAATCATCATTGTCGAAATCGTCATCATCGAGCAATTCATCATCCCATGCATCTACCTGTTCCTCAGCCAAGTCTATCACAACCGTAGGATTAGGCGACTTAACATCAAGAATTCCCGAATAAGAATTATATCCCGTAAGAATAACTTCAATGCTGTGTTCTCCGTAATTGAGAAGCACCGGTTTAGAAAAATCCGTAAGTTTTCCGTTAACGTACAAATCTGCACCAACCGGAGTCACCTTAAAAATAACTTCTCCCTTATTCTCCGGAAGCTGCTTGTATTCCGACATATCAAATACTGTTTCCTGATTACGTTTAACTTCGATGCTGTGACTGCCTACAAGTTCACCATTACGCATGGTCACATCATATGTGCCTTCCGGAACAACAACCAGCATGTCTTCCGTTATAGGCTGATTAAGAGTATATCCCACAAAAATAGTTCCGCCAATAAAATCATCATATGAAGAAGGTCTAATATAACCATGCCCTTTTTCTACGACAATAGAATAAATCTTTTTGCCTATTCCGTATGCTTTCAGCTTGTCCACCGGATTAAGATTCATCAGATTAGAAATCGCGCCCTCATCCATTATCAAAAGCTTGCTGTCATACTGATAATTATTATCAGCTATTTTAAAAATAAACTTCTGTTCATCATAAGACCAATTGACAATATTGTTATAACACCAACTGTCAGCACCGGGTTCTATAGTAATACCCTTCATCGTTTCAGCATCATAAACTACATCTAACAACATTCCCACGCTTAATGATGCAAGTGTGGTCAGCGTCTTGTCTCCTTTATATATACCGGTATCTCCTTTAATACTAACCGTTACTTCAGTATTATAGTTAAGATTAAGCAATGTTATGGATGAATCTGCTTCATTCACAGACACGAGAACCCCCGTGAATGAAGCATCATTTGCCACAATATCCACAGGCTCACTGCTATTTACCGGCGTCTCCTCAGAATTATTGCCACAAGCTGCAACCAAAAGCATCAAAACACATATAATTCCGGTCAAATAAATACGTCTAAACATCCTCGCCGGTCACTCTCCTTTTGGTATGCCCATTAATGATTACATTATATCAAAATTCAAACTCTCTTTCAACAGTTCACTCTTTACAAATTTTTCCCTATTTTCTTTTTGAATGCATAACATATTAAGCTTCTCCATATTCTTTGCAGATATCCATGTTTTCTTGCTATTCATGTAGCAACTGGCAAGCTTCCAGAACTTTTCAGGATACAAAAGAAGCATGGCAAGAACCCTTCGTTCTTCTTCCGATAATTCTATTACACTACGATACCCTATGAGCACCGCATTCCCATATTCACCGTCCCATTCATTTTTTTCCATTACTTTTCTCAGGAAATAATATAAATCCATTAACTGAAGTCCGTAAGAGCATTTCTCAAATACAGTTGTTGCAACGTAATTGTCACACATTATTATATTATGATATGTATACGAACCGTGCATCACATCTTTTCCGGCCACTGCTCCCGCCCACATACCCTGAAGGTTGCTCCCTTCAAGCCATGCAAGTACTTTTTCTGCATTGTCACAATATTCAGGAAATGCCTTGAGTAGTTCAAGTTCATACCGGTTCTTTTCTTTTCTTCCTTTAAGATACTTTCTTATATGTCTCAATTCTGCATTGTGTTTTCTGAAACTTGCTATAACATCCTGTCCACCGGCATATGTCGTCCCTTCATTAGTCTCAACACATTTCAGGCAATCATGCATTGCCGCCATATTCTCTGCAGCAAGACGAATCTCATTTTTGTCTCTTATGTTACATTCATTCCCTGTATACCAATCCCGTATAACATACCTGATTCCGTTAGATGCAATAGAACTGATATTGCCGTCTTTGTTCAGGCAAAACGAATCCACATGTTTAAATCCTTCTTTTACAAGTCTTGATTTTATCATATGCTCCCACATCAATCTTCCGGCAGACGTTCCGGTTTCCTTTATAATTTTACAACCATCATCGGTATCTAACAGACTCCCGCCGCGAACTCTCGATTTCCCATACACTTCAAATGAATACTGTTCAAAAATTTCTTCGTACCTATCCTCCAACTTACGTCCTCCTCATTTTTACATTGATTACTTCATGTGTCTTGTTCAATACTATGAAATAAAAACAATATTCATTCCGAATTATTGTTCTTAAATTAATCTTTCTCTAATATCAATAGCTATAGATAAAATATATTGTCGGAGAAATCTATGTTAAATTTTGTTAAGCAGCATTTGAATAAAATACATCCGGTTAGACAACATTTGCCTAAATTACATTTTTTTAACACAATAAAAACAAGAAAATATAAAGGCATAGCTAAACTTCGTCCGGCAATGCTGTGTCTGACAATGGTGTTATTGACAACATCCTGCAGTTGTCAGCAATACGACCACAATGCCGACAAAGCTTTTACCGCATTGTGTGACGAAATATTTGTCGACATGGTTCAATCAGATGCAATAACTCTTAACTATACGCTCTCCAATCCCAAAGCATTCGGAATAACAAACAGCACCCACACCCTTGGAAGATATAGTGAAGATGCCATTTTATCCGGTTGTTCATACTACGAAAACAAACTTCAACTCCTTCAAAACATAAGTTATCCTTCCCTTAACGAGGACAACAAACTTACATATGACACTCTATTTGGAGTTCTTGATGCTTATCTTGATATGGCACCGTATACTTTGTACACAGAACCGCTTTCTCCGGTAACAGGAATCCATGCGAATCTTCCGGTTCTTCTTTCTGAGTACCATTTTTATAATGTAGTATCAATCAGCGAATACTTTTGTATATTGAAAAATGTACCGGATTATTTTAACCAGATAATTGAATTTGAGAAAAAAAAGAAAGCAAACGGACTGTTCATGGGAACAACTACAGCCAAAAAAATCATAGCCCAGTGCCACGAATTCATAAAAGAACCTGAAAACAACTTATTAATTCAGGTATTTGCCGATAATATAACCCCCCTTAATCTGAGCACCTCCGACAAAGAATCTTATATCAAAGAAAATGAATTTCTTATAAAAGAAAACATTATCCCGGCATACCAAAATATAATTGACAGCCTGTCATCTCTTATCGGTTCCGAAAACAAACCGTGCACACCGTTATGTAATTTCCCAAAAGGTAAAGAATATTACACCACTTTAGTCCGCATGGAAACCGGTTCTTCTCTGAGTATTCCGAAAATGAAGCTACTGCTGGAAAAATCTTTAACTGACTGTCATGAATCTGTTGCCGCTATTTTAAAAGATAACCCAAACATTATTAATGAACTCTCTAACACAACCCTTTACTCCAAAAAGCCCGCAGAAATTATTGAATATCTCAAAAACAACATACTTAATAAATATCCGCCATTACCGAAAAGTACCGGTAACCTTAACATCAAATACGTGCACCCCTCTCTGGAAAACACGTTAAGCCCTGCAATGTACATAACACCGCCCATTGACTGCACCACATCTGATAATATATATATTAACAGAGCCTGCCTCAATGATTCTTCAATGTTTACCACACTTGCACATGAAGGATATCCCGGTCATCTTTATCAAACCAATTATTTTATGCTTACCAATCCGCATCCTATAAGATTATTGCTGAGTTTCCCGGGATATTCAGAAGGTTTTGCCACCTACGCAGAACTCTATTCATATTCCATTGCAGGAATTGATACCACCCGGGCAACCGTTCTTCGAAACAATAAACTTACCGCGCTATGTATATACAGTCTTATAGATATTGGCATACACCACTACGGCTGGTCTTACGGTGACTGCGCAAATTTTCTCAAGAAAAACGGAATTACAGATAAAGCAATTACACATGAAATATATTTTACAATCATCGAAGAACCTTCTTTATATTTAAAATATACTATCGGCTGTCTGGAATTCATAACACTTGAAAATAACTATAAGGATACCCTTGGTACATCCTACGACCCTGTTGAATTTCATAAGTTGATACTCGAAACAGGTCCAACCGGCTTTGAAATATTATCAGACAAAATTAATCCATAAGCACCAACATGCCAAAACGAATGGTTTTACTTTACAAAATAACGAAGCTATAATGTTTATAAATATAATAAATATAAAAATGTTATATAAAACTATTTTTAGTTGACTTTTACTTCTTTAATCCATATAATAAGGACAAGATTGGGCATTTGTTAGTTTGTTAAATAATTAACTATCCTAATTATTTGTAACTATACTTATGCTCTGATTTTTAACAGATTATATTTATAGGAGGTTTTTCATAATGGCAACAAAAGCAAATTATCCAATTAATGAAATTGGAGCAGGAAAAGTTGGTTTCTCAAAAACACGTTCTATTATCGAAGCTGCTTTTTATGGTAACAATGTAGTTAGAGTTGAGACTCTTAAAGAGGCTTACAATCTCGCAAAGAATTCACCTGGAACAATCGTTACAGATATGCCTGTATACAGAGGTGAGGAGTTCGGTCTTGATAAAGACGCTAAAGTTCTTCTCTTCAATGATGGAGCTGTTACAGGACGTTACGCTACTGCACGTCGTATCAAAGGCGAGCCTGGCGTAGATGATGCAAAGCTTGACAAGGTAGTTATGGATGCTATCTACAAGACACGTTTTAAGAAATTATATCATGCAACATGTTATGTTGGACTTGATCCTGAATTCATGGTTAAAGCTCACCTTCTTATTCCTGAAGGAGAAGAGAACCTCATGTACAACTGGATGATCAACTTCCAGTACATGTCAGATGAGTATGTTAAAATGTACCGTGACTCACAGCCTGTTGGTGATGGTAAAGAAGCTGATATCTACATCTTCTCAGATCCACAGTGGGTACCAACTCCAAGTCCTGATGTTGATTACAGCTGCTTAAGCGATGATCTTACATGCTGCTACTTCGACACTAACGAAAACTGTGCTGCAATCCTTGGTATGAAGTACTTCGGAGAGCACAAAAAGGGAACACTTACTATGGCATGGGCTATTGCTAACAGAAACGGTTATGCATCATGTCACGGTGGACAGAAAGAGTATACACTTGATGACGGTTCTAAGTATGTTGCTGCTGTATTTGGTCTTTCAGGATCAGGTAAGTCAACACTTACACATGCTAAGCATTCAGACAAGTACCCTTCAATCAAGGTTCTTCATGATGATGCGTTCATCATCAACTCAGATACATGTGCTTCTATCGCACTTGAGCCTACTTACTTCGATAAGACAGCTGACTATCCTACAGGATGTCCTGATAACCAGTATCTCCTTTCAGCTCAGAACTGTTCAGCTACAATCGATGAGGATGGTAAGATTCAGCTCGTAACAGAAGATATCCGTAACGGTAACGGACGTGCTATCAAGTCTAAGCTTTGGTCACCAAACCGCGTAGATAAGATTGACGCTCCTGTTAATGCAATCTTCTGGATTATGAAAGACCCTACAATTCCACCAGTAGTTAAACTTAAGGGTGCTGCACTTGCATCAGTTATGGGTGCTACTCTTGCTACTAAGACATCAACTGCAGAGCGTGTTGCTGCCGGTACAGATATGAACGCTATTCGTATCGTTCCATATGCAAACCCATTCAGAACTTACCCACTTGTTAACGACTATGACAAGTTCAAGAAGCTCGTTGAAGAGAAGAATGTTGCTTGCTACATTGTTAACACAGGTGACTTCATGGGCAAGAAGTGCCAGAAGGAAGATACACTTGGAATTCTTGAGACAATCGTTGAAGGAAAAGCTAAGTTTGAGCAGTGGGGACCATTCGAAGATATCGAAATCATGACAGAGTGGTCAGGTCAGACAGGTGACTTCACACCAGATCTTAACGATGCAGATTACAAAGCTCAGCTTAAGGCTGCTATGCAGACACGTGTTAACGCTGTTGAAGGATTTGCAACAAACAAAGAAGGTTATGACAAACTTCCTGATGAGGCTCTTGAAGCTCTTAAGAAGCTTGTTGCAGCTCTTTAATTCTTATAGACAATCGAAATTTTCAATTATCTGATTGATAACCCGGTAAATCATTTCTATGGATTTTACCAATTAATGAAACAACAAACGACCATACACGAGAGATTCTCTGTATGGTCGTTTTTAACTTTATTGCAATTAATTCTTCTTGTTTTATTATCAATTCCGAACTTAAACAGTTTAACTTATACGCTTATATCATTGGGGGTTGTTATTCTATCGTATACCCTTATTTCGTCAAGCTAATTTTCATTATATTATGCATTCTTATATAATTGTATACTCAAACATCTCGTAAGCAAGCTTACACCCCTCTTTTATATTTTCCGGCAAAAGGGCCCTTGCCACACACTGTTCTTCATCCATTTCCTTCGATAGATTCTTAAGGAAAGCATAATCTCCGTCAATACGAATAACCTCGTATTCTATTTTTTCAAACATACTAACTCACTCCTCATCTTTATTTTCCGGGTTGCCGGTTCGTCCCTCGTTTTTCAGGTTTCAGCCTGCTGATTCGTTCCTTGTTTTTCAGCTTTCAGCTTGCCGGTTCGTTCCTTGTTTTTCAGGTTCCAGCCTGCAAATCTATTTTTTCTTCTTTTGTACTGAATAACCAAATTTGCCAAGTTTCTTTCCGAGAGAAAAATACTCTCCATGAGAATATGTTACAAGTCCGGTATCATTAAGCAGAAATTTTCCCTTTTCGTCCATATATTCCTCGTCTGCCCATACTGCAGTTACCCTTGCAATAAACATGTCATGACTTCCGAGCTCTTTTATTTCTTCAACCTTGCACTCTATGTTAACGGGGCTCTCTGCAATTAGCGGAACCGAAACAGTGCTGCCGGCTTCAGGAGTAAGATTCATTCGGGCAAACTTGTCAAAATCTCTTCCTGACTTTACACCGCACCAATCTGCTGCCTTGACCAGTTTATCTGTCACAAGATTGATCACAAATTCTCCACTGTCTTTTATTATGTCATATGAATACCGCTCTTTTCGTATCGATATAGAAACCATTGCCGGATTGGTACATATAGTTCCTGCCCACGCAACAGTTATAATGTTTGGAATTTCATCAGCTCTTTTGCAGCTTACCATAACTGCCGGCAACGGATATAACATATTTCCCGGTTTCCACAATTGTTTAGACATAACAAATCCTCCTATATAATTCTATTTAACACAAAAATGGTTCGGCATCTATGGTTCGCAAGCGGCATCTGACCACCGGGTTATGCGAACCAAAGAACCACCGAACCACCTAATTCCTTAATTCAAATTCGTCGTTCAATACATTTTTTCGAATCTTACGAATTCTTAATTAGTTAGCATTAAGCTCCTTAATTCCATCAATTCTGATACTGAATCCCGGAGCAGCTCTAAGTTCTGACTCGTGGAAATATCCATCTTTTACAGCCTGTGCATCTTCATTACCTTCGTCACAACTGAAGTCGCCGTTAAGGTCGATGTAGTAACTGTCAATATTAGCACCCTCTACTGTAAACTTAGATGTATCAAATACATGAAGAGAACCATCCTTAAGCGCAGCTTCAACTTCTGCCACCTTAGCATCTGTGCCCTCAGCACATGCTTCACCAAGAGTTGTAATTGCAACAGCACCTTGTGAGTATCCCTCTGCCCAGTCAGTTGCAATATCTTCACCCTTTAAGAATGTTTCAAATGCATATTTATAATAAACTGACCATGTATTAGTTGCAGATGTAAGTGCAGCATCAGGTGCAACACTTAACATATCAACATTGTATCCGACACTATATACTTCTGAACCTGATTCACGTGCTTCCTGAACTGCACTTGGAGCACCTGTTGAATCTGCATGCTGACCAATGATAACACAACCATTTGCCATAAGTGCTTTAGCAGCTTCACCCTCTGCTGTTATATCAAACCATGAGTTTGTATACTGAACTTCCATAACAAGATTCTCAACAATTGACTTTGCTCCAAGATAGAATGCTGTATATCCTGATACAACCTCTGCATATGGGTATGCACCTACATAACCGATTTTGATATTTCCGTCTGCGTCCTTGCTGCTATCTGCAATCTTACCGTCAGCCTCGAGCTCAGCAAGTTTCATACCTGCAACAACACCGGATACATAACGTGACTCAAATACCTTTGTAAATGCATTCTTGAAGTTAGCCATTTTATCCTGATTAGCAGTGTCACCTGTCATTGAAATAAATGTAACATCAGTAAACTCAGCTGCTGCCTGTTTCATATATGACTGATGTCCGTAACTGTTAGAAATAACAAGATTACATCCTGAATCAACTAAATCCGCTGCAGCATCATAGCAAGCTGCACTTTCATCAACTGTATACTTCCATAAAATCTGGTCTTCAGCCATTCCAAGCTCTGAAGCAGCTGTCTTAATTCCGTCTATGTGTGCAAATGAATATCCTTCATTTTCATCACCTATAAGGATTACTCCGACTTTAATGCCACTAACATCTGCCGCATCGCCATTATCACTTGCTTCATCTCCTGCCTCTTCTGACTGAGCTTCTTCTTTTTCGTTGCTTTTACCGCCACATGCCGCAAGACTAAGAACCATAGCAGCAGTCATTGTCAACACCATTGCTTTTTTCAAAAACTTTTTAATCATTATAAATGCCTCCTATGTAATTTTCAAAAAAATTATATTACATTATCATTTGAAGGTCAACACCAATACACCACATTGATTCAATATTTTCCAGCCGCTTTATCATCTTTTTAGAATCAAAACTCTCATAGGTATATTTTATCAGTTCTGCTCATATATATATAATAATTGCACCCTACTACTAATCGGAGGCTTTGTTATGGCTAATACCAAAATTGTTGTTATTCGAATGAAAGAAATCATATATACGGCATTGTTTGCCACCACCTGCATTGTGCTTATTATACTGCTTGTTCTTCTGTTCAAGCCTTCATCGGATTCAGAAACTGCCAATAGTTCAGAAAATGAAACTGCAGCTCTTTACAATGCCGGAGTATACAATACCCAATTATCTCTTAATAATACCACGCTCAACCTGGAACTGGTTGTCGATAGCGACCGAATCAAATCCGTAAGGCTTGTTAATCTTGACGTGGCAGTAACTACAATGTTTCCCCTTCTTGAACCTGCACTAAAAGAAATCGAAGCAGCACTGATTACCGAACAAAATATCGATAATATTGAAATCTCCGAAAGCAGCCGCTACACACAAATGCTGTTGATTGATGCCATATCACGAACACTTGACAAAGCCAAAACCGGCGAAACTACCGAGCAAACGAATCAAAACCCGTAATCTCTTACTATCTCTTCCGTATAGCACCCCGACTCATTATATATTATCAGCGGTTTTTCTATGGTAATTCGGGATTTTGCACCTTTTATGGCTTCAATCAGTACCATAGACGGCTCTTTATCAGCATACGGATATACAAGGCGCATTCTCTTAGGCTCCAGCTTAAATCCGGTAAAACATGACAATATCTCCACAAGTCTGAATGGGCGGTGAACCATATAAAATCTTCCGTTTGGTTTTAGAAGTCTTGAACCATTACCTATGACATCCTCTAAAGTACAACTAACCTCATGTCTTGCAATTGCTTTAGGGGAATCCGGATTAACAATACCATGCTCCGCAATCATATACGGCGGATTAGATACTATCACATCGAAACAAGCAGCATCAAATAATCGGGCTGATTCTTTAATATCGCCTGTAACAATATCTATTTTATCTTGCAGATTATTAATTAATACACTCCTTCTTGCCATGTCAGCACTTTCAGGTTGTATCTCAAGACCGGTAAAATGTTTTCCTTCCGTTTTTGCTTCCAAAAGAATAGGAAGAATACCCGTACCCGTTCCAATATCAAGTACAGTTTCTCCCTTTTTTACATTCGCAAAACCCGAAAGCAATACCGCATCCATTCCGAAGCAGAATTTTTTCGGGTTCTGTATAATATGATAATTGTTCCGTTGCAAATCATCCAAACGCTCACCGCAAAGCAGCATACTTTCCGGCGAACCGGCTGACAAATTACTCATCAAGCTTTGATTTTCCTTCCTTTTTCTCCAGCATCTCCAGCTGCTTAAGTTCCGCATCAACAGCTGCGGTATCACGACGTTTTTTAGGCTTAAAACGAAGCTCTGAAACATGATATTCTCTTACTTCTTTTTCATCATTATCAAGAGTAACAATAACCTTTACTTTCTGTTTAAGCACACTTACACTCTGAACTTCACCTTTTAAGTTATCAATTGTTTTTACATAATCTCCAACATTTGGAAGGTTCTTATTAAGCTCTTCATAAGCCTCTTCTTCATTTTTAAGGCAACACATAAGTCTTCCGCATATACCCGATATCTTAGTAGGATTAAGGGAAAGATTCTGCTCCTTTGCCATCTTAATTGATACAGGGGCAAATTCTGAAAGAAAGCTGTTACAACAAAGTACCCTTCCGCAGACTCCTATCCCACCAAGAATTTTGGTTTCATCCCTAACACCAATCTGACGAAGCTCAATTCTGGTACGGAATACTGCTGCCAGAGACTTAACAAGTTCTCTGAAATCAACTCTCCCGTCTGCCGTAAAATAGAATAAAATTTTATTATTGTCAAATGTGTATTCCACGTCCACAAGTTTCATTTCAAGTTCAAACTTCTTAATCTTTTCCAGGCATATGGCATATGCTTCTTTTTCTTTATCCCTATTGGCCATTTCCTTCTCATCGTCTTCTTTAGTGGCTATTCTTATAACCGGCTTAAGCGGCTGAACTACTTTTTCCTCTTCAACTTCTCTGTTTCCAAGCACCACCTCGCCATATTCAACACCTCTGGCTGTTTCAACAATAACATGCTGTCCTCTTTTTATCTCCTGATCCGTCGGGTCAAAATAGTACACCTTACCGGCTCTTCTGAATCTTACTCCTATTACTTTAACCATTCTATGAAATCTCCTTTAAAGTTATAAACAAAAGCTCCATTGTTACTTCAAAATTAACATTGGCAACAAGCCTTTGCTTAGCTTTGTCTATTGCATTAATACATTTTTCAATGTTTTCATAACTTCTTATACGTGCCTGTCCGTCAATACTACCCGCTTCATCTTTAAACAAAAGCATGGACGGGTCTTTTACTGCCTTGTACAACAATATATCCCTGAACCACAGCAATACAATATCAAGATAATCATCAACATTATATCCTTCGCTCTTAATTTTTTTAACAACATCCATCAACTCGAATATTCTTTTATTCTCAAGATTCTTAAGAGCTTTTATCACTTCATCCTTTACCGCCAGGAAATCCTCGTCAGTAGCATATCTTATTGCCTTACCTATATTGCCTTGTGCAAAGGCAGCGCTTGTTTCTGCCATATAATCAGGCATTTTAAGCTGTGCCATGAGATAATCAACTATCACCTTTTCTGATAATGGTCTTAAATTCAACTGAACTATTCTTGATAATATTGTTGGAAGAAGTCCATTAATATTTTCCACAATAAGCATGATAATTGCATACTCCGGCGGCTCTTCTATGGTCTTTAGCAACGCATTCTGCGCCTGCTCTGTCATCTTATCTGCATCCGGAATAATATATATCTTATACGGACCCGCATAAGGTTTGATATCAACAGTGTTGTTAACCTGATTACGTATATCATCAACACCTATCTGTTTCTTCTCATGGGTTACAGTAATGACATCCGGCTGATTCTTGTTACGCATCTGAAGACACGAACGGCACTCCCCACAAGGATTATCAAATGTCGCTTCATCCCACATGTCATATTCTTTAGTACACTGCAATGTCGTTGCAAACAATTTTGCAAGTTCGTATCTGCCACTTCCGCTTTCTCCGCAAAAGGCATACGCATGTGATATTTTTTTTCTGCAGGCAGATTTTTTAATAAAATCTTTAATCTGTTCCTGTCCTGCTATATTATCATATTCTGCCATATAAACTCCTTTTCCTACGTAAGAACATCAAGTAATATTCCACGTATCTCATCTATTCTTGAAAGTATGGCAAGATTATCCTTTTCGTCTTTAATAAGTTCCTGTGCCAGTTCATCCAGTTTTTCATTAACAAGTCTTACCATACCGTAAACTCTGTGTCTTCCTCTTCTGTCCAGAAAATTCTCTCTGGTAAATTCATGTGAACGACTTACTATCTCGTTCATAAAATCCTTAATCAATGCTCTGTATCTCTTCATGTCCCGAACATCCATATGCTTACCAAGACGCTTTCCCTGCGCAGTAATATCCTCCATCATAAGCATAAGCCGTTCCTTAAGTCCCTGCTCTTCCAAATTACTTACGAGGGTGAACTTAAATGCGCCGTCCGTAGCCGAAGTTGTTGACTTAACTTCAGGCTGCACCGCCTGCTGTATCTGATTAACTCTGATATCCATGTTCCCCCTCCTTTAGAATAATATGAATGCTCAGAATCTTATATAAACGTAGATTTCCGGTCATATTTTCATTCCGTTGCCTTAATTTTCTCGTCGTACACACCATGTATGCACTGGGATAATTGCGTTGCGGAATGTAGAGTCCTCTCGAAAATCTATATTCAAAAGATTCCGAAAGTTTATTAATAAGGTTGTCTATATATTATATCATACTTTCAGATATATACCTATTACTTTTTTCCGGTACGTTTACTGAGAAATATTGTCATCACGGTTACCAAGAAGATCCTTAACAATATTATTAATACATAACTTAAGGTCACTATTATTATATCGGTACCGGGCATCAATTCCCGCGGCATTAAGATTCTCACTGCTAAAATCCTGCTCATCCGCGATATATCTGCGACATACTTCTTCGTAATTCGGTTTGTCCTGCTTACGTTCCCTATTTATGGAACGAATGAGCCTTTCATAATCATTTACATATATATATATCGGTATTACCATGTCATTTCCAAAATATTTTCTAAGACTTAAAAATGCTTCAACAGTTCCAATCATCATAAAACTCAATTCATTATTGCAAACATCCGGATTATCATCCACAGTAAAATAATGCCACACACCTTTTACTGTATTATACTCTCTGTGTTCTGCTATCAAACCTGCCTTGTCAAGTCTTTTCATCTCTTCTTCGTCAACAAAATGATAATCTTCTCCTTCTGTCTCTCCGAATCTTTGAGGTCTTGTCGTATAAGGAACAATCTTATTAAGCCCTAATTCTTCTTTTTTCATCAACTGCCTGAATACTGTATCTTTACCTGTGGCACTCTTGCCCATTATTACATATATCATACGCTAGTATTCTCCTTCCCTCACTGTCCGACAATCCTTTTATATCATAACCTCTGTTACGGTATTCTTCAAGAATTTCTATGCATCTGCGGCTTATCAGTTCCCCTGCCGCTATATATGGAATTCCGGGCGGATACACATACACCGTTTCCGTAGACATCATACCTGCAGAATACCTAAGTTCCGTTGAAACACCGGGAAGCAACATAGCTTCCTTTAAACTCATAACAGTTTTATTACGCGGATATTCAAACCGTTTTTTATCGGTAACAAACGGGGAACCGGTTCCCAATTCATCCTCATTACACACAGCTGCATCCTCCGCCGATGTCGCTGCCACGGTTTTACCACGCGCGCCCAATTCATCAGCATCTGTCGCCGATGTCACCGCCACTTCTTTACCACGCGCGCCATACTCTTTATCTATGTCGTACAATGCACTAACAAGTCTGTCATAACCTTCACACGTATCAAAAACACTTGTCATTAATACCACGTGCTCAATCTGCGCCATCTCAGGCTGAAGACCGTACCGGGTACGAAGAAGATTGTAGCATTGACGTCCGTCTATAGATAACCATTCAGTGCCAATAACTATTTTTGAAGCATCCCGCACCTTGCCAAACGAAGGAATCCGTATATGCTTAAGTCCCTCAAGACGTTCATACAGATTCCCTAACAAAGAGGCATGGGCATTATACACTTTTGCTCCGTTTGTGATAAGATAATTCATACAATTATCTATGGAGCCCATTAAAACATACGACGGACTACTTGTCTGATATACCGCCAAAAACTTTTTTACTCTATCAGAAAAAACTCTGTCTGTACATATATGCAAAAGTGCAGTCTGGGTAAGAGTTGGTAAGGTCTTGTGAATTCCGTGTATTACAATGTCGGCACCAAGATAAATACTACTTTCCGGATATATATCATGAAATGGAAAATGAGCTCCATGCGCTTCATCAACTATAAGAGGAATGCCATATCTATGAACAATTTTTCCTATATTTTCAATATCAGAAACATATCCTTCATAGGTAGGAGAAGTAATAACAACTGCGCATATATCATCATTTTCACTAAGGGACTTTTCAACATCCTCCGGAGAAACAACAGCATCCTCCCTCTGTATCATCTCATCGGTAACGTCAGTCGTTCCCGGCCATAGATAATGCGGCATTAACCCATTGAGCATAACAGCATTGTATACCGCTTTGTGGCAATTTCTTCCAATCAATATTCCTTTCTTTCCGGTTGCACACGCAGATATAGCCGCAAGAATACCGGCAGTACACCCATTTACCAGAAAATGAGTTTCCTTGACACCATAAAGGGTTGCAGCCCTTTTTTCTGCTTCCAAAATACACCCTTCAGGATGATTAAGGTCATCAAATCCGTCAATCTCTGTTATATCTATATCGTAAGGATTAAAACTATTAAATCTGCCTGACTGACGTTTATGTCCGGGCATATGAAAAGGATACATATCACTCTTACTAAGCGATACGAGTCTGTCAAACAAAGTTGTATATCCGTTGTTACCATCACCGGCTATATCACGATATAAAGGCCGGTTATGCGAGCGAATCTGTTTCAAGTTTGTAGTCTCCTCCAAATTTCATATACCATCAGGCATCATTGCCAAACATCACATTTTTGTAAACAAATTATACCCTTGCCCTACTAAAATGTCAAACCGGCCCGCCATTACATTTATGTGAGCATTGCTTTTGCTTACAACGCCTGATTTTATATAAAATACCTCCATATATTTAGATTTTTGGCTATTTTTTACAATATTTCATACATTATAAATAATGAATGAGGGTTAATAATTGCTCGTTTTTGCCCGAATTATACCATTTATGCCCCTTTTTTGACCATTTATTCCAATTGACTAAAAAATGTTCCAAATTAGTGTATATTATACGTGTTACTTTATGAAATATAGATTATACGTCTTATTTCGTATTTAGTAGAACAATATTTACAAATCACTAAAGGAGATAAGACAATGATACTGAAGGTAGCCATATGTGATGATGATATTAATTCCATTAATCAGATATATGATATACTACTTAGTTACGAAATGTCTCATGATATCGATTTTGAAATCAAAAAATACACAAACAGCCTTGATTTATTACAAGAATACTCTCACAAAAACAGGTTTCATATTATGTTTATTGATGTGGAAATGCCAAAACTTAACGGATTAGAACTTGCAGAAAAAATACGCCGTATTCCTGATAACGACGTTAAAATAGTATTTGTAAGCGACTATCCGGAATACATGCAGGACAGTTTCAACGTTAACGCATTTAATTACATACCGAAACCATTTGACAATGACAAATGCACTCAAATTATAAAACAGGTGACGGACTATTATAAACGAAACAACACAACAAAGCTATTTGTCACAACTGATTTGGCAGAAGAATTCATTAATCTGAAAGATATTATCAGAATAGAAACTGCTAATGCCAAGAAAAGAATTCTGCGTATTACAACGTCGCACAAATCAGTAGAATGCAGTGGCACTATTTCTGAAATGGACTGTCTGTTGAATCCGTACAGCTTCATCGTTCCCAGTCGCGGAAATCTTGTTAACTTAGAACGTATACACTTCCTTAAACACAATTCCGTTATTATGGACAACGGTGACGAAGTAGATTTAAGCCGTCGAAAATACGAATCGCTTAAAGAACGCATTAACAGAAATCTTGTATTCTCAAACAATATTACAAAAAGTGGAGTCCTACTATGATTTTCGAGTTGTTTTCATATGTATTAGATTATTTTACAAACATAATTTACCTCAACGAATATCTGGGAAATAAAAGAGAAGATATTTCAAAGAAAATGTATTATCTTATTTTCATTTTTGCAGAAATCCTGATTATTCTTACTTACCATTTATGCTACGATGGTTTTTATACAACAAAGATTGCTGTAACTTTTATTTTGTCTTTTCTGCTTTTGACCGGTCTTGCCTTTTTGCATCAAAGTCCAATAAAACGCAAGCTTTTTACTGCTTTGTCACTTCAGGTAATTACCGGATTATCTGCAACGATTTGTTTGTTAATAATATCATTGTTACCCTCCGTGGCAAGTCACCATCTGACAATTAGACCGTACCACATATTATTTTGCACAAAATTGATAACGTTTGCACTGATATGGACATCTTTTCTCTTAATAAAACCTAAAACAAAAGGTTATTCTATAACATATTACCTGCTTTTACTGTTTATACCGCTTATATCATTTTTTATGATAGCCGCAACTTCTCACACCAGCAAAATGACTCCAAAACAGTTGACATTTACTCTTTTGGGTTTGGTGGCATTACTTTTCACCAATATTGCTAACTATTATCTGTTAAGACATTTTATTCACATGACGGAACTGGAAGACAAAGTTACCAATCTAAAAAAGCAGTTAATATATCAGTCTAAAAACTACCAACAAATATCAACTGCTTACAGAAGCACACGAAAAATTATTCACGACACTAAAAAACACTTCCGATATATAAACGAATGCATCAAAAAAGAGCACTATTCTTCAATCAATGCTTATCTTGCCCAACTCATTAATGAACTCGAAGACTCACATACCAGTATCAACACAGGAAACCTTGTGATTGATGCCTTTATCGGTAGTTCACGTGCACAGGCAGAAAATGAACATATTACATTTACTACAAAAATACAGATAAACACAGACTATATAACAGTATCTGATTATGATCTGTGTATTATTTTGGGCAATCTTTTAGACAATGCATTAGAAGCCTGTCAAAAAGTCATTCCTCCCAAACCGAAACAGATTAACGTTAATATATTTACTACGCCAAAAAAGTTTGTCATTCATATATGCAATACTTACGCTGACATTCCAACCTCTCAGGAGTCCGTAAACTTACAAGTTCTTCACGGTTATGGAATTCCAAATGTAAAATCAATCACGTCCAAGTACTACGGAACATATACATTTTTCACAGAGAACGACATTTATCATTCTATTGTAAACATTCCTTACATTGACGATACTCTCAGATTAAAGCTGGATTTAGAACAATAAAACCATAGTTTTTACTTAAATCGCCTTAACAATCTCTGAGGCAATCGCCGGCTTATTCATTGTATATATATGAACTCCGTAAACACCGTTATCTTCAAGGTCACGAATCTGTCTTATTGCATAATCAATTCCGGCCTTAAACATATCCTCTGGCTTATCTGCATACTTTGCAATAATGTCTGACAACATTTTTGGAACGGATGAACCGGAAAGGGAAATGGATGTTCCTATCTGTTTTGCTGAAGTTATCGGCATAATCCCCGCATGAATAGGTGCCGTAATGCCTTTCTTATCTGCTCTTTCCCTAAAATCGTAGAAAAAGTCATTATCAAAGAAAAGCTGTGTAATAAAATGCTCAGCTCCAAGGTCCTGCTTTTCTTTCATATGCTTAAGGTCAGCTTCCTTACTAAACGCCTCGAAATGTTTTTCAGGATAACATGCTGCCATGATATGAAAATCACCCATTTTCTTGAGTTCGGCAATCAAATCCGTTGAATATGTAAATTCACGAAGATTATACTGTTCATCTGTCATATCCTTTGGTCTGTCGCCACGAAGGGCAAGTATGTTACTTACGCCTTCTGCCTTCAACTCTTCACAAAGTTTTGCTATTCCGGACTTCGTACTTCCCACACATGTCATATGAGCCACTGCCGGAACATTAAGTTCGTTTTGTATATACGAGGCAATCTGTGTTGTCTTTTTAGACTGGCTTCCCCCTGCACCATAAGTAACACTTATATATTCCGGTGAGAGCTTTGCTAATTCCGTTACAACCTCATAAACGGAAGAAAAATCACTGTCTTTTTTTGGTGGAAATACTTCAAATGATAAATGTGTCGTTTCTTTCATTGTTCTTTGTTCTCCTATTCTATAATTATTAATTCATTACATCCTTGGCTCTTCTGATAATTCCTCCTCCAAGAACAACATTGTCTTTATAAAATACAAGAGCCTGTCCCGGAGTAGCCGCCCTTACAGGGCTGTGAAATCTACATTTGACAATATCTTTTGCAATGTACTCCACACTACAGGCAGTATCTTTGCCGGAGTAGCGAACCTTCGCCGTTATCCCTTCACATTTCAAAAAATTATCCACTGCCATATGATTAACTTCGTTACAAAAAACCTCATCTGTAAATACATCTTCATTGTCGCCCAGTACAACCTCATCTGTATCAGGCCTTATCTCGCAAACATAAACCGGCCTGCCAAGGGCAATATTAAGTCCCTTTCGCTGCCCGACGGTATATTTATGAATACCTTCATGTCTGCCAAGGACATTGCTTTCTGTATCAACAAAATTTCCCGGTCCCGGAACTTTGGTATTGGCAGCAATAAATCCGGCATAATCATTATCAGGAATAAAACATATATCCTGACTGTCCGGCTTATCCGCAACCGAAAGTCCAATCTTTTTTGCCATCTCGCGAATCTCATCCTTAGAATACTCTCCAAGTGGCATAATTGTATGCGCCAGCTGCTCCTGTGTGAGATTATAAAGTACATATGCCTGATCTTTATTATCGTGATCTGCTTTACACACGGCGTAACGACCATTATCCAGTTTCAAAATCTTAGCATAATGACCTGTCACAATATATTCTGCACCAAACTGTCCTGCCAGTTCAAGCAAGGCTTCCCACTTCACATGTCTGTTACATCTTACACATGGATTAGGCGTATTACCTCCAATATATTCCGCGATGAAGTTGTCTATCACACATCCTCGAAAAGCATCTCTAAAATCTATAACATGGTGCTCAATTCCAAGTCTGTCCGCAACAGCCTTTGCGTCACTTATCGCATCAGTTTCTCCCCGGGAAAGAAAAGTTTGCATAGTAACACCGATAACGTCATATCCCTGCTCCTTAAGCAAATATGCTGCCACTGATGAATCAACTCCACCTGACATCCCTACAACCATTTTTTTATTATTCATACTAACTCCTGCTAATCTAACCAAATTGCGCAGCTTTGTCTTAAATCAATATCATTCTGCTAATATTTTTACATTATAATATACTTCTTTTATTTTGTACACTTTTAATATAACACTTTTGTGGCAACAATACCGATTTATCCTCTTCTTCGGTCTATACTTTTTTATCAGTTTAGTACCACTTTTTTGCAAGATTTTCATAGTGTTTTGTCTTAAAATCACAAAAAGTATCCATAGAAAAAACTTGCGTACAAGAACCACATATATATTTAAAATTTAATCTCCAGCGCATTTGCATATTCAGTAGGCAGCTTATCAGGCAAATCTACAACAAGCATTCCGGAATGTTGTGCAAATGAAAGTTCGCCGACACCAAGGAGACGTACACCGCTTACATGTTCATCCTCTTTGAGACTCTTTATAACAATTGTTTTGTCAGGGTTAGGTGACATGATAAATACATATAATCTGCCGTCTTTTTGCACAAATCTGAAGTCATCATTCTTCCACGGAACCTGTTCCTCAGTGAAGCCGTTGATTATTACAAATGATGAGCCCTCGCCTGAAACACGCCAAGGGCATGTGCCGTATACAGCTTCACCATTGACAGCAAACCATTTTGTAAGTTCGTCAAGAATCCACTCAGTCTGCTCGTCAAGTGTGCCGTCAGGGCGTTGGAGTATGTTAAGAAGCATAGTTCCGTTTTTCGCAATTGTATCAATAAGTATGTCGATAATGTGTTGCGGCTTTTTATAAGGCATGTCAGCTTTGTAAAACCATTCTCCGATACATGTTTCGGACTGCCATGGTTCCGGTGAAATATCAGGGAGCTGACTTCTTTCAATATCAAGTGTGCCAACTTCGTAGATTTCTTTTTTGCGACTTTTCTGAGTGTAGACAGCCTGATTTTCGCCAAATATACTTTCTGACTTGTTGTATAGATAAGCAACAATTTCAAGACCATATTGAAAATCTTTATTTTCCACGGATTCAAAATTCTCGCCAAATGGCAGCCAGCTATCGGAGTAAAGTAAATCCGGCTCGTAGTTGTCGATGATTTCTTTCATTACATTCGACCAGTAATCTCTGAACTGCTTGTTCGGAGTGAGCCATGTCCACACATCTTCTTCACCCGGCTTTGCAACGTGCTCGTAATTGTCATGGTAAAAATCGCGGTAAGCAGGGTCGTTTCCGTCGTAAGGTACACCTTTATACGGTCCGTACGAGTCACAGCCTTTATTGGAACGCCACCATCCGAAAGAGGCCCCAAGATGCTCAGTAAGTCCAAACGGCATGTTATATTTCTTGGCAGCAGCCTTCCACAGCGCACATATGTCTTTGTGCGGTCCGATGTTTACTGAATTGAATCTGTTATATTTTGAGTCAAAATTGAAAAAATGGTCATGGTGTGATGCCTGCGCAACAAAATATCGGGCGCCGGCCTTGTAATAGCGCTCCATAAGAGCATCCGGATCAAAGTTCTCGGCTTTCCACAACTCACAGATGTCTTTGTACCCGAATTTGGATGGGTGACCGTAATGCCTGCAGTGATACAGATACTGCGGGGTGTCCTGAATATACATGTTGCGTGCGTACCAGTCGCCGAACATAGGAACGCACTGAGGTCCCCAATGGCTCCAAATACCGAATTTGGCATCACGGAACCAGTCAGGGCAGGTGTGTTGTTTTAATGATTCAAATGTTGCTTCAAACATGGGAAAGCCTCCTTTTTTTATGTACTCTCGAAATCTTTTGAATATAGATTTTCGAGATAGATTTTAAACTAAGTGTAGCGTTTGCACATATATTTGTATATACTTATAATTGATTAGTTGTTTATGAAAATCGACTTTTAAGTCGCCTTTTTAAGTTATAAAAGCAATAAAGAGAGCTGAAGATTGATGAAAAGAGGTGCCTGATAATATGGAAAGCGAATATTCTATTATTGCATGCGGACGGAGCTACAATCCACCTGACTGGTATTACAATCCCAAAAATCTTGTAAACAGAATATATTATATATGTGGCGGAACAGCGTATTATCGCGGTGATATCAAACTTAAACCGGGGCATTTGTATATATTTCGCGGATCGCCGTATTTTCAGGTGGAGCAGGATGAAAATGATCCGGTTGACCACGTATTTTTTGACTTCGTTACATACAAAAAATTGATAAACGAGGACTTTATCGAAATAGACCTTACAGGTGATAATACTGAATGCAAAAAATTGAAAGCTTATATTGATTATATTGCAGCGGATTTTGAAGGAACATTTTACCCGTTGCCTGTTGCAAAAGCATTTCTTGATATCATAATCTATCATCTCGGGGAGTATTTGAATTCGGACGTTGTGTATTCACAGATGACTTCAACAGTTCTTAAGTACATACACGAAACTCCGTTTGAGGAACTGTCGGTTTCGAAAATTGCAGATGCCATTAATGTTAACGTGAATCATCTGATAAGAAGTTTTAAGAAGGAACTTAATATCACACCCCACAAATATATTTCAATGATGAAGGCTGATTACGCGATTTCATATATGAGACAGGGAACCGGCTGTGCTGAGATAGCAGAAAGACTGGGATTTAGTTCGATATCGGCATTTTCTTCATTTTTTAAGAAGGAGACAGGCAGAAATATTTCGGAGTATAGATAGAATTTTAGTTGAAGCTGTAATTTAAAACGAAAATAGCATAGTATTAAAAACTAATTGATTTATAGTATAATGATGATATATCATTATTACATAGAAATACAGTCTAAGGAGATGCCCATGCAATATAACGTTATAACCGGTACGGACTTTGATGAAAAATATCTTGAAAAAATTATGGCTCTTGATGCCATAGTATATGAATCAGAATATGTCGGCGTACTGGAAAACATGGTTAACAGATACCGCGTCAACAAAAAAACATTTGTATGTATAGAGAATGCAGACACAGGGGAACTTGTCGGATATATCAACTTTTTCCCAACCACAGACGAATTGTACGACAGTATAACTAATACAAGTCCTGTAATTCGTGATGATGATATTGCACCTCACGAAATTGCCGAATATAATAACGAGGCTAATCATCTATTTATTCTTTCCATAGCCATCAATCCCGCCTACCAAAGTGACAAAGAAGCTGTCATCACCCTTGGAAACGGATGGATTGACTACCTATGCAGGCTTCAAAATGAATATAATTATCCAATCACGGACATAACTGCCACGGCGGTTTCTCACAGCGGAATGAAGTTTCTTCGAAACTACATGTTTATTCAGACACGCAAACTTACAGACGGAAATATTGTATATATATGTAAAGAAAAGTTTTTAGAAAAGTTGCTTAAAAAAGATTTATATTTTAAATCATACAAGGATGATATTTACCTGCTTTATCCATTTGCAGATAATCCGAATAACCAAAAAGCAGATGCATTGTTTAACGAAAAGAAACATCTTATGGAGACAGGACAAATTCCCGACATCCCAATGGCACTATTAGAAGGGATTAATGACTGCCTTAACTATGAATGTAAAAGTGCTGTTGCCTCTGACCTTGAGACCGTATACCTGGATGAATTCCGGCTGTTACACACAACCGATGATTATGCTCCTGCCGGAGAAGAGATTGTGGTTGGCGAAGAATCGGCTTATGCCATAATAACGACCCACAAACCCACAAGAATGTATGTGCTTACTTTATTGATTCCCAATTGTGAATTCTCCACAACACAGGTGGAGGACCAGATGTCATATGACTACATGAAAATTGCTGACCCTAAAAACCCGGGCTGTTATATCGAAATACACGAATACATGAAACGTACATACGGACTTTTGGAGTGCGGCGACGGCAAGTGCCTTCTCTGTATGTCAAACAAACCAAAAAACCATAATGAATTTCAAAATATCATGGCCGCAGAAGTTTATAACAGCATGCACATCGACTATCGCATACACAGCAAGATGGTGGAAGAATGGTGTACAACCAATTACGCCCAGTATGACTATTACGAAGTATATCTCTCTGACACGGTAATTGCTTTTATATTGAACGATTTCCTTGAGGACATATTTGACAGAATTGCGATTACAGCCACCTATGCATTTATTGCGGAACTTATCATGTTCCAAAACACCGCACTGGCCAAAACCAATATTAAGATATCAAATGTACTGGCTAATGACAACGACATATCCCACGAAGAGATTCTAAATCTATACCACGATTTTGGAAAAACCGTTCACTTCTGGGAAATTAAAAATTATAAATATACCGGAACTCAGGCAGAAGCCGCCTGTATAACTAAGGCATTCGGTAACGAAGAACTAAAACAAATATACTATGAACACCAGGAATTTCTGGACCATATCGTCGAACTAAAAGCAGCCCAGATTGAAAGCCGTAACGGCAATGTCATCAATGTCGTAGCTACATTTTTAGCTATTATTCAAATTCAGTCTTTCATTGTGGAACCACTGGCAGCTTTTTATAAAAACATGGGCATTGAGGTAATATATGCGGACCAGACATTTAACACACTACTTGTATGCGGAAGCCTTACCTTCCTTCTTGTCTGGTACATATTACGCAGAAAAAAGAAACGCATTCACAAAAGAAATATAAGCAAACGCTAATAACACTAAACAACGCTACTATGAACCAAAGGGGAGAAACTATGGATAATAACAATAACACCAATATACTTTGGAATAACAAATGGATCTGGACAGCCATACTATTTGTCGGCGCTATGATACTCTCTGCATGTAAGTTTGTAGAACTGCCGGACGGAGGTGCAATAACATATTGCAGTCTGCTGCTCCTATGGCTTATTACCTACTTTTTCGGTTTTAAGCACGGACTCGTCTTCTCGATATTATTTGGTTTTGCCAAATTCTTTATTACATATGCCACCAATGAATACATCAATTACGAAGTATGGGCATTAATACTTGAATATCCCCTGGCAAGCGGTGTGTTCTGCCTTGGCGGACTTATAAGAACCAAAAAAACAACTCAAGCGACCGACAAAATCACAATATACAACATTCCGAAGGAATCCGTTAAACTAACAGGGGGTTATCTTATCGGAGTATTCGGCCAATTTATATTTTACGTAATTTCTGCCGTTTTATTTTATCCGCCGAACAAACAAGGTTTCCTGCCTAATCTGTGGTATTGTATAGTTTATGATGGAAGCTATCTGCTGATAGAAGCTGTATTTACTGTAATTCTTATCAACATTCCGCCGGTTACGGAGGCAATTAATTATGTAAAATATGTGGCGACACATGATAACCTAACCTCTAACACAGATTATTTCTGACACAGCCCGCTTCCGGTACAACCTGCTTCTGACATAAACCGCTTTCGGCACAGCCTGCTTCTGACATAAACCGGCTTCTTGTATTACATATACTGTGAAGAATACATTTCATAATACACACCCTTGGTATCCAACAGACTTTCATGAGTTCCCTGTTCTACAATATTGCCGTCCTTTACAACGAGTATAAGGTCTGCATTCTGAATTGTTGACAGACGGTGGGCTATTACAAAGCTTGTCTTGCCCTTCATAAGCTCTAACATAGCCTTCTGTATGGCTTTTTCAGTTCGTGTATCTACATTGGATGTAGCTTCATCAAGGATAAGCAGTGCCGAATCATCAAGCATCGCTCTTGCTATAGTTATCAGCTGTTTCTGACCTTTTGATATATTGTTACCATCACCGTTGATGACTGTGTCATATCCCTTTGGTAATGTCATAATGTATGAATGAAGTCGTGCCGCCTTAGCAGCCGCAATCACTTCTTCATCGGTAGCATTCTCTTTTGCATAGGCAATATTATCCCGTATTGTTCCGTTGAATATCCACGTATCCTGCAATACCATCGTGTATGCCTTTCGGAGGCTCTTTCTTGCCATGTCCTGTATATTGACTCCGTCAAGATATATTGAACCTTTATTAATCTCATAAAATCTCATAAGAAGACTTATAGTAGTTGTTTTTCCGGCTCCTGTAGGTCCCACAATAGCAATAACCTGACCGGGTTTTGCCTTGAGATTAACATTCTTTAATATCATCTTATTAGCATCATAACCAAATGAAACATTATCAAACTCAACTTCACCCTTAACATTATCAATATCCGTCACATCGTCTGAGTCTGCTGCTTCTTCCGGCTCATCAAGTATTGCAAAAACTCTCTCTGCCGCTGCTAAAGCAGACAAAATTTCATTTAACATATTGGCAATCTCATTAACCGGACCCGAAAACTTTCTTGAATACAATACAAATGAAGATATGCTTCCAACTGAAATATTGCCAAATAAATATAGCAATGCGCCAACTATAGCAACCAACGCAAGGGAAAGATTGTTAATAAAATTCACACTCGGTCCTATCAATGTTGCCATATAATCCGCATTGTAGTAGGCATCTGCCGCATCCATATTAACAATGGCAAAATCGTCTATTACACCTTCTTCATTGGCATATGCCTGTATGCTCTTATGACCGGAAAACATCTCCTCAGTAAATCCGTTCATTCTTCCGTAGCTTTTAGAACGTTTTGAAAATAACGGTCTCGTCCTTTTGCTCATATATTTTGTATATATAATTGACACCGGCAGGGTTACAAGTACAACCACCATAAGGCTTTTACTGATTACGAACATCATTACCAATGAAAATACAATGGTTACAAGGCTCGATACGATTTGGACTACGTCAGTGGATATGGATGAGTTAATTACATCAATATCGTATGATACCCTGCTTATTATATCTCCTGCCTGATTTTTATCAAAATATCCTACAGGAAGTTTCATTAATTTTTCAAATACGTCCTGACGCATTTTCCCTGCAATACTTCTTGCCACTTTTATCATAATAACGGAAAGTGCATACGACATAACAACAGATATCACATAAAATACAATCATCAGACCAACATAATAATATATTTTATTAAAATCAACCTGACCCTTGCCGGCAGCAATTACATCAATTGCTTTACCGGACAGATTTGGTCCTATAAGCGCGAGTACGTTACCGGCAACTGCCAGAATAACCGCAATAATAAACAACACTTTACAGGACGAAATATATGTCATTATTCTTCCCAGTGCTTTTTTGGTATTGCGGGGTTTATCAGTTTTTGTACTAATCGGCGGCATTACACTGTGCCCCCTTTCCCAATACCCATCTGAGAATATGCAATCTCTTTGTATACGTCACAGGTTTTCATAAGCTCATCATGAGTACCATATCCTATCATGTTACCCTCTTCCATTACAATTATCTTCGTCATATTTTTCACCGAGCTGACACGGCCTGCAACAACAATGCGGCAGCAGTCCGGATAATTGGCACTAAGGTTCTTTCTTAGTTTTGCATCCGTAGCATAATCAAGAGCACTTGACGCATCATCAAGTATAAGATACTTTGGATTGGATGCCAGAGCTCTTGCAATAAGAATCCTCTGTCTCTGACCACCACTAAGATTCATTCCCTTAATATCAGCCATATATTCGTATCCCTCCGGAAGACTTTCAATATACGAATCTATCATAGCAGTTTTTGCGGCACGTTTAATTTCTTCCATACTAATATCACGTCCGAAGCGAATATTATCAGCAATAGTATCATTAAATATTGTGTCATTTTGTAATACAATACCGACATTTTTGCGAACCTCATCAAGACTCATATCCCTGATGTTAGTGCCATCCATGAGAATACTTCCTTTTTCCGCCTCATAAAATGCCATAATAAGACTTAGGATAGTAGTTTTTCCACTTCCTGTTGAACCAATTATTCCTAATGATTCTCCTCTGTCAATCTCAAATGATATGTCGTTAACACTAAACCCCGAATCATTCACACCGTAATTAAAACTAACATTATCAAACACAAGCGCCGGCATATCATCTTTCTGAGTATTATCTTCACAGGTTTCGTTGTTTCCTTCACGGAATTCAAGTTTATATCTGTTACTCTCATCTGACAATGCAAGCACAGATGCAATTCTGTCAGCAGATGCTCCGGCTTTTGAATATATCATGAACACTCTTCTTATACCCATAACTGCGAATGTTATCATGTTAAAATAGGTTAAAAAGGCAAGTATTACACCAACTTCCATGTTACCCTGATTAACTCTGTAAGCACCAATCAAAACAACTATCGCCAATCCCACATTTAAAAATAAGGTTATAAGAGAACTTGGAATTGCCATAATCATTCCCGCATGAATATCAGCTTTAGTAAGTTCTTCGCTGGCACATTCAAATCTTTTGATTTCATATTCTTCTCTTGAAAGCCCCTTTACCACACGGATACCGGAAATATTTTCACGCATAATACGAACAATCTGATCTAGTTTTTTCTGAACCTGTCTAAAAAGAGGAATACCTTTTTTAGTAATATAAATAACCGTCAACGTCAGAATCGGAACCATACATATAAGTACCAGTGCCAGAACTACATCCAGTGACAGTGCCACTGTTGTTGCACCTATAAGCATAATCGGAGACCTGACTCCAAGTCTTTGAATCATCCCCAAAAACGACTGCACATTATACGAATCTGATGTCATCTCAGAAATAAGTGAAGGCAGACTTACTGAGTCAAAAGATTCACTTTTAAGATATATTGTTTTACGAAACAAGTCCTGTCTGATATTTCTTGTAGCATCCCGGGCGGTTGCCGTGGCAACTCTGTTTCCCCATATATTAAACTGCCTTGCAAGAAATGCCAATACGATCATCGCCGCTCCCATTAAAAGAACAATCTGAATATTCTTAGCAGGTGCTGCCACATCAATCATATATTCTAATATGTACGGAATAAGCAATTCGAATACAACTGCAAAAAATTTAAGTAACAACGTTCCTGTTATTCTTTTTTTATAGGGAGACATATATTTTATCATCAGTCCCATAATCAAGTTTCCTTTCTATCCTTACAATAAAGGCATTCCGTCTGCGTCTGTTTTTACTCTTCCGCATAATACGGTTATTCCGTCTATGATTCCCCATAAACCTCCTACCCCTAATGTTCCTATGGTAACAATAAGCTGAGCTTTTCCCACAGACTTATTTCCAAGATAAAAATTATGTGCACCGAATGCTCCCAAAAACAAGCCTAAAAGGCCTGCAACAATACGATATTTGTCCTTATGCATATTCATAATCATTGCTCCCATTTATATTATGTACATGACTATAATAATCCAGATTAAACAAAATATCAATCATATGCATTGAAATGCCTTGTTTTTATTGTTAAAATGTTACTTAATAAACAGATAGGACGTGCTTAATATGATATACCTTGTAGAAGACGATAACAATATTAGAGAACTTGTTGTATATACACTTACCCAGCATGGATTAAATATAATTGGCTTTGAAAAACCAAGTTTTTTTTGGAATGCGATGGAAACAGAACATCCCAAACAAGCGAAGAACGCTTCTTCAAAATAGGTTCCTTGTATGTAAGTCCTTCCAGACATGAGGTTAAAGTTGACAACAACTACATAATTCTGACCCTTAAAGAATTTGACCTTTTGTGTCTTCTTCTCAGTAATCAAGGATTAGTTCTTACCAGAGACCGTATTTTTACCAAAGTCTGGGGCTATGCCTTCGACGGCGAAAACAGAACTGTTGATGTTCACATACGCACTCTTCGTCAAAAACTTGGCGAAGCAGGTAAATATATAAAAACTATCAGAGGCGTTGGATATAAAATTGATATTACCTAAAACACATTGGTGTGGCTTAAATCACAGTAATAAAAATTTGCCGGGAACATAGAATCTCGCTTGCGAGATTCTCCGCCTGCGGCGGGTTGCTTTAGCAACATCTACATCTCCGCCGCAGTGCGATCCTTAGCGGAGCGTTTTTATTATATAGGAGAGTTCTTTTCGAGAACTTTCCTATATAATAAAGGGGTTGTCGAAAAAAACAACCCCTTCTGCAATATTCAAAATCCAAATATTTTATTCTAAAATTTTATAGTTTCAAGCGGCGCAAGATACTGTTCTTTTCTGTTTTCATGCTCAGCATTATACATTTCATCACCATATGCATGAAGTTCCTGAAGATAAAGATGATGATTTTTCATAATTTCTTCATTGTTCTTACTAAGCATAAGCATTGCGATGCTTGAACACTGATCCGCAGCACGTTCAAAATATGTAAGCATGTCCATGAAAATCAAACCTGATTTTACCGAGCATATTCCCTGACAAAGACGTGCCGTATGTCTATTTTTAAGAAGTAGTACCATATCATCAATAACTTCCTCTAAAGGCTCAATACGACGTGCAATATAATCATTTTCATTTTCAAGTGCTTCAACTGTAAGTCTGAGTATTTCCTGAACAGCATCACCAAGAATATCCATCTCTTTTTGTGCACTCTCTGAGAACACAAGATCAGCATCACTCATTTTCTTTGCCATCTCATCAAAGTTAGTAGCATAATCACCAATTCTTTCAAGGTCTCTTATACACTGCATAAGTATATTATGCTGACGTTTATCACCTTCCAGTTCAATATTGTCTGATAAAGCAATCAGATAATTATCTGCACAATCTGTAAAGTAATCAAGTTTTTCTTCACCTTCATTTATTTTTTCAGCTCTTGCCTCATCATACTTCTTAAATTGCTCAAGACTAAGTTCAATATTATCTTTTGCAATTCCTGCCATTGAAACAGCAAATTTTGTCACTTCTCCGAGAGCAACCGCCGGTGCAATCATTAATTTTTTGTCGAGTGCCAAAAGTTCAGGATACGTAACCTCTTCTTCTATATCATCCTTAACGAATTTACATGCAATCTTAACAAGTATATTAACAAACGGAATCAACGCAACCGCAGTAATCAAATTAAATATAGTCTGAAAATCCGCTATTGCACCACTATTAGCCGTGCTGTCCCATAACCCCGGGAAATAACCAAGCTTCTGTATAATAGTCATTGCAATCATAAATGCAATTGTTCCGACCGAATTAAACACTATATGTACAATACCTGTTCGTTTTGCGTCTTTTGATGAACCGATTGAACAAACGAGTGCTGTTGTTACACAAGTTCCGAGATTAATACCCATGATAATCGGATATACCAAGCTAAACGTCATATCACCGGTTGATGACAAAGCCTGAAGTATACCAACCATCGCAGATGAACTTTGCACAATAACCGTAAGTACCAGTCCGACAACAATACCAAGCAACGGAGCACTACTAAAATATGACAGTACATTTTTAAATGTTTCTGAACCTGATAATGGTTCAACTGCATCCGTCATTGTTATAAGTCCCATAAAGAGAATACCAAAACCAAGTGCTATTATTCCTACATTCTTACTTGCTTCCTTCTTCACAAACATTACAAGTATAATACCTATAACCAGCGCAATAGGTGCAAGCGTATCAGGTTTGAAAAATGTAAGAATAGACGCTCCTGACGAATCTATATCCATAAGACGGATAAGCTGAGCTGTCACCGTTGTACCGATATTAGCACCCATAACAATACTTACAGCCTGTCTAAAGCTAAGAATTCCTGCTCCAATAAGTCCGACCGTTAATACTATGGTTGCCGTAGAACTTTGAATGACTGCCGTTACAAGAGTACCTGTAAGAACACCCATAATAGTGTTGTGCGTAAGTCTACCAAGAACCTTTTTAAGTGCGTTTCCAGACCCCTGCTTAAGACCATCCCCCATAATTTCCATTCCGTAGAGGAACATTGCCAGTCCGCCAAGGAGTTTAATCGTTGTTAAAATAACGTCCATTGCATACTCTCCATCTCAGTATTTTTCTTAAATTAAAAAGCCTCACATTTGACATTCTACAATATAAGATGATTTATGACAAGAAAAATATTTTGGACTTGCAATGTAGTTTATTTCAATAATTTCTTTAAAAAGCTTCCCTTCACATTGTTATAGAATAACTGATTCTTATACAGTTTTCCTGAATACAATGCAACCGCTACCGTAAATACTATTAACAGTGCAAGATATCCGATTCCGACTAACAGGCTTACATTTCCGAGAAGCATACTGCCCGGTATCATAAATGCACCTGTAAACGGAACTGCATGAAGTATAATGCTAATCACTTCGCTGTCAATTCCCTGCAACGGAAGCATATAAGACAACAGGAATGAAACAATGACAAACATCTGGAAAACTGCATTAGCAGATGCCAGTTCTTCTGCCTTAGAAGCAACAGATGAAATCATTCCTGCCACTATACAGTAGAACGCGAACCCAACGATTAGTGCTAATACCGAAAGTATGATAACCGGTGCCGAAAATGCTAAGTCTTTGCCAGCTTCACGAATCAAATCAACAGCATTGAATACCACATTGGAATACCCAGGATTCATATTCCTTGCAACAACATCACCTATAAAAATACCGCTTACAATACCGATAACCCACATGGATATCTGGAGTACGGCAATTGATACGATAGCAATAATCTTTCCCGCAATTAGTTCTACCGGCTTAACTGTCACAAGAAGAGTTTCCATAAGCTTAGAAACTTTTTCAGATATTACAATATTGCCAATTGTCTGACCATACAAAATAATCATGATATACAAAACAAATACAATAATCAAAGGACCAAACATCTGAATAAGTTCTGCTCCAAGACCTGCGTCCTTATCTCCTTCGGTAATGTGAGAAACTTCTACCGGCATAAGTGCTGTCATAACCTGTTCCTCTGTTGCCTCACCCTCATTTGACTTCATAACTGCGTCTATAGTTCTGAGCTGCTCAACATATACAGCAAGCATATCTCCCATAGCCGACAACTCATCTGTGTCTATTTTGGACTTCTTTGCAACACTAACATTGACTGAATATTCCTCGTCATTTTCCTTCAAAACAGCAAGAACAGCTTTTGGCGATTTTTTAGGAAGTTCTGTTCCAACCTTAAACTCCACATCAGAATAATACTCCCCTGCCATCTGAGCAAATCCTGTAAAATCCAAATAAGTAAGTTCCGTTTGGTTATCAACATAAACAGTCTTTACAACACTCTTGTCAACTGAAGAATCGTCATCCTCAGATGCCATCATTATGCTCGCAAATATACACAAACCACATATAATAACAGGCAGGATAAATGTAACAAAAGCAAATCCCTTGCCTTTAGTATGCTGTTTAAAAGTAAAGTTAAATACAGTTAACATTTATTTGCCCTCCTTTACTCTTCCGTGCCTTATAATATATATAATATCCTTTATTTTGAGGGTAACACCATTGTAAAACAACATGTACTCATATATTCTCGATGTGACAATAAGAACAAGAACAATACTTATTATGTTAATAACAATCGATGCAATTCCGATATACAACGGAACCGAACCCATAATAAGATTAGCCGGCACGGTAAACATTGAGGATAACGGAACTAAACAACATACCATTGCAAATGTACCGGTTAAATGACCTGTTTCATCAAACAGGTTACTCATAGACAACGCCAGTGACATATATGCACCAACAACCACCAACATTGAAAACATCATTATTCCCTCATTAAGTTCCTCAATCTTACTTACTGTCGCTCCCGCAATACTTGCCACAAGCGCAAAGAACAATAATCCTGTAAGAATAATAAGAATCGCAACCACAACATTTCCAATGTTTAATCCCGCAGAAAGATCAACCAAACCTTCTCCGGATATAAATCCGCTCATTCCCGCAGATATGTTAGTATCCAATACTTCAGAACACACCATAGTTGATGCGACACCGGAAACAATGACTGCACCAAACTGAATTAAAACGGCACAAAGACCTGCAAGCACTTTTCCGAATACTATTGCCATAGGCTTAATAGTCATCATAAGATATTCAACCATTCTGCTGGACTTTTCCACAACAATAGAATTGGCGATGCTGGTACCCGCACTTGTAGTAATGAATGTCAGGAAGGTAATCGCAACTATCCAGATAGAATATTTTTGCATAAATCCTTCATCATGTCCCGTTTCTTCTCCTGATGCATAAACGTTAACTTCCTTAAGTGCATCCGGCATTGCATCCTCTGAAATAACCTTTGACATCTGAAGATCCTTTAAATCATCTGCTATACCGTATGAAATGCTTTGCTGTTCTTCTGATGCATCAAAAGTATCCCATCCGGTTATACATTCCACTTCGTATACTCCGTTATTGTTATTAATAACAACAATACATATATCATTGTTATTATTAAGTGTCTTACGAATTTCTTCTATCTTAGAATCTTCAATATACTTTATTTCACAACTATATTCTTTTACCCAGTCTTCAAACTTAGACTCAATATCTTCATCAGCCTTATCATAATTCACATATACGGTATTCAGTTCTTCAAATTCTTCAACAACTACCGATCCATCAAAGTTTTCTTCAACTGCAACATCATCCGGAGCATTAAAGTAGCCCATAACCGGAAGCCCGATGGCTACAATTGCGCATAATACCAGTAACGTTGAAATATACGACTTAGCTTTTACTGTCTGTATGAATGTGAAGGAAAATACCTGTTTCCAACCGGTTATATCAATCTTCTTCATGTATACCTCCTACCTTCTCAACAAATATTTCGTGAAGTGACGGCTCTCTTAATTCAAATCTTACAATACTGTGTCCTCCTGCAATCAATGCGCTAAGGAACTCTCTTGCCTGAGCCTCATTCTTAACTTTTATCATTGTACCATCCGGAGTTTCATTGATTACATTCAGATCAAACTTTTCAATCACATCTGAAAAATCATCATCACATTTTATCTCAAGATTAACACGACCATATCCCTTTTTAATCTCGTTAAGGTTACCCTGAACTACTATGTCACCGGATTTGAGTATTGTAATGTCTGTACAAAATTCTTCAACAGTTGCCATCTGGTGGCTTGACATTATTATGTATTTGCCTTTGTTAATCTCCTGACGGATGATATCCTTAAACAAATCTGTATTAACCGGGTCCAGTCCGCTGATAGGCTCATCAAATATCAGAAGTTCAGGGTCGGCAATAAGTGCTGACATAAGCTGTATCTTCTGCTGATTACCCTTTGACAACTGTTCAGCTTTCATAGGTTTAGCCTTTTTCTTACTTTTAGCAGGCATAAATTTCTCCGGATAAAGATATTCATCCAGTTCAAGAAGCCTTGACCAATGAGCAATTCTTTTCTTTGCTTCGTTCTTAGGAACATTTTTAAGTTTAGCAAAATAAAGCAGCTGATCCATAAGAGTGTACTTAGGATATAAACCTCTCTCCTCTGCAAGATAACCAACTTCTACCTTAAGAGGGTCAAGCGGTTCTCCCTTCCACAATACTTCGCCGCCGTCTTTGGCAATCATATTGAGTATCATTCTTATTGAAGTAGTTTTGCCGGCTCCATTAGTGCCAAGAAGCGCATACACACCCGGTTCCTTCATCTCAAAACTAAGATTGTTTACAACGACCTTCTCACCGTACTTTTTGTACAAATCTTTTACTACTAATGACATATTGTTTCTCCCTTCTCGTACTAATTGTCAAAGTTTGCTTTTTAACGTTCGTTAGAACGAATTATATGTAACCGTAATAATTCTGTCAAGTCATTTATAAACAAATGACACAAAAATCATCTACAGGAACACAATTACCATCTGTTATTTCATATAAAACCTGCTCACTATCATTCCAAAACATTTTTCTGCAGGTATATTCTCCCTGCTCATATTCATATCCGTCTCCGGAGTCTTCATATAATGTATATTCACAATCACAACCAGGATATACAATCCATTTTATATCATCATTACTGTTAACATGCTCCGCTTCATCACTCATTGGGATTATGCTGCCAGCCGGAACAAATGCAGGAATTGTATCTATATCAGCTTTTGTCTCAATCCATGTGCCACCTTCGTACTTTTGGTTAGTCCACAAATCTATCCACTGCCTTCCCTTTGGAAGATAGACCATCCTTGACTTGGCAGTTTCAGCTGAAATATCCTTTCCATTTTCATCGTAGTACATTGGTTCTGTAACAGGACAAACCATAATGGATTCCCCAAACATATACTGATCCTTAATATCATAGGTTGCCGAATCATATCCGTAATCAAAAGCCAGCATCTTAATCATCGATGCATCCTCTAACCATACGCGCCCAGCCTGAGAATAAATATATGGCATAAGCTTATATCTGAATCGGTTCATCTTTAACATAGCATTATAAAACGGACTGTTACCGTCCCCAAACTGCCACATTTCTCTTCGGCAATCGGTTCCATGGGCTCTGAATATCGGCAAAAATGCTCCCCATTGATACCATCTTGTATACAGTTCAACATATCCCGGATTAGATAACGTATCCTCATAGTCACCTTTCCAATACCAGAAGTTACCATTTTTCACAAAGAATGCTCCTATATCCACAGTCCAATACGGAATACCAGTTGCCACAAAATTAAGTCCGCATGCAATCTGTTTACGCAATGTATCCCAGCTTGCATCAGTATCTCCCGACCAAAAAATAGTTCCTAAGCGCTGAATTCCGGTATATGCACTTCTTGTAAGATTACAAACTCGCTTTTCTCTCTTTTTATCAGCTTTATTATTTTCATTTTTATCATCATTAATATTAGAATAAGTACTTCTCTGACCCTCGTACATAGTAAGAGCATGATAGTATGCATAACTGTTGGTCATTTCCGTCGGAAGAATATTTTGAAGTTCCCTGCAGTATTCTGCATACATAGTTGCCGGCTCCATCCGTTCTTTGTGCATCCACTCCACGGTAAGCGGCTCGCTGGAATCACACCACCATGCATCTACTCCGTGGCAGAAAAGCCCTTCATTTGTCTGCTTCCAATAAAGGTCCCTTGCATCTTTTTCAAGGGCATTATATATTTCACTTCCCGGAAGCAATGCTCCGGCCTTTTCCATTTCTTTGTAATTTTCGGTACATTTATTCATCACAGGCCATAACGATATCATAAAATGAACATCCATTTCATGAAGTCGGTCAATCATATCCGAAGGACTTTCAAACCGTTCTTTGTCAAACGACTTCTGTCCCCACATTCCATCTTCCCATGAGCACCAGTCAAGCACAATACAATCAAGACCAATTCCCCTGTCACGGTGCTCCTTCGCTACGCTGATTATCTCCTCTGCTGTCTCGTACCTTTCCTGAGACTGCATATAACCAAATGCCCATTTTGGAAGCATAGAAGCCTTACCGGTCAGCAGTCTGTAGCCTTTTACCACCTCATTAAGGTTTCCTCCACCGATAAAATAATAATCAAGCTCCTCATCCGCCTCGGTATATATATAGGAACCGTACACAGTATCACTGAAAATAAGCGGACTGTAAGTATCCGTCAAAAGACCGTATCCCTTTGTGGACAACAGTAACGGAATTGCAATCTTTCTATTTGCCTGATGGACATAAACAACATTATTTCTAAGGTTGAGAAGACCTTCTTCCTGCTGTCCCAATCCATATATCGCCTCATCATCCTGCCACTCATAATATGTACGTGTATGATACAGCTTCTTGTACGGAATCTTTGCCGCGTCTCTCACAACTTCTTTAACCCCGTCAGGAGTATTGATTTTTTCAACACTCATAGGAGAATTTACATCCACCATATATGCCTGAAACTCTTCAAGGGATTTACTCTCCCATTCTCTTTCCTTTAACAAAATATTACGATTCTCATCATAAAATGTATACGATGCTAAATCCTTACGAACCACAAGACTGGTTTTAGAAGACGAAAAACATATTTCGTTTTCACTTTCAGACATACTCCAACCATCGTAATACGAATTATTAATTACTCCGGGCTTTATATTTTCAGAAAATGATTCTTTGGTTGTATAGGTAATTCTCACAATATATTCATTAACAGGACATATTCTGTGTATTCCAATCTCGGAATACATTACAAAACCTTCGGCACTCTTTTTAACTTCGGTTATCTTTCTGCTCTTTTCGCTATTTGCAACTAACATATTATTGCTCCTTCACATTATTGAATACAGTAAATTATTTTATGTAAAATATTTTAAGTAAATAATCCTCATTCATTATACTATATTATAGTTACCGCGACAACCAATTTCTATATAGCTTTATCCGGAACAAAGAATGTCGCTTGCGACATTCTCCGCCTGGGTTGGGTTGCGTTAGCAACACTTTCCTCTCCGCCGCAGTGCGTTCCCGCGGAGCGCTTTCGCTTACTGGGACAATTTCAAAGAAATTTCCTAGTATGGAACAAAGAATGTCGCTTGCGACATTCTCCGCCTGGGTTGGGTTGCGTTAGCAACATTTTCCTCTCCGCCGCAGTACGTTCCCGCGGAGCGCTTTCGCTTACTAGGACAATTTCAAAGAAATTTCCTAGTAAGCGAAAAAAGGAGCCCGCAAGCGGACTCCTCTTTTCTCAAACACATATATCATTTTATCGAATAACAAACTCAACAATAGTTGCAATCTTGTCATCTTCATCCTCAAAAACAACCAAAACAATCTCTCCATCGACGCAAACTCTTGGTTTGAGTATATTTCCAAGAAAAATCTGTTTCTTATATTCTGCCCTAATTCTGCTAATAGTTTTCTTATCACCGCAAACATCTGCAATGTATTCTCTTGCAATATATACATATTGGGCATTATTAACGTGATTGTTCGTATCAAGATAATGAGGTGTAATAACAATGTCATCCATCTTATGATAATCCACATCGTCAGGCACTCTTATCTTCTTCCCTATATTGTCTATCTCAATATCGTCATCCAAAAATGCATCCACCATTGACTGAGGCACTTTTTCAGGTCTCATAGTCTCAGTATTAATAAGCGACCACACCGAATTAGCATTTGCGTACTCCTTCGAGCCATCCTTAGAAAGAATACAAAATGACCTACACCCAACAAATCCCTTAAATCTGTACGGATAAGTATCTATTCTAATCTCTTCGCCTATCAGGGGCAATTCTTTTATGTTAATCTGCCATGCTCCAAGTACCCAGACAATATTATTATCACTCATATACTGAATACTGTATCCCAAATCTTCAGCGTGAAATATTGCTGTATCCTGCAGATAATCTAATAACGCAGTCTCTGTCAATCTGCCACCCATATCGGTTTCGCTATATCTTACTCTTGTAAAATAACTGTACATCCGCTATTACAACTTCCTTTCCGCATCCATAGTACTTTCTTATTTATTCTGCACAAACCACTTTGTCGTTCTTTTTTGACCATCTCCCCGAAAGAAAATAAATTGCACCCGGCAATGCCGTACCATAGGTTGCCAGACCATATCCCAGGAAAAATCCAAACAATCCAAAATCAAAAACGATTCCTAATATGTAACTAAATGCAATCCTGAACACAAACCCGTCAAGCACCGCAAACGTAAGACTTAATTTTGCATTACCAATTCCCTGAATAAACGCATTACTTCCTCTCATTATAGCCATTGCGGGATAATTCCACACGATTGCGCTCACATAAACTCTTGCAAGATTAATAACGTTAACGTCATCCGTAAATAAAGCGAACATCTGCTCTGCCCTTGCAAAGTACAAAATAACATAAATAGCATAGCACACAAAACTGATTCCCCACGCGCTGAATACTATTTTTCTGACTCTTTTATAATTACCTGCTCCATAGTTTTGTCCCACCATTGATGATGCCGCAAATGTAACACCCTGAGTAATCTTATTAACAAAATCATCTATTTTTAGACCGACTCCGTAAGTTGCCGATGCAAATACCCCCACATTGTTGACAAGACTATTAACAAACATCATGGATATATTGATAGCACAACTCTGGAGAGCAAACGGAATCCCCAGTCTCACTAGTTCAACCAATGCTTCTTTATTAATTCTAAAACTTGCAAACTTAAAGTCGAATCCAAACTCTTCTTTATTTTTTACCAAAAATATCATAGCACCGATGAAAGAAAATCCCTGTCCCATTATTGTAGCAAGAGCAGCTCCCGCGACTCCCATACCAAACACACCAACAAACAAAAGGTCTAATACTACATTAATAAGTGCCGACGCAGTAATAAGCATAAACGGATGTTTTGAATCTCCCATTCCTCTAAAAACCGCCGACAACATATTATATCCATATGTAAATATAATACCAAAACTACACACAATAACGTACGAATATGCCATCTCATATGACTCCTTCGGCGCATTAAGTAAATGTAGCACCGGTTTAGCAAAAATGAGGCCTGCAATTGACATAATAATCGCGATACTTCCAATTACGGTAAACAAGGTTCCTATAGTATTATTAAGCTCCTTCATTCTTCCCTGTCCAACTTTATGCGAAATACTTACCTGTCCTCCGGTAGAAAAACCGATACAAAACATTGTCATAAACATAAATAACTGACTTGCCACCGAAACAGCAGACAAGCCCTTATAGCCAACGAAATGACCTACAACTGCCATATCCGCCAACGAATACAACACCTGCATCATATTAGAAAGCATAAACGGAATCGCAAAACTAATCATTTGCTTTAAAATATTTCCGCTAGTAAAATCAGTTACAATTTTCCCCTTTTTCTCTGCCAATTAATAACACCTTGATTCCTTTTTATTCTACCGTCAACTAACGACAGTTTCATTCTACTCTATCTCACCGGCCGGTTAATGACAGGTCCTTTTTCTCTATGTCACTGCCGGTCAGATTTACACAAAAATTACATGCTGAATGTAGGCGCAAAATATCCTGATGCTGACACCGGTTCTCCTGCTGCATACAAATGGCTCGTATCGCCTACCACCTGACATCTAAAATAAGCCTTACCCTCAACTCTTTCCTCTGACGAAAGCACGGTTACCGATGAAGGGGCAATGAAAAAGCCATGTAAAAGAACAGGCGCTGCTATCCCCAGTATTCGTGACAACATTACAAGCGTCACACCCAGATGGCAAAATATCACGATTGTATCGTCGTTATGTTGTCGAACTCTATAATACGCATCTTCCCGTTCATAGCCATGAGCTGCCAATATTTTATCAATACCATCGTAGACTGTCTTACATTCTTTTGAAATATCATTAGTACTGGTCAACATAATATCTGATTTAGCCCAGTTATTTCTGTCATACATCCCTTCATCTTTCGTCCAATGATCCGGCATAAGATCCCAACATATGTGGTCAGAACCCGTCGCAGAATTAACTACGTGTCCCTCAAATTCTCTAAGCCACGGATACTCTACTGCCTCTCTGCCAAGCAAATCAAGAGTACAGCCCGCCGTAGCCTTAGCTCTGCCCAACGGCGAAACATAAAACTCCTTTACTCTCCATTTGCTAATGCGTTCTGCAAGAAGTTTCGCTTCTCTCCAACCTTTTTCAGTTAATGAATCAATCGAATAATCAGGCTCCGCATGCCTGATAAACACTATATTCATCTATCATATCTCCTATAAAATCCCATAATCAATTCAAATATAAATCTGCTTCTTGTTATTCCTGTTTCTGTCTTAACTAATCGTTATATCCGATTTACTGTTTTAACACTTCTTTACATTGATACTCTTTCTTGATATCTTCACACACAACCCTGTTATTTGTTGTATTGCAAAACGTTGCTGTTTTGCGAAATCTATCCATATACAACAAACACCTCTGATACACCGGCAAAATTATGCGATATATCAGAGGCTTATTACACAATTAATAATTATTTATGATAACTTGAAATACCTGATTCCTTCCACTAATTTTGCTGCAAGTTCATTGAGCTTAACTGCATTCTGAGCAACAATATTGATGTTAGCATTAATCTCCTGAATCGAAGCAGTTGTCTCTTCTGTGGAAGCTGCATTCTCTTCCGATAATGCCGACAGATTAGACATTACATCTACAACTCTGCCCTTTGACTCTGTACAAATATCTGTACGTTCCTTAATATTCTTAGCTTCTCTTCTTGATGCATCTATCTCAGCATCCACAGCTGCAAACTTCTCTTTTGTAAGAACAAGATTCTCCTGCTGCTCTTTAACAATCTCCTGAGCATTGTTCATCTCTTTTACAGTTTCTTCTGATTTACGTCCGAGCTCAGCTATAATCTCACCGATTGTAATTGCAGACTGATTCGACTGATCTGAGAGCTTTTGAATTTCAGAAGCAACAACCGCAAATCCTTTACCCTGCTCACCGGCTCTTGCCGCTTCTATACTTGCATTAAGAGAAAGTAAATTAGTCTGACTTGCAATATCCGTAATCATGTTAACTGCATTTCTAATCTCTGCAACTGACTTGTTGGTCATAACTACCTGATTACCAATAAGATCGATTGCATCAGTTGTTCTTTCTGTTGATTTAGCAAGTTCGTCCATAATAGCCAATGCCTTATCACTGGCAGCCTTCATATTAGCAGCACTTACATCAAGAAGTTTAACACCATTAGCAATGTCATCAACCTGACTTCCCATTGTAATCATCGATGTATTAGCATCTTCAACTTCATCTGCCTGACTCATTGCCCCATGGGAAATATCCTCAATAGCTTTACTAATCTCACCAACTGCATTGTCTGCCTGACCTGTCATATTATCAACAGTTTCACTTACATTATGTATATCCTCTGCATAACCGGCTACACCAGAAAGAATAGTAGTCAATCTCTGTCTCATGTTTTCCAGAGCAACAAGCATTGAACCAATCTCGTCAGTTCTCTTCATAACCTTGCTGTCCGCAGGTTTAGTAAGATCTCCGTCAGACATTGTCTTAATAGAATCTTCTGTAATGGTGATGCATTTTGAAAATCCTCTCGCAATAATAACAGCAAATACAGCTGCAATAACTACAATAATCAATTCAATCAAGATTGTTTTATTACGTTCTTCGTTAACAGCACTACTGATTGTTTCCTGATATCTTCCGGCACATACCATTCCGACTATATCATCTTCATCCTGTATTATAGGAACATAAACCACACTGTATACATGACCATTCATCTTAACATTGTCATCTCTATATACCTGACCATTCTCAAGTACAGTCTTAACTACCTCTTCCGGCGCTTCAGTGTTAATAACACGTTCTCCGGTAGCAGGGTCAATCAATGAAGTAATCATACATGTAGAACCATAATACAAGGAAATATCCAAGTCTTCGTCCGCAGCATAACTGTCAATTACATCCAGTCTCTCTGTTAAGTCATAATGACCTTTTCTAAGATGCTTGTTATTACTTACATAATAATTCGATTCATCTGCTGTATTGTACCCTGCGGTAACACATTTTGCAATTCCTTCAAGACCTTCATACGCACTATCAGTAAGGCCTTTTGTAAGCGCATTAGTGTCAAATACGGTAATTATTGTTGATGCCACTAAAACAGGAATAATAATTACAATTGCAATTCTGCTTACAAAGCTAAGTCCTTTCTTTCCGGTTGCCGGGTTCTTAAAAAACATTTTCCATTTAAAACTTGAAGACCCTTTCTTCTTGCAATTCTTTTTCATAAAACTGAATTTTTTTGTTTTAACTTTTTCAGTAGCGGCTTTCTTAGCCTTTGCATTAGCCTTTGCTTCAGCCTTAATTCGTTTCTTTTCATCTTTATCAATTTTGGTTCCCATAAACGTTCCTCCTCTATTGAAAATCCCACAATATACATTTGCCAATATTATACACCATTACATTCTTTCATGCAATAAAAAGTATAGAAACCTGACATGACAAAAACCTAATTATAATCTTCAAATCTTAATAATAATCACCAATAAAATTGTGACTTTTCGAATCCCGTACTTCCTGACAATGAACCGGAATAAAGACTATCACTTACGAAGCAAAAAACGCATGCTCACGGATGTACCATCCGCAAACATGCGCCTTAAATTCTTAATGCAAATATACTTCTACGCTAAAATTACTTAAGTGTACAAACAGCACCCTCAGCCTCAAGCTTAGCCTTAATATCATCAGCTTCAGCCTTTGAAGCAGCTTCCTTGATTACCTTTGGAGCAGCCTCTACAACTTCCTTAGCTTCCTTAAGTCCAAGACCAGTAGCCTCACGAACTACCTTAATAACCTTAACCTTGTTAGGACCTACATCTGTAAGCTCTACATCAAACTCTGTCTTCTCTTCAGCTGCGCCAGCACCATCTCCTGCTGCTGCTGCAACTACAACGCCTGCTGCTGCAGATACGCCAAATTCTTCTTCACATGCCTTAACTAAATCGTTTAACTCTAATACAGTCATGCCTTTGATAGCATCAATAAATTCCTGTGTTGTCATTTTAAATTACCTCCATAATTGTTTGTTTTAATTTGTTTTAATGTTAATTATTCTGCTGCAACATCGCCTTTTTCTGCAATCTGCTTAATAACACGAGCAAGATTGGAGATAGGTGACTGCAAGCTTCCAAGAAGCTTGGAAATAAGAACGTCTCTTGATGGGATATCAGCGATTGCTGTAATTCCTTCAGCATCATAATATGTGCCTTCTACAACACCTGCTTTAAATTCAATTGCCGGTGCAGTTTTTGCGAACTCCTTGATGATTCTGGCAGGTGCTGTCGCATCTTCCATACCGAACGCTATTGCTGTAGGTCCTTCAAGATGAGAATCAAGCTGAGCATAATCAGTTCCCTCAAATGCTATATGAAGCATTGTGTTCTTGTATACTTTGTATACTACACCAGCCTCACGAAGCTTTTTACGAAGAACTGTATCCTGTTCAACAGTAAGACCTCTGTAATCAACAAGAACTGCTGAAGATGCTTCTTCTGCATACTTCTTAATCTCGTCAACAACAGGTTTCTTAAGCTCTATCTTTGCCATATTGCTTACCTCCTATATTATTCTGCCTTGTTGCAGAAAAGAAAAAAACTCTTTCTACAAAGACATAGAAAGAGATATAATATACTATATTTCATCTTCCTCGGCAGGCGATCATAATCATTAAACCTTCGTACCTGCTGTCTTCGGCAACAATGCATTTGCTATTGTATAATATATGTTGTGCAGTTGTCAAGCATTTTTTGTAATTTCTTTTTCTATTTTATAACCTGTTATATAATTACTCTTTTTATTGCAAGTATCCCATGCAATGCAATATATCAACTTCCCTATTTTTTTCTATAATTACAACATATAAATAAATACTTTTAATAATACTATTCTGTTGAATGTCTAATACAACAAGAGCATCTGCAATGTTACAATTTTATCATAACACTGCAAATGCCCTTCACATAATTCATAAAATAATTACATTTTATAAAAACTGATTTCCGTTCAGTTTAATTCCAGGTCCCATTGTTGTTGCGATAGTAACACTCTTGAGATACTGTCCCTTTGCTGATGAAGGTTTAGCTTTAACGATTGCTCCCATAAGAGTATCGATATTATCATTTAACTGTTCTTCAGTAAATGAAGCCTTTCCTACAGGAACATGAATGATATTAGACTTGTCAAGACGGTATTCGATCTTACCGGCCTTGATATCTTCGATAGCCTTAGTAACATCCATTGTTACTGTACCAGCCTTAGGGTTTGGCATAAGTCCCTTTGGTCCAAGTACACGTCCGAGACGACCAACGACACCCATCATATCAGGTGTTGCTACAACAACATCAAAATCGAGCCATCCTTCGTTCTGAATTCTTGGAATAAGCTCATCGCCACCAACATGATCAGCTCCTGCTGCTTCTGCCTCAGCAACTTTATCACCTTTAGCAAATACAAGAACACGAACCTGCTTACCTGTTCCGTGCGGAAGTACAACAGCACCACGAACCTGCTGATCTGCATGACGTCCATCTACGCCCAAACGAATATGAGCCTCAACTGTTTCATCAAATTTAGCAGTAGCTGTCTTTTTGATAATACTAATCGCCTCAGCTGTTTCATACTGCTTCTCGCGATCTATCAACTTAGCAGCTTCTACATACTTCTTTCCTTTTTTCATTCTCACAACCTCCTTGTGGTGTTAACGGGAGCTTTTATTACGCCCTCCCACGACGTTCAACATGAAATAAGTCCTTTATACTCTAATAATCCAACGCGATGATTAATCTTCTACAACAATACCCATACTTCTTGCAGTACCGGCAATCATGCTTATTGCTGCTTCAATAGTTGCAGCATTAAGATCCGGCATCTTAAGTTCAGCAATCTTCTGAACTTCTTCTTTAGATATAGTTGCAACTTTCTGCTTGTTAGGAACACCTGAACCGCTCTCTATCTTACAAGCTTTCTTAAGCAACACAGCAGCAGGTGGAGTCTTAGTTACAAAACTGAAACTCTTATCCTGATATACTGTAATAACAACAGGAATAATCATTCCTTCCTGTCCTGCTGTTCTTGCATTAAAATCCTTAGTGAACTGCACGATATTAACACCATGCTGTCCAAGCGCAGGTCCAACTGGAGGAGCTGGTGTAGCTTTACCAGCAGGAATCTGCAGTTTAATATATCCTTCTACTTTTTTAGCCATTTTAAAAGCCTCCTTAATTACTTCTTAGAAATAACTGTCTGATTAGGTCACACTTTCTCTATTTCGGTAAAATCAATCTCTACAGGAGTCTCTCTACCAAACATGTTAACATTAATAGTAACAATCTGACGGCTCTCGCTTATAGACTGAATAACTCCTGTTGTGTCTTCCCATACACCGGCAGTAACAACGATTCTGTCACCAACTTCAAATGACAGTTTCTGCTGGTCTATCATAAGACCCATCTTCTCCATCTCTTCCTCCGTAAGGGGAACAGGCTTCGAACCCGGACCTACGAAACCGGTAACACCACGTGTATTACGCACAACATACCATGTGTCGTCATTCATTATCATGTTAATAAGCACGTATGCCGGAAACATTTTTTTCTGAACCTGTTTCTTGGCACCATTCTTCTCCTCTACCACATTCTGAAGAGGAATTGAAACCTCAAGAATCTGATCCTGAAGATTTCTGTTTTCAATTGTTTTTTCAATGTTAGCTTTTACCTTATTCTCGTATCCGGAATAAGTGTGTATAACATACCATCTTGCTTCAGACATGTTGACCTCCTTGTGTGCTCTTTATGCACTCAAACAAAAGAAAATTTACAGAATCGCATCCAAACCAATCTGAATAAGAAAATCAAGTGCTGCAATAATCACCCCAAGAACAAGTGTTGCAATCACAACAACTCCCGTTTCTTTAATTAACTTATCCTTGGCAGGCCAGATAATTCTGGAAAATTCTGACTTAACACTTTTAAAAAAACTCTTTTTTGGAGTTGCCTCTTTTTTCTTTTCTTCCATAATAGCTGCCCCTCCTTACTTAGTCTCTTTGTGTAAAGTATGTCTCTTACAGAATCTGCAATACTTTTTTGTTTCCATTCTGTCCGGATGGTTCTTTTTCTCCTTAGTTGTGTCATAATTACGCTGCTGGCACTCTGTGCAAGCTAATGTAATCTTAACTCTCATTTACGTCACCTCCGTAATAATTACTTGGAAAATTAAGCGCAAAAAAAAAGACCTATTTCATCGCTAGAATAGAATAGCATAAAATATCCATGCATGTCAACACATAATTTTCACATAAGAAATTGTATTTTCACAAGGCGCAGGATACATTCACATAGCAACAGGTCTTCTTCTCACGGGACAACATGCATTCTCGCATGACTCACATCATTTTACAGAACACAGATATTCTCATGAGTCAACAAACATTCCCGCATGACTCACATAATTTTTCAGAACAACAGATATTCTCACAGGATGACATGTTACATTCATACCGTCTGTTAACAATAGTAGTTAAAAAGCATGCCGCTATAAATCGATGTCATATACGGATGTGCATAACCTTCTCTCGAATAATCGGGATATGCAACCATCAGTTTGTTAACATATTCCATAGGATTAAGCGCAACACGATTCGCTAAAGACGATAAATCCGCCAAAAATTTGCTCTCTTTACCAAGCACATCTTCAAAAACGCCTCCAATAAAGCTGTTTTTTACAACGTCCTCATTAACATACAAATATCCACGCTCATCCATTTCAACACCTGCCGAGGCAAGCTCCATCTTGTTATTTTCATATATTCCTTTTAAATCGGAACGAATTCTTTGATTTCTGGTTTCCTTACTCTCCGCGTGTCTGTATGACAAATCCACAATCTCATTGTAAGCATCCAATACCTCGGATAAATTATGTACAGCTTCCGTATGGTCTTTAACATATCCCACATGCACAGGCTTCTCGGATTCTTTCTTTATTATAAGTTCCAGGCTTCCATTAAGAACAAGTTTGTTACTCTTACGAACATAATTCACTCCGTTAATATCAATACTGGCATTCTCCGGTGCCACAGAAACCTGATCAAGACCGTAATAAGAAACTATCCCCAACTTATTGCTATTGTCATCATCTATAAATTCAAACATATGCATTCCGTCAGCCCCGGTTTTTTCTGACGTTAATTGAAGATATATTTTATCAGGATTTAGATTCTTCACTTCGGCATTGATTCCTATCCTTGCATCATTAATTGTCTTTGCAAGGTTACTTAATACAGTACTGTTACTTGTACCGTCCTTCATAGAATATCTGAAACGATATTCTTTGCCATCAACTTTGGCGCTAAATCCATAACTTCCTCCCGGCAAACCACGCCCCGAACCATAATAATCAAAGCCAACATTAACTTGTCTGGTAGCCATGTTGTTGACAATTACGTCCATGTCTTCCGGCAATAATTCCTCTTTAGAGACAATAGTAGCCTCGATTCCATCGTCACTGGTGTAAGGTGCTATATTGCACAACGCACTTTCTATATTATTACGGTAATCTTCTACCGTTTCACCAAGAGACAACGACAGTTCTTTCAAACCAATAGCATATTCCTGTTTTTCATCCGTAAGATTAATTATGTACATAGGCGTTGTCTTACTTTTTTTAACAATCGCACTGTAATGATCTAACAGTTCTTTTCCGGCACGCACCCTTAGATTTCGCTTACCCATATCATTATGGGGCGTCAAATATGATGATATTAAATTGTTGTATATTGGTTTCATACGTGACACCCCTTTCATTTTTATTTCTGTCAATTCGCTGTTATTGTTGTATTTTTCCAACAATTTTGTTGTTTTGCATTTTCATTTCTGACAATTTTATCACACGTCCTATAAATTAATCATATATCATCTCCACAAAATATGCAACAATAACCGCTTTCAACTTTAAATTTTCTATTATTTGTCATTTCAAACCATTCGCCGAAAGTACGACAAACATTCTTTCCGGCTATAGCAATCTATTTTCATAAAATTACGTCATGCCAACCTTTATCAAAATCTTTCGAATACATTTATCGTAAAAATATCATCGGATCAGCGGTTTCATTTTCACATGTCATTTTTAGATACAAATTACTTCCTTCTTCAACAAAATACTTAGTAGGTTCTGCTATCGTCCCGATAAATTCACCTTCTTTTATTTCTGCACCTTTTTTCACTTGAATACTGTCTAACTGTCCGTACACTATTTTGTATCCGTTTCCAATTGCAGTTTCCACATATTTTCCAATCTCTTCATTCTCTCCAACTTCCGTTATCACAGCATCGGCTCCGCTACGCACATTTGTACCCGTCTTTGCGGCAATAATAAGCGCAGGATTGGTTTTGTACACACCTAAAGTTTTAAAATATACACTTTTTTCCGGTGAATATTGCATTATAATATCTCCCTGTACCGGCCACAAAAGACCTTTTTCCTGGTCAAAACTAAGATTATTAACGCCATCACCAGCCTGCATTACAGCAACTTTTGTGTTCGTTTTTTCAGTCGTATTGTTCTTTTTTGAAGTTACTCCCGAATTTGCGCCCTTTGATACAGTTCCCTTTTCTGCGTTCTTAGTTACTGAGTTCCCTTTGGATGCACCTTCTGATGAGTTTCCGTTTTCTGTCTGCTCAGTTGAGGTGTCTCCCGGGATTGCACCTTCTGATGGGGTTCCGTTTTCTGTCTGCTCAGTTGAGGTGTCTCCCGGGATTGCACCTTCTGATGGGGTTCCGTTTTCTGTCTGCTCAGTTGAGCTGTCTCCCGGGATTGCACCTTCTGATGGGGTTTCGTTTTCTGTCTGCTCGCTTGAGGACTTCTCTGTGGCCGCGCCTTCTGATGAGTTTTTGTTTCCTGTCTGCTCAGTTGAGGCGTCTCCTATTGCTTCACCTTCAGGTTGCAGTGCAAAAGGTGGCATAGAACCGTCCTGTTCATAACCTGATATTATCCCATCATCAAGCTTTCCGTTTGAGCCGATGTCCGGCACACCTTCATAATCTGCATTTTTATCGCTTGCATTGTTGGGTAATTCTGCCAGTTTCTCATATATTTGTGACTGTTCATTTTCATTCGGGTTATTAATACCCAGCGTATTAAAACAGACCGCAACCAATGCCACTGTACATATTGCACCTGTCATGAGTGATATATAGAATCCCTTTGTCTTAAGTATGTCTTTAATTGAATTCTTCTTATTAACATTTTTCATAAAAATCACCTCTGCAACTAGCATTGCCAATTACAGAGGTGATTATTCACATTTAGCATTCGAAATATTATTATTACGTATAAAATATGTCCGAATATTTTTTAATTTTCAATTTATTTGGTTGAACTTACGCTTTTGTATATCAGCTCTTGAAGTCAACATACATGTTGCTCTTAGCAGTAATTCTTGCGTTAGGATTAACATTTTTACCTACGTAGTAACTTTCCTGTGGAGCATTGTATACACTTTCAAGCTCATCGGCAGATATTACCATTCTTATAAGCGCCATGTTAGGGTCACACTGATAATATCTTATTGTGTTAACACCGGCATTAAGATTAACTGTTGTTGTCTTTGCACGGTCATTCTTCTCAATATCAGTTGCCCATGTACCCTGCTCCCATGTACCTGCAAGATAATTATAAACGATTGAATTAGTAATCTCTACCGCACCGCCGTTTACAGAAATACCGTAACGAAGCTGCATATTATCATACTCGACATTACTTGTAGGATTGAACTTACACTGTAAATTGTATGAACCCGCAACCGGAACATATACCTTGTATTCAACATATGGTGCACTAGCAAGAGCTGCCGCATCATTATATGTAATTGTACTTGCAGATGTTCTTACTGAGCTTAAGAATTTTCCGTTATCAGGAACTACAACCATCTTATTAGCAATTACATTGCCTCTGTTATCTGTACCTGAACCGGCTTTGATTGCTGAATAACGTGATACATCAATTGAAGCGTAATCATTAGCCATTACGTATGTATTTGCTTCAAGACCGTCAACATTAACAACTTTTGCACTAACTGCAACTGTTACTGTATTGGTACCGTCGCTTATTGTAATTGTTCCCTGTGAATCAGCTGTAATCTTTGACCAGTCAATGCTTACCTGAATTGAATCAAATGAGTTGATTGTACCTGAGACACTGGAAAGCTGAATCCAATCAGCGCTTGCTACTGCTGTGTAATCATAGCTTTCTGTTCCTTTGTTTGCAAGCTCAATAGTATATACTTCTTTATTAGTGCTTGTAAACTCAGGGAGTGATGCTTCTCCTTCTGTGTAAAGCGTACCCATTGAATCAGTTATTCCTTCAACGAGAATATTCATTGCTGATCCACTTTCTCCGTTAACTGTTCTAAGAGACGGAAGTTTACCACTATCTGTGTTCCATGCTGTCATTCCAATATGATATCTTTGGTCAGCAGACTGCATTCCTTTCCATTTTTTACCACCCTCAATTCCGCCAGGCATTGAATTATTAAATGTGTTGTAAAGATCATTGTCAAGTTCAATTGCAGCCTCACAAAGCTCCTTGTACTTATTAGCTACAGTAAGATTAAGTCCTGCGTACTTGTTATTAAGTGCTGCATATATCTGAATCTTAATAACATTAGGCACTGCCATTGCAGGATAATATACAAGCTGATAGAATGCTGCCTGAAGATCCTCAGGAATCTGCTGTTTAAGAGCGTCTGCTCTTCCCATTATTTCATTACATTTCATAAGAACTTCACGAGCTTCATTGTAGTTATCTACACTGAACATATCTGAGCAGTTTCCTGCTGTATTATACAGAATATGCTCAACCTTACGTGATGTTTCAAGGTCAAGGTAATCATCTATAAGGGCAACTGCCTCAGAAAGCTGTTCATCACTTAATCCTGCAAACTGCTTCTTAATCCACTGCTTCTTGTACTCGTCAAGCTTAGCGCTTCCATCAACGCCCCACTTGTCAAAATCATAACCCAAATCAAGGAAATATGAGATGTTATATTCCATAGGCTTAAGGTCACCTACGTTAACAATCCATACATCATCAATTCCATAATCATATGCAACTGACATCTGGTCCCAAATCTTAGAAATCTGTGCTGTCTGAATCCATGTATATGACTTAGGAGCACCTACGTAGTCGAAATGATAATACATACCAAGTCCACCAACCATTTCCTGCTGTTCAACAGTCGGAAGTGTACGAAGATATGCCCAGTTATCATCACAGAACATTGCGATAGTATCCTTCATAGCATCCTTTTCATAAAGAGATCCCTTATTCCATGCATTCTCAACCTCTTTATAAATTACAAGCTGTGTTGGATTAGCATCTCCCTCTTCTGAAAGAAGAGTCTTCTGAGTTGTAATAATATGATTAAGAAGATCTGCATATTTTTCCGGATCATCAGCAGCAGGAAGTGATGAATCTGCTTCACCACGCATACCTACAGTACAGATATTATCAAAGTCCTTGTTACGTTTGATACCATCTCTCCAGAAAGCCTCAATAGCAGAATTGATTTTTTCATTATATGCATCTTCACCCGGAAGATTGTACTTATTCCATGCAGCTGCTGCGCCATCTGAAATGCCGTTTCTATAGCTATTAAACTCCTGGCCCCATTCATTACCGGCACGATAACATGGCTCATGGTGGGATGTTCCCATTACAACTCCGTACTTGTCAGCAAGAATTGCATTGGCGAGAGTATCATCAGCTTTTCCACCATCTGTTCCGTCTTTACTAAATTCATTACCCCACATTGCAGGCCAGAGATAATCACCCTTAAGTCTTAAAATAAGCTTAAACACCTGCTCATAGAACAATGGATTACGTCCACCGTAACGTCCGTCTGTCCATGATGTAAGTGAAGGAGATTCATCATTAAGGAAAATACCACGATATTTAACTGATGGTTCCTTTGAGGTTACATTAACCTCCACACCACTAAGGTCTACTCGAGACTGTACCTGTGGAGTTGCATCAGCCCACCATACCCATGGGGATACACCCATAAGTTCTGAGATACGGAACATACCATAAATTGTTCCTCTCTTGTCACTTCCTGCAATTACAAGAGCCTCACTTACGCCCGCAATAGGATTCTTAATAACCTGAAGTTTGTATGTCTCCCATTTACCTTCCACATCCGAAACATCAAGTTTACCTTCATTAACAAGCTGATTAATAAGGTCATTACCTGAACTTCCTACTGTTCCTGCAATAATAGCTCTTCCGTTAAGAGCAGCTTTGTCTGTTACAACAGAAAGTCCGTTAGGACTGTCGAGAGCAACACCCTCTTCATCAGTTCCAACACCAATAACTCTTGCAACGTCAGCCTTAACTTCTTCTGCAATAAGACTAATTCCGTCATATTCAGAATCATTTGCATCAATATACATCATAACTGATGCTTTTGAATTATCAATAATGTTAAATGGCTCCGGAGTAGCTGTAGGCACAGCTGTAGGTGCCGTCACCTGTTGAGTTGGTGTTACTGCAACGTTAGTTGTAGCTGTAGTTACAGGTTTTTTATCCTTATCCTTATCCTTATCCTTAACCGTAACACTACAGGTTAACACTTTTTTTGTCTTTTTACCCAACTTGTAAGTTGCTTTAATCTTTGTCTTTCCCGCTTTCATTCCTTTTACCTTAACATATGCTTTATTTCCCTTTTGTGACTTCTTTACAATCTTTGCTGTCTTTGGTTTCAAGGATTTCCATGTTACTCTACCCTTTTTCTTTCCGTTTTGCAGCTTAATCGTAACAGTTTTCTTTACGTAAACCTTAACACTTTTTTTGTTAAGCTTAAGCTTTTTAGCAGCATCTGCCGAAGCCGGCGCAAGGTTAACACTTCCGGCAAGCATCGCCAAAGCGCACACACAAGCTACTGCTTTTTTAAATAGTTTCATATTATACCTCCTCATAATATATTGTACTTTTTTCTTTTACTAAATATTTGAAATAACGATGTTTATTTTTCAAACATTGTCAAATCAATAGCATTTGCCATGGCTTCATATCCATCATATGGATGAAGACCATCCGAATGGGTGTATTTCTCAAGAATATACAACGGGTTCGACGGATCCACAAGAGCACTTGCAAAGTCAATTATTCCGTCAACTCCCGATTCAGAAGACTTAAACCAATTATTAATAAGTTGTCTTGTTGCTTCTGAACCTTCACTAAAATAACTACTTCCCTTAAACGGAAGAATCGGCGCAGCATAAACCTTAATATTATTAGCCTTACAAAGCGCAATCATCTTCTCATATTCAGGCTTTAATCTGTCAAATTTGGATGTATCAGGTAATTTGTCCAGGTCATTTACTCCGAACAGGATAATGCAATACTCAACACCATCATGCTCAAGCAAATCTCTTGCAAATCTATCCTTGCCGGCATCTGTTGGGTAACTTCCGAGTATTGAGTTTGAACCTATTCCTTCATTAATAACCGATACATTTTTAGTTGCATCATTGGCTTGAAGTCTTCTTGCAAAATAATCTCCCCACCTGGTATAGCTGTCAGGCTTTTTACCAAGATAACCCGCATCAGTTCCGTAACCATCAGTAATTGAATCACCGAAACATACGACGGCTCTTGCATTCTGCGGAGACCATATAGCAGCATCTGCAAGGAAGAACCAACTTGTAGTAGTCTTGTAATTGGTAAATGTTTCTGTTGACACATTATTGCCTGTCATCTGATAAGTCGTTGCTCTGGCACCTCTGTGACCGGTAACGCTAGTTGACGGACAGCTTCCGTAATAGGTTGATATTGCAATATTATCCAGTGCATTAACACTAATGTTTACCGGATCAGTCTCAATTACCTTCCCTCTCGGAATAACAAATTCCTCACTACCATTAACAGTTACAACAGTATCCGTGGAAGTATCAATCGTTGACTCATCCGCTTTTACCTGTTTTGCAACATGCATTGATTTTATAGTAACATCACTTCCGCCATACTGGTTAGAAAGCCTGAACTTCATTGTGTTACCGCTTGTGGTTACTCTGATAATCTGCCTGATAGTTGAACCATTAAGCGTCATAGGCGCCATTGCTTCAGGCGTAATATCATTTTTCTCTTCTGCCGTTCCCCATGTCGTTACCCACTTATAATTTTCTTCTCCCGGAATCGGAGTACATGTAGGTTTTGGCGGTGCCGGAGATGGCGTAGGTGCTTTTGCCATAGTTTCAATCACAACCTTCGTTATATGTATACTGTCTAAGGTGCTTCCGTAAGTTGCTTTTATCTGAATCGCATTACTTCCTGCCTGTGCACTACTTTCAAAATTATTAGCAGTAAATGAATACTTCGTTTCAAAAGACATCGGATCTTGTATGTCAGACCATCTCTTTGCCTGACCATCCGACAACCATAATCGCACACTACCGGTGGATGTTCCGTATACAGTTACCTTAGCAGTTTCTCCTGCGTATAACGTATCCCCAAGTGGAATAAGAACACCCTGCAACTTATTGTTTCCTTCAGTTATTGCCGTTATAGTTTTATCAGAATTAACAGTTACTTTTCCGGCATTATAAACTGTTGACGCACCTGACAAATCAAGTTCTCTTGAAACGTAAGTCGGTGCACTTGTTCCTGATGGTTTAACAGTCGGCGCATTGGTTGCTACCGGTTTACCGGTTGGTGTTGAAACAGGGGCATCAGCTTCAACTGCAATCACAACCTTTGTTATATGAATACTGTCTACAGTGCTTCCGTAAGTTGCTTTTATCTGGATCGTATTACTTCCTGCCTGTGCACTACCTTCAAAATTATTAGCAGTAAATGAATACGTCGTTTCAAAGGACATCGGATCTTGTATATCAGACCATCTCTTTGCCTCACCATCCGACAACCATAATCGCACACTACCGGTGGATGTTCCATATACGGTTACCTTAGCAGTTTCTCCCGCGTATAACGTGTCTCCAAGAGGAATGAGAACACCCTGCAACTTATTGTTTCCTTCAGTTATTGCCGTTATAGTTTTATCTGAATTAACAGTTACTTTTCCGGCATTATAAACTGTTGAAGCGCCTGACAAATCAAGCTCTCTTGAAACATAAGTCGGTGCACTTGTTCCTGCCGGTTTAGCAGTCGGCGCGTTGGTTACTGCCGGCTTTTGGGTCGGCGCATTGGTTACCGCCGGCTTTTGGGTCGGCGCATTGGTTACTGCCGGCTTTTGGGTCGGCGCATTGGTTACCACCGGCTTTTGGGTCGGCGCATTGGTTACCACCGGCTTTTGGGTCGGTGTTGTCTCCGGGTTATCAGTCGAACCTGAACTTCCGTCCGGTGTTGCCTCCGGGTTATCTGTTGAACCC
>SVEK01000050.1 GCA_015057405.1 Lachnospiraceae bacterium
ACATTTATAAGTCAGGACAGTTACAGAGACCTGACGAATCCCGAGGTAAAGATGTTGAATTTGCACCCGATACAAGAATGCCTCATTGATAATATTTGGAATTGCAATACATGTAATGGGTGATGCAGATGCATATGAATACTTTGGACTTAAAACTGCCAACGGGGAAGGAATTACCCATGATAATACAACATTAAACAGTCCATCAGATGAACTGCCTGTAGTTCTTGGAAGTAATTACAGTGATTTTATGGATGTTAGGTCAGGACATTAGACGTGTAAGAGTAGAAAATCTTTGATCATTTTATAATGAGTAAGGGCTGAATGGCATGAAAATGCTGTTCAGCCCTTATCTAATTAGTACAAATCTTCCGATGTGATACAGTCTGCAAAATATATGCACAACTGATCCAAGGTTAGACCCCGGTCCCATGTTTTGTCGGTCCGTTTCTTGGTTGAATCCATCATTGCTACCTATTCACATACCAAGGACTTCTTTTTGCCCATTAAGTTTAATTTCCAACGGCTACATATACCGCCTTTTTGACAGTGCGATTATCTTCACGAACATGAAAATTAACAGCGTCCATAAAGACAATGGCATATTTGGGAGTGTAAGGCTGATTATTCTTTATTTGCCGTAAATTTTTAGTTGTCTGAACAGCTTTTTGTATGCGTTCTTTTTCTTAGGAGGAACTTTGATTTTTATTTGTTTGTTTGTTTTCTTAAAGCTGTCTTTTGCCACTGTTTTAAGTTTTGTCGATTTAACTGTGACATTTTTTAGCCGGCTTGTTTTATAAAATGCTTTTTTCCCAATTGTTGTAACGTTTTTTCCTATTGTAAGTTTTCTAAGTTTTTTATTGTTTGCAAATGCTTTTTTGGCAATTGCAGTTACTTTGCAAGTTGTTCCCTTTATCTTTACAACTGCAGGAATTGTTAATTTTGTGTTGTTTATAGATACCGGTTTATATACACTTGCATAGGCTGTTTTTTTGTTTATTTTCAATATCTTAAATTTTAGTTTACCAACACGGTATATTTTGCCCTTTTTTATTGAGGTCGGTTGTTTCGCCGGCGTTGGTGATGCTACACTTACTGCAGGGGTTGTGTTAACTGCGGGTGTGTCAACAGGTATCAGTGTGAGTTTTCTGATTGCAGCATTTAAGTTGGCAGTGGCAGCATTTATTCCCGCAAAATCTAAGGAAGTATCGTTCAATGCATTGCCGGCAGCTAAAAGTGCATCAGTGAAACCTTCTTTTGAGGATGTAGTATATTGATTGGCTGTACCTGTCATAATAAATGATATTGCTTCACTTATTGTCTGTAACAGAGTGAGTTTTTCGCCAGATACAGCAGGCTCTGTTCCTGAAGTGTTATTTTCGTTAATTGTCGTCACTGCTTCGGTAACAGGCATCAGGGATGCGCGGTCCCAGGCGATTATTACAGCCTTAGCGCCCTGCCCAATGTTTTGAGGAATAGGTATGCATAGGTCATTAACGGTAGTACCCTTAGATGGTATGCTAATATACTTCATAGTGGTGTTATATAATGTTTTGTCTGCTTTATATAGCAGAGTTGCGAGACATATTTCACGTCTTGTGTCTGATTTGTTTGTAAAACGGGACTGATAGGTAAATTCCCGGCCCGGTGTGAGTTTAAGACTATTTGTGCATACTTGTGCCACCAGATTAGTTTGTGCCATTGAATTATATACCGATATGTCTCTGTATAATCCCATAAGTCTCGGATTAATCAGACTGAAGGATATGTTTTTTTGGTCGGAGGTTGCTGTTATCTTTAGTTTTTTCACCCTGTTAATGCTTATGTCAACATCAGTGACTTCAGATTTGTCATGAATCTTTTTTTCGTACATTAGTTCATCGTCGCAATATACAGCAAATGTAACAGGAGAGGTTATGACTGTATTTTCGTCGAAGGACACACTTGTAATAAATCTGCCGTATCGTCCGTTGGTATCTTCGGCATATTTTTCAAGATTGTATACAAGGTCGTAATCAGTCTGTCCGTGTATGTTACCGGATGAATCTGTGTCAGCTGCAGATGATGACGTTTCATCTAACGGAATATTTGAAAGCGATTCATAACCAATCGAGTATCCTGTTGAGTCTGCACGTATTCCGTATAGTTTTAGTTCTCCGAGATTAGCATATTCATTTTCAGGGACGTCCTTAAACAGAATTCTTATATATCTCATATATGTTCCGTCAAAAGTTTCCTCTTCCGGTCTGGAATTTACCGTGTCTGCAGTATATTCGCGCAGGGTTATCCACTCGTCATCAGAAATATTGGCGGTTTTATATTGGATAGTATATGGGTACATTTTCTTATCAAATAATAACTGTGCTTTGTATAGATTAATTCCGCCGTGCTCGATTTCAAGGTATACCCACTGGTCTTTGCCCGGAGTTTCTGCAATCCAGGAAGAATTAACATCGCCATCCTGAATATATGGTGCAAGATTCATGTTGCTGCTGGCTTTCATCGGGCAACCTTCAAACTTGTGATATTTGTAAGGTGTAGGTTCTTCTACTGAGTTTGGAACGTAACCGCCGTTGCTCATAAATACACCGTACATTGTCGTGATATCCGGTTCGTCTTTACTTCCTTCGCCAACTGTATTAATAGTAATGGTTGCAGGCTCTAATTCCGGGTCACTTTCTGAGTATGCAGTTATTGTTGTTGTTCCTGCATAATATGACCTGAATTCTATCGCTGCTTTTCCGTCACGCATGCTGTCTCCCGGTTTAAAGGTAATTGATTTTCCGGTAGGGAATATACCCGGACCGTCAGTTACTTCTAATGTAACTTCAGGTGTGTTGTTAAGCCATGTTCCTTCGTCATCGGTAACGGTTACGGTAATGTGAGCATCACTTGTACCATCATTTTTTATTGTAGTTGAAGAGGCTTCGAGTTTTAATTTTGTTGGAGTACCGGATTCTGAGCTTTCCGGTTCTACCCCTGTTCTTGTCCATCGGTAATAATACCATATCTGGAGTGGAAGTCTGTAATAATCCACGTATCCCATATCGCCGTAGCTTCTTGACAAAATTGACCCATGGTGAAATGCGCACCACAAGGAGACTCCGCTACGCCAAGGATATCTTATCGGTTCGTCGTATTCATCCGTTTGCACACTTCCGTAATATGCTGTAAATTCTTCAGGTCGGTTGCCGGTATGTGTAGAATACTCTGAAACAAGATTTGCAACTCCCGGGTCCTGATATTCAGGCATACTTGCACCATCGCCGTTGTATCCGGCAATATCAACATTTGGTAAATGGTCAAATTCTCCTCGCTGCGTGCCACCGATTGCAGTAGGTCTGGTTGGGTCAAGTTCCTTTGCAACACCTGCCATTCTGCTGATTAAAGCTTTTTTCTTCTCCGGATTGTCTCCGAAAAATGGTTCGTTACCCATACACCATACGATAACTGAAGGATGATTTCTGTTTATTCGAATCATTTCAGAGAGACAGTTGATGCAGCTTTGTTCAAATGCTTCCTCCGTGGCTTCGTCACCTGTTGTCGGATAGCCGTCAACTTTATAATCCTCAGAAGTACCTGTGTTATTACCTTCTCCCCATGCACTTGTACACCAGAATGCTGCTTCGCTCCAAAACAACAGCCCTAATTCATCACATGCTGTTGCAAATGCCGGTGAATGAGGATAGTGTGAACCGCGGATGAAATTTAGCCCGGATTCTTTTATCATGGCAACGTCCCTGTGTAATGCTTCTGTGGTAACGGCATTAGCCCAACCGGCATGATCCTGATGAGCGTTAGCTCCGTCAATCCAGTAGTGTTCTCCGTTGAGAAAGAAACCTTCGTCCGCATCAAATTCATACCATCTGAAACCAAATGGAGTTGTGTACTGGTCAACAACTACCTGATTAATTTTGATTTCAGTGTATACTTCGTACATATTGGGGTTTTCAGGGGACCATAATTGAGGGTTATTAATGTATCCGCTTGTATTATCAAATTCATAAGAAGAACCGGCTGATATTGCTACAGCATCGGAGTTGAATGAAGAGATAACATTTCCTAATGAATCTTTAATCGAATGTGTTACAGTGACATTCTGAGTCTGACGACTGTCATTTGTTACTTCTGTAAGCATTCTTACGTTTGATTTTTCGGCAGATATATCCGGTGTTTGTACAAATGTACCGTACCATGCCACGTGTACCGGGCTTGTTACAATGAGATTAACGTCACGGTAGATTCCACCCGTAAACATGTGCTCGCCGGCACGGGGAGCAAGGGTTGCTTTCCAGAGATTGTTGACTCTTACGGCTACAGTATTTTGTCCCTGTCTTACAAAGTCGGTAATATCTATCTCAAATCCTGTGTATCCGCCTTCGTGAGAACCGGCAAATTCTCCGTTTACATATACTTCAGCCGTGTGAAATACGCCGGCAAAATCAAGCGATATTCTTTTGCCTGCCCATTCATTTTTTATGTCAAAAGTTTTTCTGTACCATCCGTATCCCGTATAGTGTTTTTCTTCCTGCCAATAAGGAATACTAAAATCGTGAGGAAGACCAACATTGTACCAGCTGGAATCGTTGTAGTTTTCCAGGTTGGCATTTTCCGGGTCGTCACGTACGAATTTCCATTCCCTATTAAAATTTATCTGCTGTCTGACAAATGAAGAAATTTCATTTTCCGCAGCTTTGATTTCTTGAGTGGGACTGTTTTTTGTTCCTGCAACAGAACAGATTAACGCGCATATCAATACCATTATTATACCCTTTCTGACCATTATTTTTCCTCCTTTGGATTGCCATAAAAAAGTTTGGATAATTTCAAAACTCTTTGAGTCCTGATGGGCATAATTTTATACGTATAATAGAGAAGTGTATATAATAATAGTTGATATAAGTTTTAGAAAAATCGACATTTGAATAAAAATAAAGATTTATGAGGTTCAGTCAGGTGTATACTGCTTCATTATATCTGTAATGCAATTATTGATTATGTTTCCGTTTAGGACACTTCCGTCGCAATCAAATGAGATAGCCCTGATATCTTTTGGGTCATCCTCGTATGGGTTTGTATAATCTGTATCCGGGTCAAAATAATCACCGAGATATTTTTTTGCATTTCCGCATGGGAAAATAATATTTCCCGAACCAACCGGAATGGATAAAGATTCAAATTTGCGCAAAATATTTCTGGTTTCACAATTATATGGATTGTTATCATCCATACTTACAAGCCATGCCGGACTTAACCTTATTCCTATAGTTTCTTTTTTTATACATTCGGCAAAGTACATGACAGGGTCAAGAGGAATTGTTTCCTGATGAAATGCATCTACGGACAAAAGAATATCTTTCACACCGCTTATTGATAACATGTGAGCAACTTCTTCAATTCGTTTTTCGTCTTTGCTAAAATAACCGTTAGTTATTACATCTCTTTGCGGAATGTTCATTTTTTGTGCCGCTTCGTGGATGCGGCATACTGCTTCAGGATATAACAGCGGTTCGCCGCCAAATGTCATCAGGGATTTGATTGGATATAATGCACAAATTTCATATATCGCCTGTACTGCAGCATCTGTATTGATGCATTGCCCATGTGAAGAATGGTTTCCTTCTGAACAATGTTTACAATGCCCGGTACACGCCATTGTTATTATAAACTCAATTCTATTTAGATTTTTCAAATACGGATTCATAATGTTTTAACCTTTCTTGTTGGTTTTTGTCGTATAATAACCGGCCTGCCTTTATTATCAATACCATCATACACCCGGAAAGGGTTATTTTCAAAGGCGTGTTTAATAGTTATTAATATTATTAAAGATGTAATAGAATTATTTTTATGTATGTGCTATAATATTTTTTATTAATGCAAAATAAATATTTTGGAGGTTTATTATGAAAGGTAAAATCAAACGTAACACAGTCATAACTTTGTTAATGGTTTTAGCATTAGTTATGCAAACATTCCTTGCGCCATTGGCTGCCAATACTGCCAGCGCAGAGGAGGAAAAGAATCCGGATCCTAATTTCCACATTTACATAGCATTCGGTCAGAGTAACATGGAAGGTAATCCAAAAGTAGAAGAAGAGGATCTTGATATTCCGGATAACTATTACATGATGCAGACAGCAGATGGTCATAAGGAAAGAAAAGTAGGTGAATGGTATCCTGCGGTTCCGCCTCTTGCAAACAACAATGCACAGCTTAGTCTTGTTGACTACTTTGGAAGAAACATGGTGTATCTTAAGTCAGAAGATAATCCTGATATTAAAATCGGTCTTATAGTTGTTGCAGTTGCCGGTTCAAGTATCAAAGGATTTGATAAGGATACGTATGAAGAATACTATTCAACCGCAGCAGATTGGATGCAGGGAATTGCAGGACAGTACGGCGGCAATCCTTACCAGAGAATCATTGATATGGCTAAGAAGGCTCAAGAAGACGGTGTTATCAAAGGTATTCTTATGCATCAGGGTGAAACTGATGGTGGAAGTAACACATGGTGGCCTACTACAGTTAAGAAAATTTATGATGATATGATTGCAGACCTTGGACTTGGTGATAATATACCATTACTTGCCGGTCAGCCTGTTGGAAATGACTACCAGACTATCAAAAAACTTCCTGAGCAGAGTGAGAATTTCTACGAAATCTCCTCTGAAGGATTTAATGGAGACGTTGAAAATAATAATAGAGTACATTTCACCGCAGCCGAGAACAGAGAGTTCGGAAAAAGATATGCTGAAAAGATGGTTGAGGTTGAACCACAGTACACATTCGGTGAACCTACATATGAATGGGCAGCAGATGGTATGAGCGTAACAGCAAAGCGTGTTTGTAATGAACTTTCATATTACGTTCAGGAAGAAACTGTAGCTGCAACAAAAACAATTACAAAAGAAGCTACAGTTAATGAAGAAGGAACTGCTGTATATACCAGTGCTGATTTTGCCAATTCAGCATTTGTTAAGCAGACAAAAACAGAAACAATTGCGAAACTTCAGCCGGCAGCGGCTACTCCTGTACCGAATAACACTGGAACTCCGACTGCAACTCCGGTAAATGATTCTACTACAGACACTGATAAGGAAGATACTGTTGTTAAGAAATCACTGAAATTGACATCAGTTGTATGCAAGAAGAATACTAAGAAAATTACAGGAAAAGTATCTGAAAAGGGTGCAACTGTAAAGATTAAGGTTGGAAAGAAAACTGCTAAAAAGGCAACACTTAAGGGTAAGAAGTTTACACTTAAGCTTTCATACAAACTTAAAAAGAAAACTAAAGTAACAATCACAGTTACAAAGAAAAATTATAAAACATTTAAGAAAACATATACTGTTAAATAATTTGCGGATTAATATCCAATAATAATTTCATATTAATTAAGAAAGGGTCTTCTATGGTAAGGGTATCATAGAAGGCCCTAATTTGTTTTCCGGGAAATTTTTTTGAAATTGTCAAGGGAAGCAAAAGAGCTTCGAGGGGATTGTACTGCGGTAATCTTTATTTTTTGCATTTTTGTCCGATATTATTAATATCAGTATCTGCATTATTTTCAAAAATATATTCGGAAAGGTGGGATAATATGACAATAGGTGAAGTGAAGAGTATATACAGTGCACAGTTATCCGCTTATAATATTCAAAAAAATAAGCTCGCAGCCAAACGAAATGAATTGGAAGAGAAGATTGGTAAAACCGAAAACGGAATGGTACTATATGCAAATGAAGCTGCGGTATTGGAGTTAACCTATAATGCCGTTGCAGAAAAACAGTCGGAGTATCAAAAGTATATGGATCAGATAACGGAGCAGTGGGATGCAAAGTTTAATGAGGTTGTTGCAAAAGAAAATGCCAAGGCTGAAGAAGAGGGATTTAAAGAATTACAAAAGATAATGGAAGTTGTACGCAGAATGACGCACGGAGATATCGTACCCCATAGTGACGAAAAGAAAGTTATGGATTATGATAAAGATATGTATCAGATGGCAAAGAGTGCTCAGATGTTGGCTCAGATGCGTAAAGAAGAACGTAAGGAGCATGAGTCCCTTTGGGAGGATGAGGAAAAGAGAGAATCCCGGGACGCAACAGAAGTTGCAGATAATCAGGAAGCATTTGCTCCGGGTCCTGAAGTGGTGAGTGTTGAAGAAGTAATAGCTTCTGTCAGTGATGGTGCAGTTACAACAGAATAATGCGTTGATTAATACAAAAGGGGATAGAATAACTTGCATGAGTTATTCTATCCCTTTTTCCAACTGATACATTTTTGATTATTGGGCAAGTAAGTTGTGCAGGTGAGATATGTTTTATTATTGAGTTATGGAGTGAAAATGTGTATACTAAAATTTGATTGGCGTGGATTGATTTTAAGAGGTAAAGCAGATGGATAATGTTGTTATTAATATAAAAAAGGGAGCAGACAGGGCACTGGCAGAATCCGTTTCAAAAAAAATAGATTCTCCGATTGTTGAAGGGTTAGGAGAAGAATTAACACTTCTATTTGACGCAAAAGGAGTGTCACTTGCAGGATATGGACTTACTTATCAGGGCGATTTCGAAAATATGGTGAGAAGAGTTAGCGACGGAAGACTTGCCCATGAAATGCTGGTTCGCGCAGTGAAAACAACAAAGGAGCATCCTGTAGCTATTGATGCCACTGCGGGAATGGGTGAAGACGCATTACTTATCGCAGCTGCCGGATACACTGTTACATTGCATGAACAAAATCCCGTTATTGCAGTTTTGTTGAAAGATGCTTTGAGGCGTGCTAAAAAGAATACGGTATTAAAGGATATTGTGTCGAGAATGAAAGTGGTGGAAGGAGACAGTTCACTTCTTTTAGCGGATTATATTGACGAGGTTGATGTTATATATCTTGATCCAATGTTTCCGGCCCGTCAAAAGTCGGGACTTATCAATAAAAAACTTCAATTAATTCAAAGACTTGAGCCACCCTGCACGTCTGAAAATGAACTGTTTGATGCGGCGATTAGTGCTGCGCCGGGTAAAATTATAGTAAAAAGACCTCTTAAAAGTCCCAATCTTGCAGATAAGAAGCCAAATTATGTTTTAAACGGCAAGGCGATTCGGTATGATTGCTATACATTTTAGGAATGATTTAACAAAAATATTTTGAGACGAAAACAGTAATGAAATCAGAAAAATGAGAATAACAGGCATGCATAACAGGTGATAATAATGAATGAAGAATTATATGAATTTCTTAATAATATATTTGCAGATAAAGTAGAAAAAGCAGTTATTAGTAACGGAAAAAATACTGAATACAAAAGGATTGTAATAGCGAGACAAAAAAGCGGCTATCAGGGCGAAAAATTTACTGAGAAGCAGGCTTTTCATGACAATATTTCGTTTGAAGGAATTATTGAATATTGTGAAAAATGGATGTCGGGAGGCTTCAGGCAGCTAAATGCCTGGTCGGCTGAGACGGAGTATTTTATTAAAATATCAAAAAAAGGAAAGGTATTTTTTGATAAAAAAAGTTTGTCTGCACCGGTTAAGATTCGTGTGGATAACAATCGAAAAAAGAATTATTACCTAAAGGAAGGTGAGGTAATACCACCGCTTGTTGATATGGGCATATTTTCTAAGGAGGGAAAAGTTATTAATTCCATGTACGATAAGTACAGACAGATTAATAAGTTTATTCAGTTCATAGAAGAAGCCATTAATAAGACAAATCTGAAAAAGCTCAATATTGTAGATTTTGGATGTGGGAAATCTTACCTGACATTTGTTGTATATTATTATCTTACTTTCGTTAAAGGTATTGACGTTACAATGACAGGTTTAGACCTTAAGGAAGATGTTATTATTAAATGCCGTGAAACAGCAGAAAAATATAATTATGATAAATTACATTTTCAGGTTGGTGACGTTGCGGTATATGAAAGTAAACAACCGGTGGATATGGTAATTACGCTTCACGCCTGTGATACGGCAACAGATTATGCAATATATCATGCAATCAGATGGGGAAGTAAAATCATTATATCTGTTCCGTGTTGTCAGCATGAGTTGAATGCTCAGATAAAAAGTGATGATTTTGGGATTTTAACCAGATACGGACTGTTGAAAGAAAGAACTGCAGCGATAATGACGGATGCAATTCGTGCTAATTTGCTGGAGTATTCAGGGTACAAATCCCAAATTCTTGAGTTTATTGATTTTACGCATACACCAAAAAATCTTCTGATAAGAGCCGTAAAGTCCAACATTGCAAAAGAACACCGTCTTGAACTTCTTGCAGAAACAGAACGCCTTATGAAAGAATTTAACTTGTCGCCTGCATTGTACAGACTTTTGTCGGATGCAGAGAAACCTAATGATAATCACTGAATAATTATCGATGCAGGGGAGTCACTATGATAATTGTTATTAAAGCAAATATTACACGAATGCACTGGAATGATGCTAAAGAAGATATTAATGTGGTTCTGAAAGATATGTTTGGAAATTTTGGAGGAATGATAGCCGGTATTTTTTCGAAAAATCCTAAAAGATTAACAAGAACAATTAACTTTACTCCAATTAAGAATCAAATTAATAACCGGCTCGCTGAACAGTTAGTTGGATTCAATATTGTTGTTGATTCAATTAAATATTATGTGGAGGATGGACGGATGTTTTTAAAATTTGGAATTGAAAAAATAGATTTGGACAAGCTGTTTGATTATTTGATTGAGGCATTTGAAAAGAGTGAGTATGAATCCGCAGCTAAATCAGGAGAGACGGAGCCTGACAGTACTAAAAAAATGATTATCGGAATATTAAAAGCACTTAATAATGAGATTTCCATGGACAGAAAGTATAATCTTATTCAAGTGCTTCTTGAGTGGATTAATGAGAATAATGCCATTAATACAGTATTAGGTGTTATCGGAAATCAAGATAATAATATTAGCAGAGTGATTGGTTCGCTAGATTTGGCTGTAGGAAATGTTACTTTGGATTTTGAAGATACTAAAGAGAATTAGAGTGTAGAAACGAGGGTATTACTTATGAAGTTTGTTTCAAAATTATTTGATGAACTGACCGGATTAGAAGTATATGAAATACTAAAGTCCAGAGCAGAAATTTTTCTTATGGAGCAAAATATTCATTATCTTGATATGGATAATGTTGATTATGACAGTTTGCACTGTTTTATTGTAGAGAATAACCGGGTTATTGGTTATTTAAGGGCATTTTATACGGATACGGATTCGAAGATTGTTAAAATCGGCAGGGTTCTTACTTTGGAGCATGGAAAAGGGATCGGTATGCAGCTGTTAGAAGAAAGCATTAAAGTAATTAAGCAAAAAATGAATTGTACCAAATTGGTGCTGGACTCTCAAAAATATGCGGCAGGATTTTATGAAAAAGCAGGATTTCGTGTAATATCGGACGAATTTTTAGAAGCTAATATCCTTCATGTTAAGATGGAGTTGTAACTGATTGTATTGCTTTTTGTTCTGAATGTGGGAAGTGATAAGTGCAAGAGAAGGGAGATAATAATGTACCAACCGAACGAGAACAGATATAACAACATGAAATACCAAAGATGTGGGAGAAGCGGGCTTATGTTACCGAGAGTTTCCCTTGGGTTATGGCATAATTTTGGTTCCTGTGATTCATTTGATAACATGAAAGATATTCTATTTGAATCGTTTGATCAGGGAATTACGCACTTTGATTTGGCCAATAATTACGGACCTGTACCGGGTTCGGCGGAAGAAAATCTGGGTCGAATTATAGAAAGTGATTTGCGTCCGTACAGAGACGAAATGGTTATCTCTACTAAAGCGGGTTTTGATATGTGGCCGGGTCCATATGGTGATTTTGGCTCAAGAAAATATTTGATTGCAAGTATGGACCAAAGTTTAAGGAGATTAAAATTAGATTACGTTGATATTTTTTATCATCACCGTGCTGATAGTGAAACTCCGTTAGAAGAGACTATGGGTGCATTGTCTGATGTAGTAAAACAAGGGAAGGCATTGTATGTCGGACTTTCTAATTACGATGCCGGACAACTTCGTGAAGCCGCTTCTATATTAAAGAAGAACGGAACACCGTTATTGATAGTGCAACCGCTATACAATATGTTTGACAGATGGGCTGAAAATATCGGGGTTTTTGATGCAGCCCAAGAGGCAGGCGCAGGAATAATAAGCTACAGTTCCTTAGCACAGGGGGTACTTACTGATAAGTACTTAAATGGAATACCTAAAGACAGTCGAGCTAAAAAGAGTCATTTTCTTAGCGAGGACAGTATTACGGAAGATAAGATAGGTGTTGTAAAGAAATTGCAGGAAATAGCTATAAGCAGAGGTCAAACATTGGCTCAGATGGCATTATGCTGGAATCTTCGAAAGGACAAAGTTACTTCTGTCCTGATAGGAGCAAGTCGAAAGGAACAGATTGCAGACAATACAAAGATAGTTAACCACCTTGATTTTTCAGATGAAGAACTTGACAATATAGAGTCAGTGTTAAGCGAATATATAAAGAATAACAGATAATGTATTATGTGTTGAAAAGAGTGTGTTTACAAAAGAAAGAATAATTATGTCAAACTGTAACGCCAAAGTAGAAACGTTGAATAAAATGCAAGGAGCGAAACATTGCTTAAAATGTGTGATGCGAAGAGGTGATTAATATATGAAAAAAATAATTAACAGTCAAACCGAATTAATCGGAGGAACTCCAATGCTCCGATTGAACAACTATTGCAACAAATTGGGAATAAATAATGTGTCGATTATTGCAAAGCTTGAGTACCTGAATCCGGCAGGTTCAGTGAAAGACAGAGTGGCTCTTGCGATGATTGAGGATGCTGAAAAAAAAGGGCTGCTTAAGCACGGTGCTACGATTATTGAGCCTACCAGCGGTAATACCGGAATTGGGTTGGCAGCAGTAGCCGCTGCTAAGGGATACAAGGTAATTCTTACATTACCGGACACCATGAGTATAGAACGAAGAAATCTTCTGAAAGCATATGGTGCAGAAATCGTTTTAACCCCGGGTTCCGCCGGCATGAGCGGAGCCATAAAAAAAGCAGACGAGCTAAATGCCGAGATTGCAGGTTCAATAATTCTGGGGCAATTCATTAACCCTGCCAATCCGGATGTTCACAAAAAAACAACCGGGTCGGAAATATGGAATCAAACTGAAGGAAAGATTGATATATTTGTTGCCGGGGTCGGAACCGGTGGGACATTAACCGGCGTTGGTGAGTATTTGAAAGAGCAAAATCCGGACATTCAGGTTGTAGCAGTAGAGCCATTTTCAAGCCCTATATTATCCGGCGGAGAAGCCGGACCCCATGCGATTCAGGGAATAGGAGCCGGTTTTGTGCCGGAGATATTGAACAGACACATTATTGACGAAATTATTACTGTAAAAAATGAGGATTCATTTGAAGAAGGAAAGAATTTTGCACTCTCTGAAGGTATTCTTGTAGGAATATCATCAGGAGCAGCCCTAAAGGCAGCAACAATTCTCGCCCAAAGACCTGAGAATAAAGGAAAAGAAATAGTCGTTCTGTTACCTGATTCAGGGGATCGATACCTTTCAACGCCTATGTTTAGTTGAGAAGAAGAGAAAAACACAATTTATTTATAAAAATGTAATCGTAAAAACGTTATGGATTATTGTTATCCGTAGCGTTTTTTGCTTACTAGGGTTAGGGTGTCAAAAGACACATTTATAAATATCTGATTTTTGTTTGTACCTTGAAAATTTAACACGAATTGAGTTAAGGATTTGCTTTAGATCTATATAATGGTGATTATG
>SVEK01000051.1 GCA_015057405.1 Lachnospiraceae bacterium
AACATTTTCTGCTCCGCCACAGTACAATCCTTGCGAAACGTTTTTGCTTACCGGGACAATTTCAACGAAATCTCCTCTCCGCCGCAGTGCGTTCCCGCGGAGCGCTTTTGCTTACTAGTACAATTTCTTTGAAATTGTCCTAGTAAGCAAAAGAATACCCGACAGAGGTTACCCTCTTATCGGGTCACACAAAGCACGAATAACTTATTCCCCTTGAATTCAGCACAAAAACAATAATCTTTTCATCCCTACATTCAAGTGATACTTTATAATTAAGCTTTGGCAATAACTATGCTTCTTGCCTGCCCGTTCTCAAGTTCCACACTAAGAACAAGCTTACCGTTAAACTTAGTTTTAATATTTCCAATCTCAGTTCCGTCATATGAAACTTTATATTCTGTATCAGGCTCAAGTCCAAGTGTTATCTGAGTATCTTCTGCGCCTTCAACATTCATGGTAACTGTATCTTCCGTAATTCTAAATCCTGTTACAGCAGTTCCTTCAACTGACTCATATACAAACAAACCGTTCTTCTCAAGTTTGGTAATCTCCTTAAAAGTTTTAACTTTATATAAATCACCTTCATACTCGAAATCTGACAGCTTGGTCTTAGTATCCAAAAGATAATTACCAAAACTAAGCGTTCCATCTGCGTCTTTACGGATTAATTCTTCTACAACCGGCATCCATTTATCCTCCTTGTGTTTTATAAGATTTTGTCGAATTCTCATGGTAATATTATAATATATTATAACAAAAAATGCTATAATTTTTTATGAAAAATACCCTGATAATTACTGTTTCTTTAATACTATATTTCCATCTTCAACATCTGCTTCTACAGTGTTGTGCATACCTATATTTCCTGCAAGAATCTCGTCTGCAAGTCTGTCTTCTATTTCAGTCTGTATAGCTCTTCTTATAGGTCTTGCACCGTAATCTTTATCGAAACCTTTTTCTGCGATATATTCATACAAAGCATCCGTGGCATTAAGTGTTATATCCATCTGCTCTTTTGCTCTTGTAGCCAGATTCCCAAACATAATTCTGACAATGCCTTTAATATTGTCCTTTGTAAGCGAATGAAATACGATTATTTCATCAATTCTGTTAAGGAATTCCGGTTTAAATATGCGTTTTACTTCTTCTAAAACTCCCGCCTTCATTTTCTTGTAATCAGCTTCCTCTTCAGTTGCACTGGAAAAACCTAACAATTTAGGCGCAACAATCCGTCCCGCTCCTGCATTGGAAGTCATAATAATGATAGTATCCTTAAAACTCACCTTTCTACCCTGAGCATCTGTAATATGACCGTCTTCCAACACCTGTAAAAGAACGTTGAATACATCCGGATGGGCTTTCTCAACTTCATCAAATAATATGATTGAATACGGATTACGTCTAACTCGCTCACTTAACTGTCCGCCTTCATCATATCCTACATACCCGGGCGGTGACCCAATCATTTTTGACACGCTGTGCTTTTCCATGTATTCAGACATATCAACTCTGATTATTGCACTCTCCTTGCCAAACATAGCCTCTGCAAGTGCTTTTGACAATTCTGTCTTACCCACACCCGTAGGTCCTAAGAATAAAAACGAACCAATTGGTCTGTTCGGATTGGCAAGCCCTACTCTTCCTCTTTTTACAGCCCTTGCCACACAACTTACTGCGGATTCCTGACCTACAACTCTCTCGTGAAGTTTATCCTCAAGTCCAAGCAGCTTTTCAGTTTCGGTCTGACGTAATCTTTTTACAGGAATCTTGGTCCAAACAGAAATTATATCTGCTATCTCGTCTTCCCCTACTGTCACAGCTTCTACACCGGAACCTGAATGCATCTGTCTTCTTAACTGCATTATCTTACTTCGGTTTTCATCCTGAAGTTTTTTAATTTCGGAAGATTTTTCATACATTTCTTTTTTCAATGCTTCTTCCTTCTCCTGCTCAAGTTCCTTATTCTTTTCCTCAAGTTCTCTTATCTCAGGACATGCTGTTAAAAGGCCGAGACGAACCTTCGACGCAGCTTCATCCATAACATCAATTGCCTTATCCGGCAAATACCTGTCGTTAATATATCTTGTTGTCAATTTCACAGCCGCGTCAAGCGCTTCATCTGTTATTGTAACATGATGATGTTCCTCATAATGTGGCCTTAGCCCTCTTAAAATCGCTATACAATCCAATTCTGACGGTTCTTCTACCGTAACCGGCTGAAATCTTCTTTCAAGTGCAGCATCTTTCTCAATATATTTGCGATACTCTGTTATAGTTGTCGCACCTATAATCTGTACTTCTCCCCTTGCAAGAGACGGCTTTAAAATATTAGACGCATCAATTGCACCTTCTGCTCCGCCGGCACCAATAATTGTATGCACCTCGTCAATGAACAGCAGTATTCTGCCATCATTTGTTACTTCTTTTATGGCACGCTTAATTCTTTCTTCGAATTCTCCCCTGTATTTTGTTCCGGCAATCATTCCTGCCAAATCAAGTGTGAGCACCCGTTTATCCTTTACCGTATCAGGAACATCACCTGAAATGATTCTGCTTGCGAGAGCTTCTACTATTGCAGTTTTACCAACACCCGGTTCTCCAACAAGACACGGATTATTCTTTGTTCTTCTGCACAATATCTGAATCAGGTTAAGTAGTTCCTGTTCTCTTCCCACAACAGGGTCAAGTTTTCCTTTAGCCGCCATTTCAGTGAGATCTCTGCTGTACTGGTCAAGAATAGGTGTTGTTGATTTATTATTCTTATTTCGTCCCATCAGAGTCATATAATCATTTTTAGCTGCGGCAAGCTCAAAACCAAGCGCAAGCATACAGTCAATATACAATCTCTGAACGTTAATTCCCATTGTATTCAACAATCTGACAGCTATACAGTCGCTTTGTCTTAAAAGCGCAATTAACATATGCTCTGTTCCAACCTTGTCAGAATGAAGTCGTTTTGCCTCTTTAACAGAAGATTCAACCACAAGTGCTGCTTTAGGCGTATATTCATCAATGTCATGAACTGCAGTATTTCCTGCCGATTCAATAAGTGTCTGGGCAATCTCTATAAGTTTGGTTTCTGTCACTCCATTTTTTTCAAGAATTCCTGCAACCGTACCTTCGCATCCCGCCAAACCAATCAGAATATGCTCGGTACCAATATTACCATCTGACAATTCATAAGCTACATCAGATGCAATTCTAAGTGCCTGTCTGGCACTATCAGTATAACTAGGTGTCATATGTCCCTCCTGTTGATATCATATTAATATAAACAAATTATAATAATAAAAAACACTCCAAAACTAAAAGTCCAGTTCATCCTCGGTTCTTGATGACTTACTTTTTAACAACTTAATAGCCATGCTAATAAGACAACTAATCATCAAAACACATATTGCAGCTAAAATGGCTACAATAATAGCAAGTCTTCCGAGATTTGTTTCATATTGTTCTTGGGTCATGCTTTCTGCCGACTGCGGAATATCACTTGAGTTAACTCTGTCTATCAAATCTCCGGTATATCTTTGAATACTTTTTTCTATTCTGTCGTACTGATAAAAACCTTTATCACCGTTTCCGTTCAAACAATACAAAAGCAAAAATTCATTGTCAAGATCATTGGCCATTGTATATGCCGTAATATTAATACCGTACAGCCTCACGGTTGTCTTTACATATCCTGCCGGAATCTTTACATCGTCCTCAACATTAACTATTTTATATTCATAATCGTTATTAATATATACTTCCCCATTTTCTTCACGAACAGACATCTCAATTCCCAAATTACTGCCACCTTCCGCAAGTAATCTTGCTTTCGTCTCTTCCGCAGTCTCTTTTTTCACCTTTATGGTATATGTCCGTTTTTTTCCGTTCGGTGCCGTTACAATAACTTTTACTTTATTATTTCCCATAATCAGGTTCTCATTACCGGAAAACTGTACAACTGCGTCTTTGTCTTTCGTCTTATAAGAGAAATAAAGCGCATCAGTGTTATTGTCTACAGTAAGTGAATATTTTTTCACTCTGGGAGCAAACGCCGGTTCTAAATTACCGGAGCTTACCAAAAGACTCTCAAGTCTGTTTTCACCGCTTGCCTCAGGGGTAGCCGTAGGAATGGCTGTAGCAGCCACAGAATCGCCCGATGCTTCACCTTTTATGGATACTGACACCCTGTTACTGGATGTTGACATCCCGGTTCCTGAAGAATCCGTTACTTTAGCAGAATCCGACAAACCTATGGCACTGTCTCCCTTTGCAATAGCATTAAACTGAAGAGAAAATTTAACTTTATTTTTGTCACCGCCAAGATCCGGCGCCTGAATATGCAGGAGTCCGTCACTGCCCGACACATATTTCCCGCCACTGACATAAGTCATGGTAGCCGCGTCATATGTTACATACATATCAACTGACTTAATATCATCCGTGGCACTTACCGTCATGATAACGTTAAAAGAATTGCCAACTGCTATCTCAGACTCATTTACTGCCAGCTCAATCATTGCACTTGACGCATATACATTCACGTCCGACATCATAAAATGTCCCATAACGGTTATGAGAGCAAACAAAACAATAATCCCACGTAGCTTCCCTGTCTTCATACCTTATACTTCCTCCCTTATACTCTAATAATGTTAATCGTATAGGTTCTTACGTTTCCGTTTTCAGCCGTAACATTAATTAAAACAGTAGTCAGAACTTCTGTCAGCGGTATAGTTCCTCCACCGGCTACAATTGCTTTATTATTAACAGGCACCGCAGATATATTTACTGAAGTTTCAGCCATCGGCACTGTTAAAGTATACACATCACTTCCACCCTTTGCCGGGTCAAATAAAGGAGCAAGTGCATAAACACTTTGAGTCACTCCTCCTGTTACGTCAAGAGTTCTCAGGTAATTGTTAGGGCTGAGATTTCCGGTAGGTGCCTGGGCACACTGCTCCGGCATATTGTTGTATACAGGTATAACAAACAGTATCGGCGTTGTTGACATCCAGGCTTTGTAAGCATTATATACCTTTGCAGCTTCAGAATAGGCTGCTGCCGCATTAGTCATGTACTGATGATCATACGTTTTGTTAGGTGTAACGTTCCATCTTTCAAGGTATAGCGTGTTCTGTCCCTTTGATATGTAATTTGATGCTATATACTGAGCCCCTCCGACAATTGACTTGTATTGGTTATTCCACGGTCTAAGATAAGTCGTTCCCTTTGAAGCAAATCTAAGACCGTTCGCTACTGCTCCACCGCCACTACTGTCAGAAGCTCCTATATTATAAAAATTGTATATTCCTTCAAAGCCGGCCATAGTTCCAGTTACGGAATTGCTGACTGATGCAGTCCCTGTTACTACCTCCTGCCTTATTCTGCTTGCAAGATGGTACGGACTCACTCCATTAATGGCGGCCGCTTCCATTACTGTATCCTTATAAGTTTTACTTACCGTGTTCCCGGCATCATCGGTATATTCATATTGACCGCTCAGTAATGTATTGTTAAATATTGTTTCAACGCCTGTTACATTCTGATATGCCGGTTCAAACGCAAGGGCTTCAAACATAAATATATATTTTTCATCAAGAAAGTTTCTCGGATCCAAATAATATGCCACCGCTTCCTTTGAAGCATTGACCCACTGCAATCCGTCAAAAACGATATAAGAATCGTTCACCCAGTTATATGCCCCTTCTTCATGAGACTTCCATCCGCTTGTTCTCGTGTTAGGCACAAGACTCCTTCCAATAACTGTTTCCGCAGCTAATACCTCGTTCCAGTCAAGTCCCGTATTAAGAGCACTAAACTGCCAGACAGGATAAGCTGCATGAAGAATTCTCAAACTGTTTTTATAACTTTCCGGGAATCCCTGACTTGTCATATGCGCTTCAAATTCGGCATCTGACAAAGGTACAACCGGTTTTGGTGAAGCAGTCGGCGAACCGGGAGGTGTTGTCGTATCCGGCACATTTTTCCCTGAGTTAAACATAACTCTCCAAGCCGGAACATACCCTTTTCTCGTTTTCTTATTATACTTAAAGCTAATATAAAACCACTTTGCCTTTTTAACTGTCTTTTCACTGATAATTCTTACTTTTTTTCCTACCGCAAGTTTTACTGTTTTCTTTTTTATCTTTAATGGTGACGAAAGGGATGTTTTCCTGTAAACAGTTGTTTTTTTTGTAATCGCTGATGCCGTACCCTTTTGTGTCTTTTTAATATTCACATACTTTGAATCAATATATCCTGTATACGGGTTATTCTTATATGTAAAACATATTTCATACCATACTTCTCCCGATACCTTTCTGACTCCTGTTATATTGAGCTTCGCGCCTTTATTCAGTCGCACTGTTTTCTCTTTTGGAGTTTTCAGATAAGCAGAATTTTTTGAAGCTTTACTATTAATTCTTCTTTTTGACAAAAGTTTTGCGGTGATATTAGTATTACTTGCCAATATATTTTTATTCTTATTAAGGGTAACATACGCGGACGCAACAAAACCATCAACCTTTTTATTATTGTAGGTTGTTGTTACACGATACCAGTCTCCCGGCAGCGATTCCTTTATAGTTACAGATGTTCCCTTACTAAGTTTAACAAAATTGCCGTCTAGTTTAATTATATTATAATTGGTTCCTGCTCCTTCACGAACGTTAAGTCCGTCCGTGTTCACTGTTCCTTTTTGCGTTGCGCTCCGAACGTCAAAAGGACAAAACATAATTATCACAGCAAGGATTAATACCGGCAATCTGTACATTATACCCCGCAATCTTTTGTTCATACCAATCCTCCGTTTAATATTTGGCTGCCAAAATCTCTTTTATTTCATCTATACTGTATTCATAATCAGAATTGCAAAAATGACAATTCAAAGTAATCGGTTTCCCATCATTTACAATAGATTCAAGTTCTTCTCTGCCAAGACTGATAAGGGCTTTACTTACACGTTCCCTTGAACAGTTACAGGAAAAACCTGTTGCAACACGTTCTGTTATATTAAGGCCGAATTCACCAAGAACTTCACCAAGAATATCTTCCGGCGACATTCCCTGATTCAACATAGTGGTTACTGAACTAATCTCTCCAAGTTTCTTTTCAAGTGCATCTATAACACTGTCACTTGTATCAGGCATAAGCTGAATTATGAATCCACCGGCCTGACGTACGGTATTAACCAATTCTTCTCCTGCATCATTGCCATTCATAAGAACTCCCAGGGCAACAGAAGACGGAGTTTGTTCAGAAACTGCATAATAATATGTTATATCCTCTGCAATCTCACCGGAAATAAGCTGCACCTGTCCCTGATAAGGTTCTTTCATACCGATATCCCTGATAATTGTAAGTGTTCCCGGACCTATCGCACCACTTACGTCTAATTTTCCGTATTCATTAGCCGGAAGCAACACCATCGGCTCATTGACATATCCTTTTACATTACCATGAGAATCAGCAGTGACCGTAATACCACCTATGGCACCCTGTCCCCTTATCATAAGTGTAAGGATATCTTTATCACCCTTCATCATACTTCCCATCATACTTCCGGCAGTAAGAAGCCTTCCCAGTGCCGCTGTCGCAACCGGACTTGTATTGTGACAGGCTCTTGCCTTCTCTACCATGTTTTTTGTTGTAGCAGCAAATGCTCTTATCTGATTATCCGCCGCCGTCGCTCTTATAATATAATCTTCCATTTCTATATCTCCTTATAATTCCCTTTGTCAAATCTATCCTTATTAGTGTCATCGAAATAAACTTCTCACATACATTTCACATTAATTGCACCATATTCTATCTGCACGGCTTACATACATAATATATTCTCTCGCTGTTTTCATCCGGTTTATCGTGACTAAATGCATTGTATATGTGTATTGGCTCCAAACCATTTTCCTTTAATGTTGCCACTACTTCATCCTCATTAAACACATGTTGAATATGTTCCTCTTCAAAACGCTCATATAACCATGACTCACCATCTTCAACTTCCCTGAATATTGTTAAATAATACGAATTATCTCCGGTTTCCTCATCATATGTATTATCCCATATCATCACGGAAAACTCACCCATTACGGTGCTTTGGTTATTGCCCATAATGTCTCTGTAAAGATGCTCTGTTTTCATATCAAATATAAATACGCCGTCATCTTTAAGGTACTTCCTTACACCTTTGAAAACCTTGCTCAAATCATCAGTGGTTCTCATATAATTAAGACTGTCACATACACTAATTATAGCATCCTGCGTGCTCAAAAGCTGCATTTCTCTCATATCCTGCAATAGATAAAGAACGTCATACCCGCTATCTTCATCCTCTTTTTTGTCAAATGCAATTGTCAGCATATCAATAGAATTATCTACTCCAATCATGTTATAACCGTGTTTTGCAATCATTCTTGAAATCGTTCCCGTACCACAGCCAAGTTCTGTTACAAGACCTTCAGTTATTCCCTGTTCCGCAAGAAGCTCACATATATATTCACTCCACTCCTCATATGGAATATCAGACATCATCTCATCATATATCTCAGCAAATACAGTATAAGACTCCATAATACCTCTCCCAATTAATTGCTAATATAGCATACTCTTAAAATTTAATGATATAATGCATTGCGTATTAAGTCAAGGGTTGACGGTTTCACATTTTACAGCAAAATGAACGCATCCCACATATTCTTACAACGAATGATTCCCTGAATTATCTTGAACAATTTAGGGAATACTTAATCTATCAGAACTAAAAACTCAGGAGGTTCTTTATGCCAAAATATAGTGCAAAAAAAGAAGCTGAACGAAATAATCCGGCCAATGCTTCCACTCCGGATGAAATAATGAAATGGGAAATCGCAAAAGAGCTTGGCTTATACAACAAAGTTATTGAAACCGGCTGGAAATCACTTTCAGCAAAAGAAAGCGGCCGCATAGGAGGTATCCTTGCGAACCGCAAAAAAACAAATATCACTGACCCGGATAACTAACATCATCCGGCCACGCCATAAGAATTTCATGAAATACAGGTAGTCTTATAAGTCCGTATGACCACAAATATGCCCTGTCACGCTCGCTTAACTCTTCAAGAGTTTTCCATGCCACTTCAACAATCACCTGCGTATCATCCGGCATCTCCGGGTCTTTGCCTTTTATAGGCTCACAATCATCCGGAACCTTTATCTCAAACACATATTCCTTGCGTCCGTTATCCTTAAACGTTACATTAATCGGTCTGATAATCTCACCAACAAGACCACATTCCTCATTCAATTCCCTGAGAGCAGCCTCCTCAGGGGTCTCTCCCTGCTCAACTCCGCCCCCCGGAAGTATATAAAAACTTCTTTCCGGAAATTGGTGCTTCACAAGAAGAATCTTATTGCCTCTTGTTACCAATGCCATGCTTCTGCTTCTCTTCACGGGAATCGCCTCCAGCCAAATATTAACAATTATGATAGCATGCAACCGGAATAATATCAAGAAAAACAATTCTTCAATTTCTTAATTGTAGGAATTAGTAAAAGAGTTAATCCGAACAAATACAATGTAATACCCGCAATACCTTCCCAATATATTTTAACTTCATAATTAATTTCTTCTTTTAATGCCATGTGCAGACATATATTTCCCAAAAGAATCCCTATAACCAAGCCCCAAATCATAAAACTCCATATCTGTATCCAACACATCCTTCCAACTCTTGACGGCGAAGTTCCAAGCATACGAAGAACCTTGTATTCCTGTTTTCGTGATAGCAAAATACCCTTCACGCCATTAAACCATCCAATTCCGGCAACTATTGCCAGCACAACCAATACCATAATTATCATTCCAAAAGCCTGCATCATTTCCGTATCTATCTCTTCTATCGCCTGCTCCCGTATAAAACCCGTGTATTCAGACCAGTTCTTTGTCAATGCATACTTTCTGTCAATTTCATCAAATACCAACGAAAGATTATTATGCTCGCCGTTCATATAGATAGTTGCTCTTTCTGCACCCTGATTATTAATCAACTTATCCTTCGAATAATCCAGATTCCCTATATCCAGCAACAGTCCTGCTTTATACCATATTTCATTATTCCAATTTACTACCTTAACTATAGTGAATTCAGATGCTTCCTTAAGCCATACAGAATCAATTGTAATAGTATCACCAAGTTTATATCCGGTATATTTCACCGTTTCTTTTGTAACCGCCACTCTTTTTTCTTTGGGTATATCACGCCAGGCGTCGTAAGTTTCCCCTTCAAATCCCGACATAAAATCATCCATGTCCGTCACATAAAATCCCTTCGGACCATTTTCAACGCAAGTTTTCCCGGAATCATAAAATGCTGCCATAAGCACACAGCTTTGTGTACTGCTTTCCTTAATCAGACTATTCAATCCACTGATACTATCAGGTTCAAGATAATCCGTCGCCCAGATTTCTCCGTATGCATCAAAGCCCTTCGACGTGTCGTTATACATATTGGTCATATTACTTCGAATAACCGACAAAATCCCGCTTCCTGCATACAAAAACATAACAACCAAAGAGATAATAATCGCATATATGATGTTGTGCCTTGTTTTTTTATACATCAACTTATAACTAAGATACACATCCGTTCCGACTATTTTTCGAATCAGCCCGCGACTGATACCTTTTTTATTCTTAATCTTTGTTTTGTTAACCTCAAACACCTGAATCGGCAACACATTCTGCCGACGCACAAAAAACAACATAACAACCAGATTAAATATCAAATATATAAATATTGTAATTATAATCACTGATTTTACATCTATTGTAATCTGTCTCGGAGAAAACTTAAAATATGCATTAATCGCATTTAAAATTAGTTTTCCAAAGGCAAAGCAAACGAGCATTCCTGCAACGCAGGCCGCCAGGCTCAGCACCAATGCCATAAAATGAAAAATCATATTTACCTGCTTTATGTTCCCTCCAAAAGTCCTTAGTACAGCCATATCTTTTTCATACTTACTCATATATTCATTAAATATACTTATAACAAACAAACCGCTTACAAAAAGAATTACTATGAGTAAAAAAGTATAAATTACCCGTAGCCGGTTTTCGTATCCTCTTATATTTTTAGATTCAACATTAATTTCATAAGACGAATCATACTGCCCAAGTTCATCCGCCACAACATCCCGAATATGCTTTTTTGAATCTATCTTCACATCCTTACACCAAATAATAATCACGTTATCATTCAGTTCTGCATTATCCACACCGTAAATATTGCGTATGTATTCCAATTCATCTTCAGAAAATAACGAACCTTCTTTTGATACGGATATATCGTAATCAACATGGTTTTTTTTCACATAGTTAATATACGATTCTTTCGCATTGGAAGATAACTCTGTTATTCCGGCACAAAGAATCGTCGCGCAAAATATACCGATAAAAGCAGTTATCGTAATGACCTTGCTGCTCCGAAGAAAAATAAGTGCTATTTTAAATAATTGCTTCATTGTCTTTTCTCTTTTCCTCCCGTCATTCATTCGGAGTTAACCTTATTCTCGCCATAATCTCAGCCATATTGGTATCATTTAGCTGATTGACATATTCATCATATATACGCCCATCCTGTAAAAATAAAATGCGGTCCGCATAACCGGCTATAACCGGATCGTGTGTTACAATAATGATACTCTGTCCATTTTCTTCCCTTAACCGCAAAAGAAGCTGCATAATCCCTTGTGCCGTATTACAATCAAGACTCCCTGTAGGTTCATCGGCCAATAAAATACCGGGTCTGTTAACCAACGCCCGCGCAATGGCAACGCGCTGTCGCTGACCGCCGGACAATCTTGTTACCGGATTCTTCTTTTTATCTGACAGCTCCACCATATTCAACATTTCTTCGGTTCTTTTATTGATTTCTCCGGCGCTTTTCCCTGCCAGAATTAAAGGCAACGAAACATTTTCCCACACAGTAAAATCCTGAATCAGATTAAAATCCTGAAATACAAAACCTATACTTTCAGCACGTATACAAGTAGCGTTCGGCTCTATTCCGTAATCTTTTTTTAATTCTCCGTTAAGATATATTTCCCCTTCATCTGCATTATCCATCGCACCCAAGATATGTAACAGTGTGCTTTTCCCCGAACCACTGCTCCCCATGATTGCAAGAATCTCATTTCGCCTTAATGATAATGACACACCCTTTAATGCTTCTAACGGTTCCTTTCCGTTTTCATAAAACTTGTGAATATTATTTAATCTGATTATTTCCTCCATATCTTTGTCCCGTCTCCTTCTTACGTAAAGTATCAATCACAACCAATATCCGCTCTGTATATATAACGATAACGGCAGACAATTTGTGACTTACCGTTTCGGATTAACAGACCAATTATTTGCATTAGCATTTCACATAAGCTATACTTTAATTAATTCAGTTAAGGAGAACCATTGTTTATGAATAAAAACATTTTACTTGTTGCCATAAATGCCAAATACATTCACTCTAATCTTGCAGTGTATTCACTTAGTACTTACGCAAGACATAAGGATATTAAAGTAACTATTGCAGAATATACAATTAACCAGCAGCCAGATTCGATCCTTGCTGATATATATTCCCAAAAACCTGATGTACTATGTTTGTCCTGCTATATATGGAATATTCGTTTTATCAGGGAACTTACCACGGAATTTCACAAAATATGTCCTGATATTCCAATCTGGCTTGGCGGGCCGGAGGTTTCTTACGATACGGAACAATTTTTAACAAAAAATGCCCAGATAACCGGAATTATTATTGGTGAAGGCGAAGAATCATTTTACAGACTCTGTCGGGCATATACAAACTGTTCATGTACTGATTCCGACGTTACCAAAGACCTCACCAACATCGACGGCATCGCATGGCGCAACCAGGATAATACAATTCATACAAATGAAAAAAACACCCTGTTATCAATGGATGACCTTCCATTTGCTTATGAAGACTTAACTAAATTTGAAAATAGGATAATATACTACGAATCATCCAGAGGTTGCCCTTTTTCATGCTCCTACTGTCTGTCTTCTGTAGATAAATGCCTTCGTCTAAGAAGCCTGAATCTTGTTTACCCGGAGTTGCAGTTCTTTTTAGATAATAATGTCCCACAAGTAAAATTCGTAGACAGAACCTTTAACTGCGACCACAACCATTCTCTTGGCATATGGAAATATATAAAGGAACATGACAACGGCATTACTAATTTTCATTTTGAAATATCTGCTGACCTGCTCAACGATGAAGAAATCGAATTACTCCGCTCCATGCGTCCGGGACTTGTCCAGCTTGAAATAGGAGTCCAGACAACCAACCCCGTCACTTTAAAAGAGATACGACGCTATATGTCACTTGAAAAAATAACGGATTCATTTAAACAGATTCAAAAAATGGGAAATATTCACCAGCATCTTGATTTGATTGCCGGTCTTCCATTTGAAGATTATACTTCATTTATCAATTCATTTGACGAAATATACAAACTAAAAAGTAATCAGCTCCAACTCGGATTCCTTAAAGTATTAAAAGGCTCTTATATGCATACTATGGCAAATGAATACGCTCTGACATACAGAGACACCCCTCCTTACGAGGTTCTTTCAACAAAATGGATATCCTATGAAGAGTTATTAAAGATTAAATCCGTTGAAGAGATGCTTGAAATACACTATAACAGCGGTCAATTCCTTACTGCCCTTAACGTACTTG
>SVEK01000012.1 GCA_015057405.1 Lachnospiraceae bacterium
AATCTTACGATTCTATTGGTTGTTCCTCTGAAAATTCTTTTTGAAGTCTTATGACTTCTTATATATTATTCTCTGAATTTTCAGGGTTGTCTGATTATCCAATTTTCAAGGTTCGCTGTGCAGTTCTCAACTGCTTTTTTATCATTTTGCTGAGCCCCTCAAAACTCTCGTTTGGTGCGTCAGCGAAATTTATCCTACCAAACATTCCGACGGTTGTCAACACTTTTTTTTATTTTTTTTGAAAAATTTTTTTTAGCCGCTAAAACAACATTTATAAAACACGCTATTTTACTACATTTTATCACAGATGCAAAAACAACACTTTTTTACTTAAATCAACATAATAACATCATTTTCCCGGTTCATTTCAAACGCAAAGTAATCTCTCCCGTTCTCAAAACTGTTACCCCATCTTTAGTATCAACAACCAGACCGCCACACTCATCTATATCAATCGCTTTTCCTTCATGCCAATCTCCATCCAGATTAAATCGAACGTTTTTACCGATTACCATTGAACGCATTCTGTATTCTTTAATATAATTATGCTCTTTTATATTATTAGGTGATTCTGCAGCATTGAATTTTTCAATGTTGTCATATATATCCACAAATTCATTAATGACGGCAGCTATCAATTTTTCTCTTGACACACAAACTTCATCCTTATTGTCATACAATGCGCCCGCGATATTATTTAATTCCTCACCAAATCCACCTTCAGGTAATGTAACATTAATCCCGATTCCGAGAACAACATTAAAGTTGCCTTGGGAATCCATCATAGATTCGGCAAGTATTCCACATATTTTTTTATCATGCTTATATATATCATTGACCCATTTTATCTTTGTTTCAATTCCTGTTGCTTTTTGAATTCCTGCCGAAACTGCCACTGCAGCTGCCGAAGTTATCAAAACGGCATTGGACGCACCGTCAACAGGTCTTATCAGTAGTGACATATATATGCCGGTTCCTACAGGTGACTCAAAACTTCTTCCCAATCTCCCGCGTCCCATAGTTTGTTCATTGGCAACAACCAGCAACTGTTTACTCTCTGATAATGTTTCATCTTGACCGGCGTTACTATGTATGCGTCTTTTTATCTCTGCATTTGTCGAATCTATTCTGTCATACACAACAGGAATAATATTATCGTATTTAAGTAACTCTTTTATTGTTTTTTCCTGTAAATCACCCGTCATACCAGTTTTCATATAACTCACCCTTACTATATTTGCTACCCTGTTCTTCAATACAAATCCGAACAACGTAAATTAATGCTTACATTATTCCCACAATTCATGATTACTAATACAAAAGGCTGAACCCAAAATATGAGTTCAGCCTTTTAAGCAGGGGAAGAGGGATTCGAACCCCCGTGAACGGTTTTGGAGACCGTCATACTGCCACTGTATGATTCCCCTATGTCCCTTGACCGTGTTATATCATAACTTATCTGCCTACTGTTGTCAAGTGTTATTTTGAAGCAGCTTAAACATATTTTTCAGCAACATAAAAATATACTAAACCACCTTCAGATACCGAATTGGTGCTTCTTTTTGGGCAGTTACTTTTGTATTCGCTTCTTCGGCGATAAATTCTTTATATCCCAAATATCTCTTTAAGGATTGCATTAACAACTCCCGGGTCCGCTTTACCTTTCATTTCCTTCATAGTCTGACCCACAAGAAATCCCATAGCTTTTAATTTACCTGCATTGATATCTTCAACGGATTTTGGATTGGCAGCGATGACTTTTTCAATGACAATTCTAAGTTCGCTTTCATCGCTTACTGCACCAAGGCCGTTTTCTTCAACGTATTTTTCCGGATCGATATCTTCGTCAAACACTTTAGCAAACACTTCTTTGGCAACATTATTGTTAATTGTCTTTTTTTCTGCCAAATCAATAAGTTTTGCAAGATTTTTAGGAGAAAATGCCACATCCTCAGGCGATTTACCTCTTTCTTTCAGAAGAAACATAGTTTCAACCATAAGCCAGTTTGATACTTTCTTAGGATTATCACAGATTGCAACTGTCTCTTCAAAAATATCCGCAAGTTTTTTATGACTTGTAATTATATCTATATCATATTCCGGAATATCATATTGCTTTGCATAACGTGCCATTTTTTCATCACGTAATTCAGGCTGTCTGCCTCTGATGTTATCAATCCACTCATCACTGATAACAATCGGGACAAGATCCGGTTCCGGAAAATATCTGTAATCCTGAGCATCTTCCTTGGAACGCATAGGATATGAGAATCCCTTGTTATCATCCCATCTTCTTGTCTCCTGAACAACTCTTTCGCCCGATTCAATTATTTCGATCTGACGTGCTGTTTCATTTTCAATTGCATTAGTAATCGCCCTGAATGAATTGAGATTTTTCATTTCCGTTCTGGTTCCGTACTCTGTTTCACCCTTTTGACGCACCGAAAGATTCACATCAGCTCTCATAGAACCTTCATTAAGTTTACAATCTGATGCCCCAAGGTATTGAATAATCATCCTGAGTTTTTCAAGGTATGCAATTACCTCATCAGCACTCCTCATATCAGGTTCAGATACAATTTCAATAAGCGGAACTCCGGAACGGTTAAAGTCCACAAGAGAGTTTTCTCCCAATTCATCATGGATAAGTTTACCGGCATCCTCTTCCATATGAATTTCATGAATTCCTACAGTCTTCTTTCCCCCATTTTCAGTCTCTATATCTACACCTCCGTTAATACAGATTGGCTGATACAACTGAGATATCTGATAATTTTGCGGATTATCAGGATAAAAATAATTCTTTCTGTCAAATTTACAATTTTGATTGATAGTACAATTGGTGGCAATACCGACTGCCATCGCATATTCTACAACCTGTTTATTGAGTACAGGAAGAGAGCCCGGCATTCCTGTACATACCGGACAAGTATGAGTATTAGGCGCACCACCGAATTCAGTACTGCAACCACAAAATATCTTAGTTTTAGTAGCAAGCTCCACGTGCACTTCAAGACCTATAACCACTTCATATTCTTTACCCATAAAGTCTCCCCCTATCTGCACAAATCACAGCTTACATATTCTCTTGTTTGCTCATAAGAATATGCTGCCTGAATAATTTTATTTTCATTAAAACAATCACCTATAAACTGTATACCTATCGGTAACCCTGCAGAATCAACGCCACAAGGAACCGATATTGCAGGAAGCCCCGCAAGATTAACAGATATAGTATATATATCACCCAAATACATTTTAATAGGGTCACAAAGGCTGTCTCCCAGTTTAGGGGCTGTTGAAGGAGCCGCCGGTGCCGCGATAACATCATATCTGGAAAATGCATCGTTAAATGCCTGTTTGATAAGCGCCTTTGTTTTAAGTGCTTTTAAATAATATGCATCATAGTATCCGCTGCTAAGCACAAAAGAACCCAGCATGATTCTTCGCTTAACCTCAGCACCAAATCCCTCGGAACGGGTCTTCTTAAACATATTATGAAGGCCTTCATACTGTTCGGTTCTGTAACCGTATTTTACTCCCTCAAATCTCGCAAGATTTGAACTTGCCTCAGCTGATGCTATTACGTAATATGCAGGAATTGCATATTCAACAAGGCTCAAATCAAACTCTTCAACAATAGCGCCTTTATTTTTTAACACTTCCACGGCACTAAGAACAGACTCTCTCACTTCAGCGTCCAGTCCTTCTCCAAAATAATCTTTAGGAATACCTATTCGCATCCCCTTAACATCGTCTCTTAACGCAGCCGTAAAATTATATGACTCCCTCTTAACCGATGTACTGTCTTTAGGGTCATATGATGCTATTGTTTCAAGAACAGTTGCACAATCCGATACATTTTTTGCCACCGGACCAATCTGGTCAAGAGATGATCCGTACGCAATCAGACCGTATCTGGATACAGTTCCATACGTAGGTTTTATACCTGTAACTCCGCAAAACGAACTAGGCTGACGAATGGAACCTCCCGTATCCGAGCCAAGTCCGTAAGAACATTCATTAGCAGCAACGGCAGCGCATGTACCGCCTGACGAACCGCCGGGAACATGAGCCATATTCCATGGATTTTTAGTTGCCCCGTAATAAGAAGTTTCAGTTGTACTTCCCATGGCAAATTCGTCCATATTAGTTTTTCCGACTATAATAGCACCGGCTTTTAACAGATTATTGACAACCTCAGCATTATACATAGGTTTAAAATTACTAAGAATCTTCGAACTGCACGTTGTAAGAATTCCTTCCGTACAAATATTGTCCTTTATTGCTACAGGTACTCCCGCAAGAGATCCGGTATATTCACCCTGTTTAATTCCTTTTTGAACTTCTTCAGCTCTTTTATATATTGTCTGCTCATCCAAAATTGTTACATAACTGTTGATGTCTTTTTCCACTTTTTGCATACTCAAAAGAGCATCATTAACAGCTTCAGCAGTCGACACTTCACCTTTTTTTATCTTATCTCCAAGTTGGATAGCGGTCATATTCATTAGGCTCATCGTGCATATTCCTCCTAATCAAGTATTTTCGGCACAACAAATGAGCCGTCTTTTTTTTCCGGTGCATTAGCAAGAATAGATTCTCTTTTATCGTCATTGGTAACAACATCTTCTCTAAAAACATTAGTTATCGGGAACAAATGAGACATAGGTTCTACACCTGTAGTGTCGAGTTCATTAAGCTTATCAATGTAGTCAAGCATTCTCTCCATATCTTTCTTAGCTTGTTCTTTTTCTGTTTCAGACAATTCAAGTTTGGCAAGTATTCCAACGTACTCTATTGTCTCATCCGAAATTATGTTAGCCATAGTTTTTGCTCCTCCTGCCAATAAAAAATAAAAAGCTCTATACCTGAATTAAGCAGCTTCATATACAAAAATGAAGCTGCTTATTATCATTTGAATACTATATCCTATTAAAAATCTATCGAACCACTAAAGTCATCGTTAATTACAAAATAGACTTTATCATCTTCCGGCTTAATGTACACCTTGATATCTTTGATGTCTCTGATTTTATTACCGGCTTTCTGCCATTCTTTCCTTACATTAGGAATGATATCATCAACAGAAACCTGCTTTCCCGAATACTCAACGAATACAGTAGACGGAATATCTTTTTTAGAAAATGATTTTTTTGGTGCAGATTTTTTGGTTTCAGTTTTTTTTGCCGCAGGTTTTTCAGACACAGTTTTTTCTACTGTCTTCTTAGCATCTGCCACTTTTACAGGTTCTTCCTTTGACACTTCTGCAACCTTAATTTCTTTAACCTTCTTATCAGTAGTTTTTGATTGTTTTGTAGCCATAATAATTCCTCCTTATTCGCGTTTCATACAAAAATACACTCACAGAACCGCACATCATCTGCCTCTCACCACCTAAATGGCGGGAATCTTACCTAACAAAATAATCCCTGATACACTAATTACACCCATTTTCAATCGAGGTGACAGGATTTGAACCTGCGACCTCTGCGTCCCGAACGCAGCGCTATACCAAACTTAGCCACACCTCGACAACAATGGTATATTAACACATTTGTTTTCAGATTACAACACCAAAATAAAAATAAATATTAACAAAACCAACCCCTTCCATTAGATACTAATCCGTCTAACAAAAGGGGTTAACTCTTATCTAACAACGTTTCCGGTCAGCTTATTTTGTATAACTGCGACATTCCGTATCATCGCAGCAACTTCCTGTATTGCACGGACAAATGTCGATACTGTCTGCCACACAGTCACATGAATTATTGAAATCACAATCTTTAGCAAGACAATATACATGAGTACGTTCAGCTACTTCTCCGGTCTGATTCTTCGCTGAGTTTCCCTCAGAAAAACTATCACATCTGGTTCCTTCTTTACAGTCACCCCCGGATATCTTGATAGAATCAAGAACACACATATGGTCACTGTTGTGTTTACATTTTGTTACAGAACAAGACAAATTAGGCATAATATGACCTCCTTTATTAATATGAATTCGTACAAAAAACAGTATTCCCCTCTTTACGAAATAATATTACTGATTTATTATTGTTAATAAATTAATTCATGCTATAATTAACTTGCTGTTATTGATGACATTTTTTTTATAAAAACACAAAAAAACAAGTCCCATCAGACATGCAGAAGCGAACAAAAAATGAATCCATGTAAAAAGGTGCTTGAAATAAAATCAGAAAGATGAGGTATATAATATATGAAATGGACACAGTATTCTCTTAAAACGACAACTGCTGCCACCGACATGATAAGCTACACATTGGGAGAAATAGGGGTTGAAGGTATCGAAATTGAAGATCATGTACCTTTGACCGAAGACGAAAAACGACAAATGTATGTGGATATTCTTCCTGATACTATCCCAGATGACGGCACTGCCATAATCAGATTTTACAGAGATACTGAGGAAAATCCCGAAGAATTTATCCAAAAGGTAACTGCTGCCCTTGATGAACTCAAATCATTTATGGATATAGGAGACGGAATTATAGAAATATCTGAAACAGCTGATAAGGACTGGATAAATAACTGGAAAGAATTTTTCCATACTTTCAGAGTTTCTGACAAATTAATAATAAAACCAACATGGGAACCCAAAGTAAATCTCCCTGATTATAAGTCTGATGACATTGTTATTGACATTGACCCCGGAACCGCTTTTGGCACCGGTTCACATGAGACTACGAAATTATGTCTGCTTGCGTTAGAAAAATATATTACAGCAAAAAGCAATCTTCTTGACGTAGGTTGCGGAAGCGGCATTCTGTCTATTGCAGCCGTTAAGTATGGGGCAAAACATGCACTTGGTATTGATATTGATCAGTATGCTTTGCCGTCAACAATTGAAAACAGAGACATTAATAATGTCCCTGCTGATAAATTTGAAGCAATATGCGGTAATATTCTTGATGACGAAAACTTACAACAACAGGTCGGATACGAATGCTACGATATTGCAGTTGCAAATATCCTTGCCAATGTTATCATCCCCCTGTCAGCCGAGGTCGGAAAACATATAAAACCCGGCGGATTGTTTATTTCATCAGGTATAATTAACACTGCCGCAGACGATGTTAAGAATGCTATCACGGATAATGGTTTTGAAATAATTGAAACAACTACTCTTGGTGACTGGTATTGCTTTGTTGCTAAGAAACCGTGACAAATGACTTAAATATTTCATCTAATGCCTTATTAACTTTTCTTGGAATAATGGGATTGAATGACGAGTCGACAAAACAGTGACTACTGGTTCCCGTGGCTCTTAGTTCAGTCCCTTTTTCATCCCATACTTCATATTCTACAAAAAATTTAACATTTGTATATTTGACTACCTTGGCACTAATGCGAACCGTCTCTCCAAACTTACAGGCTTTCTTATATTCTGCACTGACAGACAGAACCGGAATATAACAACCTTCTGCCTCCATTCTCGAATAAGGATACCGGGCTTCATCTAACATTGCCAGTCTGGCTTCTTCAAACCATCTGATATAATTTGAATGATGAACTATCTGCATCATATCCGTTTCATAGTACTGAACTTTATGATAATATTCTTTCATTGGTTATTCGTCTCCTCAAAATAAATTTATGGCTTTTCTATCATAATAACGCCATTCTTATACTCAAGTTTAACCTTATTACCTTCAATACCCAGTTTATCAAGTAATTCCCTGGGAATCTGCAAACGACCGGCTCTGTCTAAAACTGCATACTCTTCCTGGGTATCTGCAACCCCGTTCCAATTAAAGTTAACATCACCCAATTTATCAAGATAGTCACTTTTCATAATACGTTCGCTGCTTGTTTTTCCATCCCTGATAGAAACAACTCTGTTAACCTTTTTTGCAAGTCCTTTATCATGGGTAACAATTACAACTGTTACGCCCAATTGCTCATTCAGTTCCCTAAATACATCAAGTATGTAATCAGACGTATTACGGTCAACCGAACCCGTTGGTTCATCTGCCAAAAGTAATTTTGGATTGTTGGCAAGTGCTATTGCTATTGCGATTCGTTGTTGCTCACCACCGGAAAGCTGGTTAAGTCTGTTGTTTCTTCTGTGACTAAGTCCTACCAGTTCCAAAAGTTCTGTTGCTCTTTGTTTTTTTTCTTCACTTTTTGCAAACAACATAGGCGTCATTATATTTTCCCATGCAGTAAGATACGGTAACAGATTTCTTGCATTATTCTGCCACACAAATCCAACCGTATTCTTTTTATATTCTACCAATTCAGGTTCAGTCATTCTAAAAAGATTCTTTCCGTCAACATACAGTTTTCCCGCACTTGGTCTGTCAAGACCACCTATCATATTAAGAAAAGTTGACTTTCCGCTTCCGCTATTACCGATAATAGCCATCAATTCACCTTTTTCAACTGTAAGGTCCAAGCCCTGCAATGCCAAAACCTCGAGATCCTTTGTCTTGTATATCTTAACCAGATTATCGCAAAGAATCATTGTGTTATCCGTCAAAGTCTCGCTACTACTGTTCATTTCCGTCAATAATCTCACCATCCTCCAGTTCGTATATGCAATCTGCAATCTCCATAAGTCCAACATCATGGGTTGTCATTACAATGGTAATCCCTTCGCTTTCTACAAGCTTTTTAAATATTTTCATCACCTGAATACTCGTTGCAGTATCCAACTCTGCCGTAGGCTCATCGGCAAAAATAATATCCGGTTTATGAGCAATTGCTCTTGCTATAGCCACACGCTGCTGTTCACCACCTGAAAGTTCCTGTGGCATATGATTCATACGTTTCCCAAGACCGACCATCGAAAGAACCTCTCTGGTACGTTCCTTTCTGTTTTCTTTATATCCGGCAAGTCTAAGGGCAAATTCCACATTTTCATAAGCCGTCATCATCGGAATAAGAGCAACTGACTGAAAAACAAATCCTATAACTGTTTTTCTGATATTTTCTCTTTCCCGTTCTGACATTGCGACCAAATCTTTACCATTAAGCAACGCCTGACCGGACTTTGGCATATCCAGCGCCCCTAAAATATTCATAAGGGTAGTTTTACCGGAACCCGAACGTCCCCTAAGTATTGTAAGACACCCTTTTTTTATTTTGATATTAATATTTTTCAAAGCATAAAATTCACCTTCTGCTACAGGGAAACTCTGAACTATATCTTTGGTCTCTAACATTATATTTTCGCTCATATTAATCCTCCCCCAGTTTTAATGCCTGCGATATCTTAATCTTAGAGATAAGAACTCCAAGAATTACCATACACACAAGAATAACAAATCCTATGACTCCAAAAAGTCTGAACATATCAATATTTTCGTTAACTACCTGAAGAGGAACCTGTTGCTCTGTTGTTGAATAGAATATCTGTACCAACGGAACGAACAACACAGAGGCCAGCCATCCGATAATGCCGCCTAATATTATCGACACTCCCGAACTGAATATCTGCTCATTAACCAGCATGTATATTATCTCACGTTTTCGCATTCCCATCGCTCTGAAAACACCAAACAAAAGCTCTCGTTGTCTGATTGATAAAATCCAGTATATGAGAAATCCGGCCGAACACAGAATAAGTACCACTATAAAACTCATGGTAAGTATACCATTAGTTCCCTGAAATAATGTGTTATTTTTTATTTCTATCATATCTGCTCCGGTATCCTTAAACTCAGTATATGTCACACCATTTTCAGTTGCATAATCATATAAAAACTGAGTATCACCGTTTGTTTTAATCCATAATTGATATGGTGTCACGCCCCAGACACTTTGAAGCATCGAAAGATTGGCAACAATAAAATAATTGTCTGATACATCCAGAACACCTTCGTCATTCAGATTATATGATTTTGATATATACCCCGGCCAATAATCAACAAATCCGTACACAACACCTGAAACCATAGTATCCCGGTCATTCATATATGTAATAGTATCTCCTATCTCATATTGTTCCACCGTATGAAAATTCATTGAAAGCAACACTGCTTCCTGATTAACAGACATTACATTAAGATATGTGTTAATATGCTCCGGTAAAAGAGAAGGGTCAAAATTAATTGTTTCACCAAACGACTTTGTGTTGATACCCATAACTGATGCATCCATAGTTTCTCTTCCAAGCTTATCTTTTACTACAGTAACATCGTTACGAAGAACCTTTGCCATAGACTCAACACCCGGCATACTTTCATATACGGTACAATCCGGTTCCGTATACACCAGTTCCATATTTTCGTCTGCCTGATATTCTGCCGTTGAAACAAGATATGCTGAATTATCTTTCCACACTTCTTTAAGTACAACATCGGCGCCGTTGGCATAATCCAAACTTTTTTCAGCATTAGATAAAATCGTTCTTGCAACTGTAGCATTATATATTCCTAACGCAACAGTAAGAACCAAAAATACCATCATAAATTTTTGCTTGGCACCGGTCCTCAGAATCTGAAGAAACGATGCATATGAAGCCGGTCTTAAAAATCGTTTACTAATAAAGAATACACCCTTCACCAACCACGGTTGAACTCTGAGAGCCACAAGTCCGGCACTTATTATGAATAATGACGCACACATAAATAACAATGGGTCTACAGATTCACCTGAAAGCATATTGACAATCAAACTATCTTTACGCTCGTTAAATGAATACAAACCATATAATGATAACAGCAACAAAATAACATCAAGATAAACCTTCTGCCAAAGACTTTTTTTGTTTTTATTTTTCTGCTGCTTATAATTAACGATTGACACACCGGCATCTTTCAATACCGGAAGAACCATAACTCCTATAGATACTAATGCTGCACCCAACATATACAACAGCACCTGCCAGTCCAGTATTACATGCAGCGAACTTCTTTGCACAAATTCAAGGAAACCGTTGGCGGAACCAAGCACCTTACACATAAATATACCAAGCGGCACGCCAATTACAATACTTATCCCTGAAATGATTGCAGACTGCAACAAATATATAGTTATTATTTGCCCACGACTTGAACCACGGCTTTTAAGAAGAGCCATTTCGTTTTGTTCAAGGTCAAGCATCTGTCTTGAAATCATGAAAATAAATGCGCACAAAAGAACAAGCACCGGCACCTGAAGGATCAAAAGGGTAGCAACACTTTTTTTCTGAGATATAAGAAAATCCTTTAATATAGGCAAAAATAACGGTTCTACAACTCTTCCCAGTTTACTGCTATACTGTTTTATATATGCTTCAGTCTTTCTGACTGCACTATTAACTTTTTGCGGCTCAAGCTCTGAGTAATCAAAAAAATTAAACCATCTGCTCTCTAAGTTGTAGACCTGATTATCCAAATTAACAAATGTTGAATTGAATAACTCAGGAGATATAAAACACTCCATATCATAATCCGAAGGACTGTTAACCCAATAAGAATCATTTTGTTCTTTATTGGAATACACACCAACTATTTTTACTATTATAGGGTCGCCATTTTTGTCCAATTCATCTTTAAACTGCATCTTCTCATCAAGAATCAAATTAGCTTTTACAAATGCTTTTTGACTGACAATTGCCTCATAAACTCCATCCTGCGGTTTGTCTGAATACATTTTACCCGCAAGAAGATTAATATGCTCATCAATATCGGATAAAGACGCAATCCTCATTGTATGTCCGATTTTATTATCTTCTCTTTCCATAAGCGATGACGCATTACTTTTCATAGTTGCCAGATATTGTACTCTGTCTGTTTCATAAAATCCCAAGTCATCCATTATTACTTTTGACAACGATTCGATTTTTTTATACTCTGATGCCGTATCACCTTCACGATTCAACACGGCCTCAAGGGATAATACAGCGGGATAATCACCATTAGTAACAACATACTCGCTAAACTGCTTAGTAAGCGAACGCTGTAAAGAAGCATTTTTATACATAGGATTACTACATGCAATGGCAATAAGAAGAATATTACCTATAAGTAGACTTATAACCATCCATTTTTTATGTAAAAGTTTTTGTATCATGAATCTGAACATAGATTATGTCCTGCCTTTCCGCTTTGTATATTCTTATTTTTTATAAACTGCAACCTTTTGTCCTTCAGCAAGTCCCTGAAGAACCACAAGCTTATCTCCACCTTCATCAAATATATCTATATAGCGTTTGTATGCACGGTTATTTTCATAAATATATACATACGGATTTCTTGACATCTCATTTCCTTCACTTGCCGTTTCATATAATACAGCTTCTTCATTAATCAACAAAACATCTTTAAGTTCTTTATTGGTGTAAGATATTTTAATATTGTTTTCCCAATTTACATTATCAGGTTCATTAATTATCTTTACATATGCGTATTGTTGTCTGTTATCGGTCGAAAGAATATTAGATGCAGATATAACTTTTCCTTTCATAGATACATCGGCCTCACCCGGATTTCCTTCCACTTCAATTGTAACTTCACTGTTATATCGTAATTTACCTTCTGATACATCATCTACTCTGACATAATACTCTTTTTTAGGAGAAATAACTGCCGCAACACTCCCTGCAAATATTGCATCTCCTTTTATATAATTATCCAAGCTGATTATATATCCGTCATAATCGGAAAGAACAACTTTGTTTTTTGATTCTTTCTTCTGTTTTTCAAGCTCTTTTCGTTCTTCTTCTATATCTTTTTTATATTTGGAATACTCTTTCAAAACAAGCTTTAACTTTTTTATCTCGAGTTTTTTTATCGTAATTTCATCCTTATCAGTAAGCTGCTTTAGTTCATGTTCTGCCTGATTAATCTCCGCCTGTCTTGTGTGAAGACCTGCACTGTAATCTTTTTCTTTCTGAGTTACGTCCTGCTCTTTTGCAGCCAGTTCCTCTTCGCCGTAATCAAGAGAGTACGTCATTATAACATCTCCCTTTTTTACTTTGTCGCCTTCTTCAACCTTATACTTTATAAACTTTGCATCATTCACATCTACTGTCTGATAATATGTATCAAGGTAGTGAACTTCACCTAATGCGTTCATCTTATGGGAATAATCTCCTCTGGTTACTTCGATTACCGACTCTATATCCCCTGATGCAGTTTCCTCGCTGTTATCTTTTTTTAACGCATCTGTATAAAGCAAAAACTCTGACTCTTCCTCTAACCCTGTAACAAAAGATGTTTCAATATCTTCATTTTCCCCGGATTGCTCATTATTACCATATCTGTCATTATTTACAGACTTATTATTTGCCATTTTGTTATTTGCAATTTTATCGTTCGCAAACTTTGAAATCTTTTCTTCAGACTGAGCATTATTATCTTTAGTACCACAAGATGCTATAGGTAACATAAACGCAATCAGAAGGCACACGCATCCAAATATTCTAAAATATTTCCTACTCTTTGACATAAACCACATCTCCTTCCTTGACTCCATCCGTGATTTGCACTACAGATGTAGTCTTGATACCAACCGCAACCTCTGTCTTAACCTTATTATCACCCGATTGCAAATATACGTAGTTATGTCCATCCTCTACATATAAGGCATTGGCAGGAATAATCAAAGTATTCTTACATTCTTCAGATGCAACATATAATTCAAGGGACTCACCTACATCAAACTCTGCATCTTTACTCTTTAAGTCAAAATACGAATACACAGGAAGTTTTTCAGCAATCATTCCTTCTATCTCTTCCGGATCATATTCATGTTGGATTACCCCATATTTTTTATTACGATACAACACGTAGTAAGAATCGGCTGCACCAAGTTCCTTCTTTGACACAAAATCAGATTTGATTTGAAGTATATTATTATCTGACACAGCCAGCACAAATTCATTAGTTGACACATTATCTCCGGGATTTGATTTGATACATGTAATTACCCCGTCAATACTTGCCTTTAAGTAAAATCTCTGCAGTCTCTCATAAGCAATTTTCTTTTTACGGTTCAGTTCTTTAATTTCTAATTCCTGAATTTTTTTGTCGCCTGCAAGCTTAGCTTCTGCTATATCAATATCCGCCTGTTTTTGCGCAGCTTCTTTCTTCGCGTTCTTTTTCTTAAATTGTTTCTTTTCAGTTTCCATTATCTTGATGTCATACTCTGCAACAAGATTAGCCTCTGAATATTCAGCCTCCAATCTTTCTATCTCTGTAGAAAGAACCTCATACTCATTATCATTTCCTGCACCTTCAAGAACTGCAAGCACATCCCCCTGCTTAACCTCATCGCCTAATTTTACATTCAATTTTTGGATTATTCCTTCACTTTCGAATCCTATCTCCTCAGTGTACGGAATAACCTGAGCATCAAAGATTTTAGTATTGCTGATATCCCCTTTTATTACTTTAGCAGTATCATCTACTTTACCAACAGGTTCCAAAAGCTTTGGTACTGTTATATTATTATCGTTATTCTTACATCCGGCGGTTACACAAATCGCCGTAATAAGTGCTGCTAATACAATCCTCTTTTTCATATCCTAAAGTCCTTCCTATCTTACAATTACCGAATCACCATATTGAAGTCCGTCAACAATTTCAACCTTATTCTCCGCTTCAAGACCTATTGTAATTTTTTTCGCACTCTTCAACCCATTCTCATCTTCAAGATATACAATATACTCTTCCCCCATTTTGTATACAGCACTTTTTGGCAGATACAACACACCCAGTCGCTCCTGAATAACATATTCAGCATCCGCATGTGTCCCACTTTGGATGCCCTCCGGTTCATCATCCATCAAGAAATACACCTGTCGTTTATTCGGGAAATGTACTATGGTTTCGTATCTTTCATCACCGTTTGAAACAAATATCGTATCACCTTCAGCTAATTTTTCAACAAACTCTGATGATTTCCTATCTGCCACAAAATACGGTTTTGCACCATCAGTAATCGACACAACCCTATTGTTTTTCGCTTTATTCATTCCTCTGCCTGCTCCATTTCCGCCTCTTTCCCACGGATTTGCCATGGTCAGTTCCTCATTAACATATGTTACCGTTCCGTCAAATTCAGCTTTTATCTGTGTGAATTCCAGTTCTCTGTTATAGTCTTCTAATTGTCGGTTTAGATCACTAAGTTCTGTTCCTAATCTCGAAATCTCCGCATCATAGTTTTCGATTATTGCCTGAATTGCCGTTTCATCATTAAGCACAAGTTCCTGTTTTTTTATTTCAAGATTTTGCATTATACCGGCTTGTTCCATCATCGCTTCCTTAATACCAATCTGATATCTTACTTCTTCAATGGCCGAATCCAAGTCGTCAGACATATATTCTGCGAGAACATCGCCTTCCTTAACTTTGTCCCCCACCTTTACATTTATTTTTTTTATCATTTCCCAATCCCCAAGTTCAACATTCTGAACATTTGAGTTTAGGTATTCACAATTAATGCGTTTATAATCTCTGACATCACCACGTTTTACCGTAGCCATACTAAATTCATCAGCCTCATACTCTTTAACAAGTGCAGCTTTATTATATTCTTCTTCTTTTGGAATTATTTGACAGCCCGAAAGAGCTACAATAGAAAACAAACTGATAATACTAACTGATAATCTGTAAACCTTACCCCTCATTTTATAATCTGTCCTTTCAAACTTCTTTTCAATTGTTATAATACCATGATTCTATACAAAAAAAAACTGTTACTTTGTCAATAATAACAAAGCAACAGTCTACACATGGAGAAAAAACAAACGACAAGACACGTATATTAATTAATGAATTATCAAATTACTTTATTTTCGCTTTTTTAACCGATGAATATTTAGTATAAGAATAGTTTCCTCTTTCTTTCACATATGCTCTAATCTTAAAATAGTATGTCTTTCCGGACTTAAGACCTTTCTTAACAAATTTCAGTTTATTCTTATTCTTAACTGTCTGTATTTTCTTAAAGCCGGACTTGTTCTTGGTAGACATATATAATTCATATCCGGTAGCTTTTGCACTCTTCTTCCACTTAAGAGTAACCTTCTTTGCTCCTGCTTTAACACTCTTAAACTTTGTCGCTTTAACAGAAGAATGCGCAACAGCTTCTGATGTGGATGATAAAGCAGTAGTTTTACCTGCACCCGACTTACTGAGAGTCTTCAAAGTCATCTTGGAATAATCACTATAGTCGTACTCATCCCACTCTTCATCTTCCCAGTCTTCATCATCCCAGTCTTCGTCTTCCCAGTCCTCATCTTCATAATACTCTTCGTCTTCTTCTATGTATTCTTCGTCTTCCCAGTCTTCATCATCTTCCCAATCTTCATCATCTTCCCAATCTTCATCATCCCAGTCTTCATAGGAAATATATGTTCTGATTCTGAACGTATACTTTTTGTTAGGTTTCAACTTCTTAATTGTCTTCTTAACAGTCTTATTAGAATTAATCTCTATCGTCTTCCATTTACTTGCTGATGCCGGCTTATATGACAATTCATAACCATCAACATCTTCAACTTTATCCCACTTAAGAACTACAGAATTCTTAGTAATCTTGGTGGCACAGAAGTTCATAACCAAATCCATTTCCCAATCTTCTTCGTCCCAGTCTTCTTCATCTTCCCAATCTTCTTCATCTTCGTCCCAGTCTTCTTCGTCTTCATAATACTCTTCCTCAATCTCATCAGCAGAAACATATGCTGCAGACGAGGAGACACACAACCCGGAGATAACCAAGGCAAAAACAAGGAAACCAGCAATAATACTGCTCAAACACCTTTTCCTCATAACATACACTCCCTTCAAACCCCATTAAATTAAGATACTTTCTAAATTATTTATTAATTATAACACTTTTGCCACAAAAAAGCCACACTTTTTACAAAAAAATATCATTTATAAATTTTTCAAAAACAACTTGACAAACAACACCACCTTTGATATTATAATCTGCGATGTGTGTGTAGCTCAGCTGGATAGAGCACTTGGCTACGGACCAAGGTGTCGGGGGTTCGAATCCTCTCACGCACGTTAATACAAAAATAGTCGTACCTTAATGGTATGGCTATTTTTTTCTTCTTTCATTTCAAATAACAAATCGAGGTCAAAACCTCAATGTTTCGTTCACATATAAGATTTCAAACAAACCGGCGACGGACACAAATATTCTTACTGCAGTCAAAACAACCCCGGTGACAGTCAAGTAAATACTCCGATTCAATAATAATAAACCCGGCTACGGTCATAAAGAGTCGTACTACTGCCATAATTTGAGTTGACACTTCCAAAATTAATATGCTTAAATATATTTATAATAAAATTTAAGCAGGTGAATGTATGTTATCAATTTGTATGATTATAAAAAATGAAGAACGGCTCCTTGAAAAATGTCTTGCTTCCGCTACAAAACTTGATGCCGAACTTGTAATAGTTGACACCGGCTCAACTGATTCATCTAAAGAAATAGCCGCAAAATACACTTCAAATATATACGATTATACATGGACCGGAGATTTTGCAGCCGCAAGAAATTTCGCTGTAAGCAAAGCCACCGGTAGTTGTATTCTGGCAATAGACGCTGACGAGATTCTTGACAAATATAATATCAGCACTTTAAAAAACGCAATTGAAAAGTGTACGAATGATACAGTTTCATTTCCTCCCCTTGGACACATTTTATGCAAAAGCATATTCATGAATAATGGCGAAGAGAATATTCGCGAAGAAAAACTTCCTCGATTGTTTTCAAAGGAGCATTATCATTATGAAGGAATTATTCACGAACAACTCGTTCCAAACAATGAGTCCGTTGCCAAACATTACATTGAAACATCTCTGGAATTTGACCACTTCGGTTATTACGGTGATGATGATTTTTTGGAAAATAAAACAAATCGTAATATAGAACTCCTCAACAAAATGCTTGATGCTAACCCGGATGACACATACATAATGTATCAAATAGGTAAAAGTCACTACATGAGAAAAGACTATGATGCGGCCCGGGAGATTTTTGACAAATGTCTGTATCATGACCTTGACCCGCGTCTTGAATATGTTCAGGATCTTGTGGAATCATATGGATACACACTGCTTAACACCGAACGCTATGAAGCAGCTCTCGGACTTGAAGGAGTTTATAATGAGTTTTCAACCTCATGCGAATTTATTTTCCTAATGGGTTTAATATATATGAATAACGGTCTGTTTGACAAAGCTGTTAAAGAGTTTCGCAAGTGCACAACATTCAAAACATGTAAAATACATGGTACCAATAGCTACAGAGCTAATTACAATATTGGAGTTATCAATGAATGTACCGGAAATATTAAAATTGCCAAAAACTTTTACTACAAATGTAAAAACTATGCCCCGGCAGCATCAAGACTTAAGAATCTGTAAAATTATTTCATCACAAATACTGAATCAAGATAGAATGTCGCTTGCGACATTCTTCGCCTGTGGCGGGTTGCGTTAGCAACATTTTCCTCTCCGCCGCAGTGCGTTCCCGCGGAGCGCTTTTGCTTACTAGGACAATTTCAAAGAAATTTCCTAGTAAGCAAGATAGAATGTCGCTTGCGACATTCTCCGCCTGCGGCGGGTTGCGTTAGCAACATTTTCCTCTCTGCCGCAATCCGATCTTTATCGGAGCATTTTTACTTTATAAAAAGTTCTTTTCGAAAACTTTCTTATTAAAAAAACACGGTTACTGTCTCTTTCGCCGGAAACAGTAACCGTTAAAATTTATTTTGCTTTATTAATCAGCTTTTTATACTTTTTATATGCACTTTTTGGAATAACCATCTTGCATTTTTTCTTGGTACCCCTAAAGGCTTTAGAGCCTATCGAAGTAATCTGTTTACCCTTAAATCGTATCTTGGCAAGTTTTCCACAATTGTAGAACGTCTTTTTACCTATCTTCTTCACGTTGGCACCAATAACCACACTCTTAAGCTTCTTATTGCCCTTAAATGCATTTGCCTTTATTGAAGTAACCTTAAACTTCTTACCGCCGGCAGTAATGGTAGCCGGAATTGTTATGCTTGTATATGTTTTCTTAACCGGCTTAACAACTTCAACTGTACGATTCTTACCTGAATTTTTGGTCACCTTATAAACAAGTTTTGACTTTTTAACAATTGCATTTTTAGCATATTTATCAGTGCCCTCAGGTTTCCTAGTAGGTGCCACGGTCGGAACCGCACCCGTCGGCGAAGGTGATGGAGTTGCGTAATCATGAGCGTGAAGTTCGACCTTTATTGATTTTGAGTAATCGCCAAATCCATCTTCAAATATTGCCCTTATGAAATAATAATAACTTGCATTCTCATACTGATTATATGCTTGTATGTTACTTGCATTAATATTTCTGTTAATTGTAAATGCTGCTCCCGACACTTCAACTGCATTAAGGGTTGTTGCATCCTTATCACATACTGCAACAATCTGCTTTTCTCCATCCTGTGAAGTTGAATAACTAATCTCATACCCGGTCGCACCGGTAACCTGATTCCATATGAAATCAATAAATTTGCCATACGCATTGGATACTAAGAACATGTTAGTTTCCGTTGGAGCCGGAGTTTGTGTCGGCTTAACCGTCGGCTTAGGCGTTTTGGTCGGAGTTGCCGTCGGTTTAGGTGAATTGGTCGGCACCGCGGTCGGTACTGCAGTCGGCGTCGGAGTATTGGTAGGTTCAGGAGTTTGTGTCGGCTTAGGTGACTCAATCAGAATCTGCACAACATCTGACATCTCACTATATATATATCCAACACCAACCTTTGCCACATAACCTCTTACCATATAATAATATGTTTTATCCTTTTCCAAGTTATTAACAGTAAGTGCTGTTCCTGACACTTCTTTACACAAAACCATATTATCGCCTGCTTCATTATCCGCACTATACACATGATATCCACTCATACCGCCGATATCATCCCATGACAATTCTGCCGACAAATTCTCTTCATCAACATCTGCTTCAAAATTATTAACCTTACCGTACGGATTAGGTGTTGCAGACGGAATCGGTGTAGGACTAGGAGACGGAGCCGGACTGGATGTCATCATTACTTTCAGTCCTTCCGAATAATTGCCCATAATGCAGCTATGACTCACACTGTCCATTATGTATGCAACAATGTAATAATAATACGGTGTATCAAGCGCCAACTTACCAGTTGTTATATTAGAACCGATAACATTGTTTCCTGTATAAATCTTTTCACCGTCCTCGCCAATTGAATAATATACAAAGTATCCGTCAGCCGCCGGCACACCACTCCATCCTATTCTGGCTGTGTCTTCATTGAAATTAAGTATCGTAAGGTTGGTTGGTGTTCCAACAGGTGCAGGCAACTCTTCAATGGCATTACCTATAACCGATGTTCTTGTTGTATCTGAATAATCACTAAATCGTCTGGTACTCTCATCAATAATCTCATATGCTCTTACGAAATAATAATATCCGGAATTGTCACCAATTACCACGCCACCATTATCATCTACATATGAAGTATCAGTAACCGTACCTCTTTCTTCTATCTCTTCACTATCAGTACTTCTTCTGCATACAAGATAGCCGTCAGCTCCGATAATCTTATCCCATGTCAATGTTACCGCAGTCTTATTATCATCCAATGTTGCAACAACATTTGCCGGTTTATCAAGCTTCCAAATTGCATATAACGTAATATCCTCATCTATTCTGTAGGTATCACCTGCAAAATACTCATAACCCTTACCAAGAGGATCTGTATTCCATGATACAAAAGTTCTTCCCGAATAAATGAACGGATTACTTATAGCTTCTACATCAACACCTATAAGATGTTTGTCTATTGTAGTTTCATCTGTCATATTATTGGCAACATAAGTAATACTGCAGTTTGCAAATTCCACTTCAATGCTTTCAGACCATGGAAGATAGAATGTTGCATTTTCAGTAGCAACATATGCTCTTACGGAATAATAATACTTTCCTACGCCAAATTCATCCGTATCAAGGTATGAAATCTCATCAATTGATTCAACGGTTGCTATACATGCACCACGGGCACCTTCCTCTTTAGTTCTGTATATACAATATCCGCTAATCTGTCTGTCAACTTCATCCTGATTAACTTTATCCCAACTAAGTTTAACAGCTCCGGTATTTTCAATAACTGCCGAAAGCCCTGTAACCTGTCCTTCCTGAATTGTATCATACTCAGGTTCAATTATAACAGTTTCGGACGGAATACCCTCTGACTTAAGTATACCTGATGATAATTGCACATCTTCATAAGGGATTATGTAATAATAATATATAGATGTATTGTCAATTTCAGGAGTAACACATTTTGTAGTACTTGTTGACAACACTTTATCAAATGTACCGTTAACTCCCTTTTTCTGATATACATCATATCCGCTTGCCAAAGAGTTACCGGTCCAGCTTATACTTACAGTGTTATCAGAATTACGAACCGCTGTAACTTCAGTCACGCTTTCTAACTTCCAACGTGCATTCAATATCATATCTTTGTCCAATACCGATGCCGCGAATATTTCGTTATTACCTTCGTCATCAATATCAACGTCATAGGTAATCTCCACGTCATCTCTGTTACCATACCATTCTGCAAAACGGAAGTTCTCTCTTGCAAATACGCAGTCTTTTACCTGTACTCCAGATGCACCCTTGATAACATTTTCAACAATTTCTTCACCGTCACCGCCATTAGGCTTATATATAATCCTTATTCTGTCAAATGTCACTTTGCATTCTTTAGAGAAGTTTTTGTAATAAACACCCATGTCATCTTCTGTATATGACCTTACATAATAGTAATAGTCTCCCGGCATAAGCGGGTCAACAGACTCGTCAATAAACTCAGTGCCTCTCACATCTCCAACTTTTCTTCCGTATTTACCCAACTCTGCTGAACGGTAAACATGATAGCCGGCCGCGTCTGTTACAGCATTCCATGTCAGTTTAACCTGTGATCCATTCTGACCGTCCGGATTAATCTGGGCAGTAACATTTTGTGGCTGACCATCCGGAACCTCCGTCGGTGCAACCTTAATAACCTCTGAATTGTCACTGTATTCAATAACATATCTTTCCGCATCAGGAGCCACCTCCGCATTTACATAAGCTCTTATGTAATAATAATACGGAATAGACATATCAAAATTCTTAATTGTATACTGACCTTTCATCTGACCATCCAAAGATACAACAGTATCCAATAACTTATATGTACCGGCATCCTCTTTTTGGAATATTTCATATCCGCTTGCGCTAGGGTTAGCATCCCAACTAAGAAGTAAACTTCCGTCTAATATTTCTGCTGCAAGATTAAGAGGTTTATCTAACTTCCATACCGCGTATAAAGTTATACTCTCTTTGAAGCAACATTCTTCTTCATCAGTATATGAAACTCCCGACCTGTCAGGTTTAGTATTCCATCCAACGAACTCAAATCCCGGATTGGTATACATGTTTTTGTTAAGCTTAAATACAAATTTACGTCCGGTAGTTTGTGGTCTTATTTGAATATTATCTTTAACATTTGAATTGAATTCCACAATAATTGTTTCAATGGCTACAGGCAGTTTTCTTGAATATGAGCTGTAACTTACGTTACTAATCTGACCTGTTGTAACATTCTTGGTTTCAGTATATGACCTTACACGATAATAAAATGTTCCTTCATACGGTACTGTGTCCACGTATGTATTGTTGGTTGAACCGGTAACAGTTGCAACTTTACTTCCGAATTCATCCTCTTTAGTTGAACGATACAATTCATAACCCGTAACTCCGGTTCCTACCTCCCATTTAAGGAATACTTTTTCTCCGTCAATACCGGTATAGGCACCATCAACATTTTCTCCTTTGGTTTTATCAAGCATTACCATGGCGTCAGTTTCTACGTAGACTTCTTCACCATCATCACTTTCTTCAGTATATGTACCCGTACCAAATGCCGAATCCCTATATGTTCTGACAATATAATAATACTTGGTTGATGCTTCTGTTTTATCAGTAACATATCTAAGTGTGGATGCGCTGCCTTTTGGAACTACCCCAATTAATTCGTAGTTGCTATTGTCCCCTTTTGAACAATACACATTATATCCGTTTGCTTCAGGAGCAGCATTAGCACTCCATGTAAGTAATACCATGTCATTATCAGTGAGGGATGCTGTAAGATCCTCAACCGGAGCAAGCTTCCACATTGCATACAATGTCATGTCTTCTTCAATAGTAAATATATCTCCCGGTTTATATGTCGTACCGTTACCGTCCTGCTGTGTATTCCATCCGGCAAAAGAATATCCTGCGTTAGTATATCCACTCTCTGCTATAGTGGCATCGGTTCCGTTAATCCAAATCTCATCAGAATTGGAACCAACAGTACTTCCGTTGCCGTCATAAGTGATTGTGTTAGAACTTACAACCACCTTAGCCGGTTCGGAAAATGGCTTAAATACGTATGTTGCTGTTACTCCGTTATCACTGTTAGAATAAGCTCTGATACCGTAGCAATATGCTCCGGCTTCAAGATTTTCATCAACATAAGTATAAGAAGTCTGTATACCGTCTGAAACAACTTCTCCAATTTTATCATCACTTGTAAATTCACGCGGCAATGCATTTACAGAATCAAGTTTGTATCTGTATACCCAATATCCTACCGCATCATCAACTGTTGACCACTCAATAGTTGCTGTAACTCCGTCTCTTGTCGCCGAAGTTATCACTGCCTGAGTAGAAACCCATATAGCATATAACGTTATATTGCTATCAATAATAATAGTTTCTCCCGGAGCATATGAGCTTCCTATTCCATTTCCTTCTTCATCAACTGCTGTATTCCACTCTACAAAATTGTATCCTTCTCTTGTAAACTGAATATCTTTTACTACCGGTTTGTCAGCTTCACCGGTTCCCGGAAGAGTCAGTTCGTATATTTCATCCTCCATCGTCCCAACTGCTTCAGTACAGTTTGAATCATAGTGCAGCGTATATTTTGGATATGGCTCTGTATCAGTTATTTCCTGACTGTGAGTTCCCGTAAACTTAGGGTAACTTCCATTTGTATATACCCATCCAAGATAAACCTGTTTGTTCTTATCACTTCCAAGACCTTCTGTTGTTATCCATGCATTCATAGCCTTATCAAGCACCTGTGAAGCAAGGACACTGTGAGAAAAACTGTATTTTGAGCCGGAACTTGTACTAAACTGAAATGTATTAGTTACATACTGACCACTACCTGATTCATTACATTTATCAGCTCCGCACGCAATTCCTGATGAATAGAAACCATAATCAATTGTACCGAAAGTATTTTTATATTTTTGTCTTGTAAGACCTTCATACAATATATACTCACCGTCTGTAATTCCGTTAACACCTGCTATGCTTCCTACCGTTCCGCCTGACACGGAAGCCTCGCTATATACATTCTTGATTTCACCACCAAGATTATATCCGGCAATACCACCTGCATATGATGCTGCAGCACCTGTAATAACTCCTCTGTTATAACAGTTATGAATTTTACCGAATACATCAGCAAAACCTTCTATGCAGCTAACACCTTCTGATACATTTTCACCGGCAATACCACCAACATATGAAACCTCAACCGCTTCACTAACAACTTTTGCATGATTATATGAGTTAAGAATAAATGAACCGTAATTTCGTCCGCAAATTCCACCTGCTGCAGTACCGTTACATCTTATTACGGATCCTTCATGTGTATAACATTCATCAATATAATTACCATATCCGCTGTAACCGGTAATACCGCCTGCATATCCGCAACCATATATAAAACCTTCAAAATCAGAACCGGAAATCTTATTATGTACTTCCTGTTCTGCTGCATCGGCCACATATCCTGTAATACCTCCGACATATCCTTCTTCAGTTGCTATAAGAACAGCCCCTTCTGCCGTGCATCCTGAAAGTTTTCCTTCATAATATCCTGATATACTTCCCATATATCCTGTATCTGATGTAATGGCAAACACATTGTTAACATTTACATCACTGATGTTACTACCTGATACATATCCAAATAAACCTGAATACATATAATTTTCTACAAACAATCCGCTGATTGTATATCCTTTTCCAAGGAAATTACCTGCAAAATGTTTATTTGAAGAACCAATCGGAGTCCAACCGTTAATTTCACCGGTATATGAGCCGGCAGAATAATCGAATCCGTCAAATCTGTACCATGTACCCTTCACACTTGCAGTATTATCAAACTGAGTATTACCTCCTGATGTACCTTTAATACCTGTACCGTAATAACCGGTATTGATTCCGTCAGTCACCTGAATAAGTCCTGTATCCTCATCAAATTCAAATGTTTCATCATTTAAAATAATATCCGTTGCAAGCACAAAGTAATCACCATTATATGAATTACCTCCGTTGACCTGGTTTGCAAAATATTTAAGCTGGTCTCCGTTGGTTATTCTGTACGGTGACCCTTGCGTACCGTCACCACCACCATAAGCACTTGATGCATTACCTGACCATATTGTAACCTCTTTGTCCGCAAATACCGGAAGATCGTCTTTCACAGTCCACCTTGCAATACCGGCTTCTTTAGCACCACAATTCTTTGCCTGGGTCCAAGAATCAAGGGCTTTATCAAGCTTATCCGCATCCACGGTAGCATTATCTATACTGAATTCCACTGTAACAGGGAATCCGTCTACATCAAACAAATCAAGTGTATCATCATACCTGTAACAGTTTGCAGATACAACTCCGTCTCTTCCCGCGTAACCTACTGCTTCCATTCCGAGAGCCTGATCCCAATATGAATAGGATATTTGTCCTGAATAATCAAAATTAGTCCTTTCAAGGGCACCTGCTATTGCACCTGCATATCCTCCCGACTGTGCAACAGTAACATCTCCGGTATTGTAACAGTTTACCGCAGAACCTACATTAGTTCCTACAATACCACCGGCATAATTGGTCGCATTAACATTTCCGCGATTGTAGCTGTTCTCAACAACACTGCTATCCTTGCTGTTACAACCTACAACACCACCGGTTCCATACTGAGAAGTAATCCCAAGTCCGATATTGCCTGTGTTATAACAGTTTACAACCAAATTATTGTTAGTACCTGCAACACCACCGGTAACTCCTACACCATCAACTCTACCGTCATTGTATGAATATGATACAAAACCTCCGTTAGTACCAACAACACCACCAACACTACCGGCTTCGTAATTATTACTGTCAAGCCATACTGAAGAAATAGTTGCACTGTTATGACAGTTAGTCACTGTTCCGTCATTCTTACCGGCAATACCACCGACACCGTAACCGCTTCCTTCTATGTAAGACTTCTCTATATTAACATTCTTGATAACACCGGTATTATATCCGAACAAACCGTTAGTAAGCTTGTTACAGGTATACATACCGCTTATGGTATGACCTTCCCCATCAAAATTACCTGCAAATGCACACTTGTCATCTGCCGAATTGTAATAACCTATAGCTTCCCAATCTTTAAGCCCGGATGACTGGTTATCCCATAACTCCCATGAGCTGCCGTCAACCGAATTAAGAACGATATCACCTGTAAGAACAAAATAAGTATTCTCATAAGTTTCACCGTTATTAACATTCTCAGCAAGATATGCTAACTGAGAACCCCATCTAATCTGATAAGGATTCTCCTTGGTACCTTTACCGGCATCGTAAGAAGTTGCAACATAGCCGTTCCATTCAGGAGATGCTGCATACACCTGTGCATCTGAAGGTACATAGATGACCATTGTAAATAACATAACAATAGCCATAAGCCATGCCACACTTCTCTTTGTCCTTTTTACACTAAACATGTTTTTCATATAACCATCCTCCCAGGTTCAAAACTCTGTATATTGTTATCGGCATTTTTGACCGAAAAGTTTATTTTTATTTTACATTTTTTATTTAATAATGTCAATTAAATTGACACATTCCAATTATTTCATTATACTCTAATAATAAGCTAAATATGGGAGGTGCGCTATGCATACATTTCAACCAATGAACATAAAAGAAGTAGATATTAACCCATTCAACATGATAGGCTCCGACTGGTTTGCTCTCACTGCAACAGACGGGGAAACAACCAACAGTATGACTGCCGGATGGGGCGGTTTCGGAGTAATGTGGGGAATGAATGTGGCACTTGTCGTAGTTCGCGACAGCCGATTCACAAGAGAAATTGTTGACAAGGCAGATACATTTTCAATGACATTTTTTAACATGGACAAAAAAGAGAACAGAGTAATTTTAAAATATCTCGGTGGTGTTTCAGGAAGAGACGAGGATAAAATTAAAAACGCATCACTTGAAGTTAATTACCACGAGGGTACTCCGTTTCTGGATGCCGGAAATCTTGTCTACACTTGTAGAAAACTCTCTAAAACAAAGATTAATCCGGAAGATCTGGCAGATATGGATATTGATACAAAATGGTACTCAGACAAAGATTACCATAATCTGTATATTGCTGAAATCACAGGCATCCTTGCACGATAATTTTTCACTAATCAATTTAAACAATTTTATACAGTTATACACAAAAGGGCTGTCGCAATTGCGATATGCTCTTTTTTAACCTTCGGCTTTGTTATTGTCTTTACACAACATAAGAACTCCGACAAGAAGCAACACCGGAAAAACAATACCTGCAAGTATTCCCATTTTTAGATTATCACCTATAGCATCTGATACCAATCCTACAACTGTCGGGCCACCGCCGCAACCCACATCTCCCCCGAGAGCAAGCAAAGCAAACATTGCTGTACCGCCCCTCGGGATAGCAGCCGACGCCTTACTAAATGTACCCGGCCACATAATACCAACGGACAATCCGCACACGGCACATGCCACAAGACTAAGTCCCGGAATCGGAATAAGAGATATTCCAAGGTAAGATATTATACACAAAATACAACTGCCTGACATAAACTTTTCTAACTTAATACTGTGTCCGTACTTTCCGTAAAAGACTCTGGAGGCTCCCATCATTATTGCAAATGTCATAGGACCTGCCAAATCACCTGCAGTCTTGGTAATTCCAAGGCCTTTCTCTGCAAATGCAGATGCCCACTGGCTTACTGCCTGCTCACTGGCACCGGCACATATCATCATAATAAGCAATATCCAAAATGTTTTTATAGAAAATAATTCCTTAAGACTATAACCTGTTTCCCCTTCTTCTATCAAAGAAGCAATCGGAACCTTAGCAAACAACATTGTATTGAATATCGGAACCAACGCCCAAATCAGCGCCAGTATTCTCCAATTCTCAATTCCTGCAATTCCAAAAAACAGCGTTGATATCAATACAACTCCCACATGTCCCCAGCAATAAAACGAATGTAACATACTCATTGCTTTTTCTTTATTATCAGAAGGGCATGCTTCAACTACCGGACTAACAAGAACTTCCAAAATCCCTCCGCCTATGGCGTATACCATAACAGAAATAAGAATTCCCACAAACGGAACCGGCAACAGCCCCGGAAGTATTGTAAGCATAATCAACCCTGCTGCGGATGTAATATGTGCAATAATCATGGATGCGCGGTATCCGATTTTGTCGATAAAACTAATTGAAACAACATCAACCAAAAGCTGCACGCCAAAATTAAATGTTACAAGCAGTGTAATCTGAGATAAAGGTATATCGTAATCTTTCTGAAACGTCAAAAACAACAATGGTGTAAAGTTGTTAATTATTGCCTGTACAATATATCCGATAAAACATGCTACTACCGTTTTGTTATACTCATTTTTCATTTTAATTTCCATCCTTTGCCATTACTACGGATTATTATACAGTATAGTTTCTTACTTGTCACTCTTGCTTTGAAAAACTTCCACGAACCATTTTACTTTTTCCTTAATAACGTATATACTTTACATTTGAAAATTAAACCATGGGAGGTCGACATAATGAACAAGGATTTGACAACCGGTAATCCCGAAAAAGTTTTGTGGCAATTTTGCATTCCACTTTTTGCAAGCGTTATTTTTCAGCAGATATACAATATTGCAGATAGTCTTATTGCAGGAAAGTTTATCGGTGAAGACGCGTTGGCAGCTGTGGGTAACAGTTATGAAATTACTCTTGTTTTCATAGCTTTTGCTTTTGGCTGCAATATCGGCTGCTCTGTTATTGTTTCTCAGTTTTTCGGAGCAAAACAATATGACAATATGAAAACAGCCATTAGTACCTCATTGATCGGAAGCGGAATTCTTTGTTTGCTACTTATGATCGCCGGCATCATAGGAAGCAATTCTTTGTTAGAAGTTATTAATACTCCCAACAATATATTTGCAGACTCAAAACTCTATTTGAATATATACATATGGGGACTTCCCTTTGTATTCTTTTATAATATTTCCACGGGCATTTTTTCAGCACTTGGGGATTCAAAAACTCCATTTGGTTTTCTCGCAGCATCCTCAACTGCCAATATTTTCATGGATATCCTGTTTGTTCAAAAGTTCAACATGGGCATAGCCGGAGTTGCCTGGGCAACTTTTATTTGTCAGGGAATCAGTTGTATTCTGTCTTTGCTGTTTGTATTTATAAGACTTCAAAAAATAAAAACAAGCAGAACGGTTGCTTTTTTTTCATTTCCCATCTTGAAAAAAATAGCATCAATTGCAATTCCAAGCATAATGCAACAAAGTTTCATTTCGGTGGGCAATGTTGTAATACAGGGTATCATTAACGATTTCGGTTCAAATGTAATAGCCGGATATTCTGCAGCAATCAAACTTAACAATCTGGTTATCACATCCTTCACAACACTGGGTAACGGAATATCCAACTTTACCGCGCAAAATATCGGAGCGAACAGACCGGAACGAATCAGACAAGGATTTGTTGCAGGAAGAAAAATGGTATGGATGCTTTGTATTCCAATGTTTTTACTTTATTTCTTCGGTGGCGGACTACTTATTTCATTCTTTATGAACGAACCATCACAAAGCACTTTTGAAACAGGAATTCTCATACTTAGAATTATTTCGCCATTCTATTTTATCATCTCCCTGAAGCTGGTTGCAGACGGCATATTAAGAGGCTTGGGAATGATGAAATACTTTATGTTTTCTACATTTACAGACTTATTAATCAGAGTTTCCCTTGCATTTGTTTTATCCCGTACGAGCCTGGGGTCCACAGGAATATGGTGCGCATGGCCGGTGGGCTGGACGACGGCATGTATTTGTTCCGTAATGTTTTATCAGCAAAAAAATAAATAAAACAAAGAATGTCGCTTGCAACACTTTCCTCTTTGCCGCAGGGCGTTCCCGCAGAGCGCTTTTGCTTACTAGGACAATTTCGAAGAAATTTCATAGTAAGTAAAATAGAATCTCGCCTGCGAGATTCTCCGCCTGCGGCGGGTTGCTTTAGCAACATCTACATCTCCGCCGCAGTGCGATCCTTAGCGGAGCGTTTTTATTATATAGGAGAGTTCTTTTCGAGAACTTTCCTATATAATAAGAAAGTCTCTGCAGTTTATAACATCACAAACTGCAGAGACTTAATTTTAAATTTTCTCATAAGTTAAGTACACATAAGGAATCTCTCCTTCGTTGTACTTTTCTATTATTCTTTTGTACTTTGATTCATCAAACTCCAGGAAAAAAGTATCTCCCTCAAATGAACCTTCAATCTCCGTTATATACAGCTTATCTGCAATGGGTAACGCCTCTTCATACAGTCTTGCTCCGCCGGATATGTACACATCTTTGTCCAAAGCAAGTTCAAGGGCTTTTGCAAGGGAGGTGACAGTCCTGAGATTTTCTCCTTCGTAACATGCCGTAGATGATACAACAATTGTTGTACGATTAGGAAGCGGACGACCTATTTCTTCGTAAGTTCGTCTTCCCATTACAACTACATTTCCTGTAGTAAGTTCTCTAAATCTTCTCTGCTCACCCTGTATGTTCCAGGGAATACGTCCCTTGTATCCAATTACCCGGTTTTTGTCATAAGCTGCTACAAGTGCAATCATTTCTTTATCTTAATTGTACGATTAAACTTTTTAGTTCCGTTTTTAGTTTTAACCGTAATAACAAGTTTAACTACTCCGCGCTTCTTAGCAGTTATTTTTACTGCCTTCTTAGTAGCAGAAACCTTTACAAGTTTCTTACCTTTCTTGATGGTACATGTAACTTTCTTAACACCTTTTGCCTTAACATTGAATTTTACAGACTTTTTAAGAGCAAGTTTTGTTGTTGCCTTTCCTGTTAAGGTTATTGTTGCTTTTGCAGGTTGTGTGGCAGTATCATCAACAGGTTCTGCACTTGGGGTAGCTGCAGGCGTATTGTTGTTCGATGTTCCCTGCTGAACAACAGGTGCAGTAGGTGCAGGTGTTGCTGTAGGTTCTGCCGGTTTAGGAGTAACCTTAATCTTAACTGTATCTTTTATATCATTAGAATACTGTGTCATAACAGTTACAGTTGTTTCTCCGGCTTTCTTACCTGTAATAATCAGTTTAGAACCTGTGTTAGCAGCTGTTGCTATTGAAGAATCCTCAGCCTTTACTACAACAGCCTTCTGAGTTGCATTTTCAGGTCCAACAAGGTAATAAACTTCAATACTCTTTCCTTCTTCTACTGAAAGAACTTCGTCATCAGACAATTCTTTGCCGTCTTTATCAACAAATGTAACTGACTTTGTTGCATTAATAACATTAATCTTTATCTGGGCAGTTCTTTCATTATTGTCTTTTCTTGTTGCAGTAATTGTAACCTGACCGTCCTTAAGCGCCTCAATAGGTAATGTTGATGTTGCCTGTGTATCGTCTTTTGCAAATACCGGTGTTCCAAGCTTAATAACATCTTCCTTATCTACAGACCATTCAATCATATCACTTGATGCTGCATTAAATGCTGCAACCACATTACCTTTATCTCTTCCTTCTTCTCCACAGATAAGTGTTAATTCACCGTTCTCTGCGCCTTCTGCTGAAAGTTCAACACTCTTTCTTTCAACTATTTCATAAGGAATTGCAACAGTTTTGTCAAGGTATGAATTATAAGCATAGATTGTAGCTGTTCCTATTCCGTTTGCCGTAATCTCACCATAATAGTTATCAACCGAAACTACTGAAGTATCGTCTGACTCATAGAATACACGGTCTGTAACTCCCTCAACTCCAAGGTCAACTGTGATAGGTTTGATATCCTGCATTTCAACCTCAACAGGTGCAGCTTCTATCTTAGTTGCATGAACCGGCTCTGCCACAGGCGCAATCTCAATACCGTTAAGTCTTGCGGTTACAAGTTTATCAGCTATAGCAGCCTTGTCAATTGCACTGTCAGTTCCTTCGTATGTATCAATAACAGCGATACCAACATCAACACCTTCTGCCGGATTAAATACATCAGACGCCTTTACAAGATGTGATTTTGCATATGCTTCATCTTCAATTTTATCATCATACACCGTTACGGAAAGTGTTCCGTAACCCTGTCCGTTATCCTTAACATCAACAATATATGAAGTAACCTTTTCAACCTTATCAGAATTATCTCTGTTCGGAATATAAAACTGACGGCTTCCCGGTGATGTCTGGTTATACATTACAGGAATAGAACTATCCTCTCCTATTGCATATGATTCATCATTAAATACAATACAGCTTGTATTGTCATGCTCTTTTACCTTATTACCTGTATATACATTTACATGATACTGACCTACAGGCAAATCCACGCTAAATTTATATGTTTCCCCATCCGGTGCATATACCCAGTCTCTAAAATACTCTCCACATTTTCCTGCAACTTTACCAGCCGGAACAACTTTGTCAAATCCCATCTTCTGTGACACACCTGCTGTAGTTCCATAGATAGCCTGAACAGTATTGGCAGGATTATCATAAAGCATATTACCGAAGAACTCTTTTGCATCAGCCTGTTCAAAATCCTCACCAAATTCCTTTTTAAGCTGATACTGGGACGGTATTGCAAGATCACTTACCTCAACCTTCTCAGTTTCCCCTGTCTCCGGATTGATTACAGGATTACCTTCTTCATCAAGCTTATCGGTCAAATCCTTCTGGGTAACACCAAAGTCAATTGTAATCGACTTTTGCCAGTCAGAAGTATCCACCTTATCCGATGCCTTTACTTCTCCGCAAGGCATGCCAAATGAAGTTACCGCAACAGCACCACACAAAAATAATGCCGCTGCTCTGTTTAATAGTTTCTTATACATTTCATTTCCCCCTTAAAAAAAATTCATAGCACATACGAAAAACATTTACCACGTCGACTGTCGTCTCCGTGAATGCATTCGCCTTATAGAGCTCTCTGTGCACGCCCGGAGCTCTGCAAGGCTCATTTTACCACATAATACATCATAATAACAGTAGTTTTTATCATTTATGGTTCATATGGAAAACATGGCATAAGCTCCAACTTAAACTTATTTAATTCATGTTTTCTGTCAATTAATTTTTTGATTTCTTCATCCTCACAGATTCCGGTTCTAATATATTTATCAAGCACTGCATAGGTGAAACCAAGATTATCTTCATCCGTCTTATCACACAATCCGTCTATAGGCGTTTTTTCCACGAGATTTTCCGGTAATCCGAGCTCATGGCCTATTGCTTTTACTTCTTCAACAGTAAGCTTTGATAACGGACTAAAATCACCGGCAGCATCTCCGTATCTTGTTGAATAACCTACCCAGTCCTCTGATAAATTACATGTATTAACAACCCGTCCGTTCTTTGACTGGGAAACTGCATATAATGTTGCCATTCTCACTCGTGGAGGAAGATTAACCTTACTGGTTTCCGAAAAATCACCCAGTGCTTCCTCAACACATTTTTCAACAGCATCACAAGCATCCCCTACATTTATTGTATAATTATCTATACCGAGAAATTCCACAAGCTGTTTTGAACATTCTATATCATGCTGAACTCCTCTTGGCATAAGAACACCAATAACACGTTCTTTTCCAAGGGCTTCCACACAAAGTGCTGCTGCCACACTGGAATCCTTGCCACCGGATATTCCTATTACGGCATTGCACCCTTTTCCGTTGGCTTCAAAAAACTCCCTAATCCAATTAACAATGTCATTCTTTACTTTTCCTGCATCAAATCCACTCATATATAGTTCCGCCTTTCTGTAAACACTCTTTTATTGCATTATATTGAAATCATTAGGTAAATACGCCGCCAAATCTGATTGAACGACTATTGATTATCCACACTCCACTCCTTCAAAGTTCCGTCGCATATGGCTGTCATTAGTCTTTTCCTAACTCCCGGAGTATGGGAATTAATATCCTCTATCAGTTTACGTACATAATCTCTTTCTGATATTTTTTCAAAAGGACAGGGATTGTTTATGACAGAAAGATTGTACTTTTTTACAAATCCCTTGGCTTGTGCATTGGTCACAAGAACGTACGGTCTGATAAGCTCCATTCCAATGTTTTCATAATAAGTCACCGGATAAAATGTTGAAAAACGACCTTCGTATATCAAAGACAGCATCATAGTCTCAATTACATCATCCATGTTGTGGGCATACGCAATTTTGTTACAACCAAGTTCCCGTGCCTTATCATGGAGAGCACCTTTTCTAAGTCTTGCACACAATGAGCAACCTTCTTTTGCTATCATTTCATTAATGTTCGTATTAACAACATAATACTCTACGTCCAGTTCTCGGCATATTTGTTCTACACGTGTAGTATTAAATCCCTCATACCCTAAATCTACCGTAATAGCAACAATCCGATACTTCTTAGGATAAAACTTGCTAAGTCCCGCCATAGCATATAATAATCCGAGAGAATCCTTTCCCCCGGATATTCCTATGGCAATCTTGTCACCCTCATTCACCATATTATATCTGTCTAATGCCTGTCTGACTTTGCTATATAACTGCTGTAAATCCATCTAAGACTCCCTGTTATTCATTCATCCTGTTGCTATTTTTTCAGTATCACTTAACACTCCGACACATCATCGAATGACCACACCCGAATATTATACTCCACAATTCCCGTTCCGCAGTAACTGCATATCTTATCTCCCAGGTTACTGATTGGAGCCCCGCAATTCGGACAGTTAAGGCTATTACCGTCAACAGCGTTATTCTCTACAATATCTCTATTCTGAATATAAACCATACTTATACTATATCTGCTCTGTTCTCTAAAGTCTCTGTCACCCGTAATAACATTATCATTATCATCAGTCACATAATGAAGGGCACTTGCCGCTGTTTGAAATGTTACTATACAACGCCCTTTCTCTTTTATATATCTGCTAATCTCTGTTCTGTGTATCTTAAAATCGTTAAAATGCTCTGTTCTGTTATTGAGCTTTAATAATTCTATTTTGTCCTCAAGCTGCTTTCTTAATTCACTTGTTATTGCTGCATCTGTTAATGTTCCGGTACTCTTAGACTGTATACCGAGAAGATAACCGGTAAGAACTCCTTCAGCACGTTCTTTCATCTCATCATAATTAAATTGCGGAAAATCTTTTACAATTCTTGGTAATTCAAGTCTTGTCATGGCAGATAATGACTTAGGAGTATCCGCAATCTGTTGTTTTGCTTTTTTCATTCCCTCGGATATATCTGATGTTCCGTATAATTCTTTTGAAAACTTTTGGGCTGTTTTACGAATCGCAAAAAACAGGTACAAACCACCACCCACAACAACCGCCAATAATAATAAAATAAAAATACCTATAAACTTCATTATTTTTCTCCTTTTACGTACTCCCGGAAAACATATTTTACTGATATCTTAACGGAAGCTCCATTCTGTTATCCTCCAGCAGTTTTTTATCCTTTAATATCATTTTAGCATCTCCGTCTGCAATGATTTTACCATCTGAAAGAAGAATAACCCGACTACATGTATCAAGAATCATATCTAAATCATGTGAAGCAATAATCATCGTACCATCCAGCGAATTAATTATATTAATCACCTTGCGTCTATTGTACGGATCAAGTGCTGAAGTAGGTTCATCCATCAATATAATCGAAGGTTCCATGGCGAGAACTGTTGCAATAGCAGCCATACGTTTTTCTCCGCCTGAAAGCTTGTGATTATGCTTCATCTTTAAGTCTGTTATTTCAAGTTTAAATAATACATCATTTATTATCTTTTCAACTTCTCCTCTTGCAACACCATAATTAAGAGGTCCAAACATAATATCTTCGTACACCGTAGGCATAAACATCTGATTATCTGAATTTTGCAATACAAGTCCCATTTTTTTTCTGATATCCGCCAGATTACTTTTATCTACCGGACAGTTATCAACCTTAATGATTCCGCTATGTGAAATAATTCCAAGCATCGCTTTCATTATTGTAGATTTTCCGGCGCCGTTAGCTCCGATTAACCCTACATTTTCACCATCCTCTATTGCAAATGACAACTCACTTAAGACAGGAAAACCTTTATCGTATTCTGCCGTAACATTTTCAAATAAAATCATAAATGTCTCCTCACACAAATAATCCGCCAAGCAGTACAGGAATATTAATTAATCTGCATACAACAAAAACCACAACCGCTACTGTGCAGAATAAAATATCCGAAAATTTCAACGTCTTGGAATCTGCATAATAAAATTCATGATTAAAGCCTCTAAGCTGCATGCTGATATAGAGTTCTTCTGCCTTGTCCATACTTCTAAGCAACAATTGTCCGAGAAAAGACCCCCATGCTGATACATGAATTCCATTTTGTCCCGGCGCCCTTAATCTGTATGCTGTTGTCATTACAGATACCTCTTCCATCATGACAGATACATACCGATAAGTCAATAATATTAATGTTACGATTATCCCCGGAACATGAATTTTACGCAGTGCCCCACACAATAAATCTATAGAAGTTGTTGCTGCCAAAATAAAAGATGCCATCAGACAGAGAACGCCCTTTAACATCAACGTAAACATAGATAAAACTCCGCCTGTTATTGTCAAACCGCCAATATGTAATAATATACTTCTGTCAAAGAAAGGATTAATTATTCCGACAGCACATATTAACGGCAATACAAAGCGAAGTTTATAGAAACAAATTCTAACAGAGACATCACTTAAAAAAAGCATGATAACGGGATACAATATCATAACCGTAAGCCCGTATAAATCATACTTATGAAATGAAACTGTTATTAATATGTATATTATTGTTACGATTAATTTTACAAGAGGATGCAATAAATGAACTGCGGAATCACGTTCCGCAAGTTCATCCATTTCATGAAATTCTCTTGCAGCTTTATAAATATCAGTCATTTTACACCTTTTGCTTCTTTTTACGGAAAAATCCTCCAATAAAGCATATTGCAACCGCTAGTACCGCCACCATAGCAGAACCAACTATTCCTGATACTGAGGTTCCTGCAATGCTATCACTGTCAGCAAATGCATAATCAGGTAGAAATGCAGTTTTTTCCTGAACAGATGCTGCCACATCTGCAGCTTCACTAGTCACTCCGTATGCTTCTTCATCTAATGCCATATTAGCACTATAACCTGCATCTTCATTTCCAAACATTGACCACTCAAGTCCGTCCGGATTAGAACTTGCAAGCAACGACACTCCGCCGCCTACAACTATAACTGCCACTGCCATAACTATAATTGTTGTCTTTAAGGATAATCTGTCTTTCATCTTAGTACTGTCAACAGCCTGTAATAATTCAGGTCTTGATTCAGCAACAAATGTAAGAACGGCTCCTGTTATAAGTCCTTCAATAAGACCAATAGCAAGATGAATCGGCTGCATAACTGTTACAAATGTACCAAACGGCAACTCAGTAACACCTGAAAGACTTGTCTGTACTACTACTGAAAATGCTCCCAACTGTAATGTTACCACACAACCAATCACAGACGCAGCAATTATTTTTATCCTATTTGCAGCTTTAGATTCTTTACCACCAAACAAACCGCTTTTAACAATAGGCTTCCATATAAGATAATAACCCACAAAACATCCGTAAAATGCCATATTCCAGCAGTTAGCACCAAGAGCCAGCAATCCTCCGTCAGCAAAGAATAAGCATTGTATGGCAAGAATAACTACCATCGATAAAAACCCGGCAAAAGGTCCAAGAAGAGCCGAAAGCAACATTCCACCACACAAATGTCCCGAAGAACCGGTTCCCGGAATGGTATAATTAACCATCTGCCCAGCAAATACTAAAGCAGCAGTTACTGCCATAGTAGGAAGTTTCACCGTATTATCATCTTTACTAAGTTTATTAATACAAACACCGGTTGTTGCACCGGATGCAACATACATGGTTGCAGCCACAGCAGGCGTAAGTAATGCATCTGCCATATGCATAATTATGTACCTCTCTTTCATCGAATAAAAAATAAGTCAAAAAAAATACGACACTCCTTCAGGAAGCCGTATACCCTCGATAGTATACATATACAGAAAATCTCATAAAATCACATGTATTAAAACACACACAAATCAGTTCTACGGAACTGCAAATTGACTTCATGTCAATCAAATCAGTTAATTATATCACAAAACAAAAAACGTGTCAAACATACTAATCGGCGGGATTTGTCTGTATATACAGGGCAAATTTTATTCATATATCGGTTCAAAATCATCTTTCCCGTGCCCACACAACGGACATAAATAATCATCCGGCAATTCACTGCCTTCATATACATAATTACAGATTTTACATCTCCATCCAACAATCTTTTTTGACGAACTTACATCCTGTGACTTTGGCTTAATTCGGTTACGGTAATCTGCATAAGTTAACGGTGACTTATCACTAAGAACTTCGGCATCAACTACTTCGCCTACAAATAATGTATGACTCCCCAGATTCTCACGACTAACAACTTTACAACTAATCACTGCACAAGCACCATCGGTAATATACGGCAATCCGTTAATATCAGTTTTCAAATCCATCCCTTCAAACTTGTCAACATCTCTTCCTGACTGCATCCCAAAATGTTTTATGATCTCATAGGTACAACTTTCATCTAAAAGACTAAGGGTAAAACAATCATTTTCATTAAGCAATTCACAAGTGTAATTGGAATTCAATACAGAAATTGCAACTCTTATCGGTGAATTAGCCACCTGAATGCAGGTATTTGTTATACACCCATTTATACAGTCTTCTGATTTAACAGAAACCATAAACACTCCATACGTCAAATTAAATAATGCATTCTTATCCATAGTTCCATACCTCCATAATAAGTCTAAAAATAGTATTCACTGCTACATAATGGATTATACTACTGTATTTTACTTGTACTATCTGTCAATAAGTTCCTGTTCGTACGGAAGAATATCCGCTAAAAGATTACTGTCTCTTAAAGCCTGTTCAATATCATCAAGCACCTCTTCGCTGTCCGCCGTCACTGTATGGAAATGGTATCCGGAAGTAACATTGAATAATGGTGTTGATTTTCCGGTTTCAAGCTGCTTCATAAATGCAGCAACATCCCTTCTGCTGCCAATATTAATAGGAGCTACCACTTTTCCATACACACGGTGATTAACCATTACATCCACAACACAACCGCCCAAATCAACAATAGTTGTCAATTCTTCTTCTGTTCTGTCATTCATATGAAATACCTTAAAAACTCTTACCACTTTCTTTGAAGTTTCAAGCATATATCCTCTGGCAGTAGCAACTATGTCATACCCTTGTGTACGAAGCAACGCAATATCCTGTACAACCACCTGTCGACTTACTCCGGTTTCTCTTCCAAGAGCACCGCCCGAAAGAGGTTTATCAGATTGTTTTAGCATTGATAATATTATTTTTCTACGCTGGGCGCCGCTCATAGTTTCCATAAAACTTCCATTCCTTTCCTTTTGATAACAAAACGAATCTCTCCCTGACAAACAGTCTTTCAATCAATTATTCAATAACTGTAAGATGTTTAAGACTGATATCAAGAATCGGTGCGGAGTGGGTAAGGGCTCCACTTGACACATAATCAACACCCAGTCTGGTTATTTTATCTATATTTTCCTTTGTGATGTTACCTGAACATTCTGTCTTTGCCCTTCCATCAATAATTCTGATTGCTTCTGCCATCTCGTCCGTTGTCATATTATCCAACATGATTATGTCAGCACCGGCTTCTACAGCTTCCTTAACCATGTCAAGATTTTCTGTTTCAACTTCTATTTTACGTACAAATGGAGCATAAGCCTTCGCTGCTTCTACTGCATTTTTTACACTGCCTGCCGCATCAATATGATTGTCCTTTAACAACACTCCATCTGATAAATTGTATCGGTGATTAGCCCCACCGCCAACTTTTACCGCATATTTTTCAAATATACGCATACACGGAGTAGTCTTTCTTGTGTCAAGTAATGTAGTCTTTGTTCCCTCCAGCAACTTAGCAACTTTGTTAGTGTAAGTTGCAATACCACTCATACGCTGCAAATAATTAAGCGCTGTTCTTTCACCTGAAAGCAAAACTCTTATATCGCCCGTTACTGTAGCAAGATGTTGTCCGTTTTTGACACTATCACCATCTTTAACATCAAAAACAACTTTAACTTCCGGGTCAAGCATCGTAAATACACGTTCAAACACGCCAAGTCCGGCAATGATTCCGTCTTCCTTACATATAAGCTGTACTTCACCCTTCTTGTATTCAGGCATTACCGAATTAGTTGTTACGTCCTCGCTATTAATATCTTCTTCAAGTGCAAGACGAATAAATTTATCTGCAGCTAACAACATTGTTATTTCATTCATAATTATTCTCCTCTCCTAATCTGCCGACAGTTTTGCGGCAGCTCTCTGTGCAAATACCATGCTTTCAAGCAAACTGTTGCTTGCCAGTCTGTTTTTTCCGTGAACACCGTTACAACTTGTTTCTCCTACGGCATAAAGATGCTCCATCGTGGTTCTTGAATCACTATCCACATAAATTCCGCCCATAAAATAATGCTGCGCCGGAACGACAGGAATCGGTTCCTTGGCGATATCATAACCTTCATTAAGACAAGTTTCATATATATGCGGAAAATGTTCCATTATTATCTCTTTTGACACATTTTCAAAAGATAACCATACATAAGAGCTTCCTTCTTTTTCCATTTCTTTATGAATTGCCTCTGTGACAACATCCCTTGGCAGAAGCTCATCCACAAAACGCTCTCCGGCACCATTTAAAAGAATTGCCCCTTCACCACGTGCCGATTCTGATATAAGATAATTTCTGCCCTTCTTTTTTCTGTAGAGGCTGGTTGGATGAATCTGTACGTAATCAAGGTTTTCCATCCTGATTCCGTGTTTTTTTGCTATTTCAACTCCGTCACCTGTAAGACTCGGGAAATTAGTTGAATGGTCATACAAGCCACCGATTCCGCCCGTTGCAAGAACGGTGTCTTTAGCATGTATGTAAATAACAGACTCTTCTTCTGAACCCGACTTCAAATCCGACGTGATAACAGAAGTATCAGCTTTAATTCCAACGCACTCTCCATTTTCAATTAAAAGGTCTTTCATTACCGTATACTCCATAATAGTAACATTTGGCAATGCTTTCACATGACGTTGTAGGGTCTCAGTAATCTCTTTTCCGGTAATATCCTTATGGTAACAGATTCTTGGTTTTGAATGAGCGCCTTCCTTTGTATACTTTAGGCTTCCGTCCGGATTTTTCTCAAATCTCACACCAAGTTCTAACAAACGATTGATAAGCTCACGACTTGAACTTATCATTATATCCACACTTTCTTTTCTGTTTTCATAATGCCCGGCTCTAAGTGTATCTTCAAAAAAAGAATCATAATCATCATTGTCACGCAAAACACATATTCCGCCCTGGGCAAGCATCGAGTCACAAGTTTTAAGGTCTTCCTTACATATGATAAGTATATTTTTATCTCTGCTTAGATTAAGTGCCGTATATAAACCGCTTACACCTGCACCTACTATAACCACGTCATAATACAGATGCTTCATCGTTATCATTCTCCCTTCCGACACATTTACTGTGCCAGTTCAAGCATTCTGTCCAGTGTTAATCGTGCAATGCCTGCCTGTTCATCTGACACACCTGCCAAATTGTTTTCTTCCTTCAACACATCAAGAACTTTTTCTAAAGTAATCTTTTTCATATCCGTACAAATCGGTTTTGTTGCAGGGAAATAAAACTGACAGTCCGGATTATTTTTTTCAAGTTCATAACTCACTCCGCATTCTGTGGCAATAATCCATTCCTTTTTGTCACTTCCTGAAACATAATCAATGATTCCCGAAGTAGAACCAACATAATCAGCCATCTGTGTAACTTCAATATTACATTCCGGATGTGCCAAAATCTCAGCATCAGGATGCTCTGACTTTAACATACGAATCTCCTCTGCACTGATCTTTTCATGAATTGGACAATAGCCCTTTACAAGCATTACATTTTTCTGCGGAACTTTACCCGCAACATACCTTCCCAGATTTTTATCCGGAATAAAAAGTATATTTTTATTCGGAAGGTTATTAACAATCTTCACTGCATTAGCCGAAGTCACACACACATCTGACCATGATTTTATCTCAGCGGTAGAATTAATATAGCACACAACTGCCAAATCCTCGTATTGTTCCCTTGCTTCTTCCACCTCTTGACGTAAAACCATATGCGCCATCGGGCAATCTGCAGTCATGTCAGGCATCAACACCTTTTTATCAGGATTAAGCAGATAACCACTTTCTCCCATGAACTCTACACCACAATAAACAATTATCGGATTATCCAACTTTACCGCAATTTTACTAAGATAAAATGAGTCTCCAATATAATCAGCAATCTCCTGAACTTCCGGTCTGGCATAGTAATGTGCCAAAATAACCGCATTCTTTTTTTCTTTTAATTCTCTTATCTGTTCTTGTATTGTCATAATCTCCTCAATTCTGCCATTTCAAGACATTCTTATTTAACCAGTATTATATCAAGTTCCAACGTAGTATAGCACATAATCTTTCAGGTGACAAGACACATGTTTATTCAATTTGATGGTTCTGTTTATATTGACGATACGAATAATGAATCCAAAAGCACTACATCTGTTGATGAGAAAAAGCCCCTCACAAGAACACTTCAGTATTTTCAAAGAATAATTCGAGGCTGAATTTGATTTTGTAGATAGCGATAATTGAAATAGAGAATTTGAAATTGAGGATTTGAAGCAGGTGTGATAATATAGACAAAATAACTTATTTGAAATAGAGGATTGAATAATGAAAGCAAGATAACTATGAGGAGGTTACTTATGGATTGTTACGAAAACTGGGAATATTTTATTTCTAATATCGATGTTGTTCCTGTCAAACTCGATGGCGAAAAACTCATTCATATGGTATCGGAACTTTCGCGCACTCAAGCAGAACGCGAATCCTTAGGTAGAGCCGCGGCAAAAGGCGATAAAATTGCCTTGGCGAGCTTTTTAAATGCATACGTCCCGATGATTGTGGGGATTATGAAAAGATACTCTCCACGTATTGACTATAATCGCGACATATTGATAAATTGCATAGAAAAAGTACGTGAGAAAGTTGCAGATACTCTATATACGGATAATCTTGAATATAATACTTCCCATTATGTTGATTGGATGGTAAAGAATGAAGTGACCCATTATATCGCATCACAGGAAAAGAATCAGGAAAAACATCCGGATAATAAAAATCAGGACGAACCTAAATGTGAAACTATAGATGCGTTGATAGAAAAAATAAGCACTTCAATTTCTGACAAAAATCAAGTTGAGAGAATTGAAAACCTACTTCAGGCTTGCAGAAATGAAAGAGAGATACAATTACTTGCATTCAGATTTGGCGTAGAGGATGGAATTCCCAAAACGCTTCAAGAAACGGCAGATAAATTCGGAATCAGCAGAGAACGTGTAAGACAAATAGAAAATATGGCGATACGAAGAAGTGAGTCGCATGCAGCGCACAGAAGAAAGCGAAAGATACTTTTAGATTTCTGAATGAATAAATAAAATGATAGGAGAACGTGCAAAAAGGACATTCCCAGATTTCTCTGAAAATGTCCTATACATATCATTGATATTCGTGTTGCATACTTGTTGCATATGCGTTGCATACCGTTTGAAATCCAACACATCTGACAACTTTCCACAACCTCTGTAACCCTTGTATAATCGGGCTTTTCTCGAATCTTGCGTTTCCGTAAGATTATCTCTTTGAGAACTGAGGAGCTCTACGCGCACCCTTCAATCCATACTTCTTTCTTTCCTTCATTCTTGAATCTCTTGTAAGGAAACCAGCCTTCTTAAGTGCAGGACGGTTATCAGCATCTGCCTCAAGAAGTGCTCTTGAAATTCCGTGACGGATAGCTCCGGCCTGACCTGTGAATCCACCACCCTTAACGTTAACGATTACATCAAACTTATCTGTAGCACCGATAAGTTCGAGTGGCTGACGAACAATAAGCTTTAAGGTCTCAAGACCAAAGAACTCATCTATATCTCTTTTATTAATTGTAATTTTTCCTGAACCAGGTACAAGATATACTCTTGCAACACTACTCTTTCTTCTTCCTGTTCCGTAATACTTTACTGTAGCCAATGTTATGTCCTCCTTTCAACCTCTCATTAATGCTTCTCTGCAATTACTAACTCTTCCGGCTTCTGAGCTGCATGTGGATGTTCCGGTGCAGCATATACAAAAAGCTTCTTCATCATCTGTCTTCCAAGAGGTCCCTTTGGAAGCATTCCCTTAACTGCGTGATTTACAACGTATTCAGGTTTCTTCTGAAGCATCTCTTTAAGAGTTGTCTCCTTCATTCCGCCTACATACTCTGAGTGATTGTAGTATATTTTCTGATCAAGTTTCTTACCTGTAACCTTTATTTTATCAGCATTGATAACGATAACATAATCACCTGTATCAATATGTGGTGTAAAGATAGGCTTTTTCTTACCTCTCAATACGCTTGCAATCTCTGCTGAAAGACGACCAAGTGTATGATTTGTAGCATCAACTACATACCATTTTCTTTCAATAGTGGATGGACTAGCCATAAAACTCTTCATCCTTTTACCCTCCTCAAAATCTTAACTCATCAAACTGTTCTTACGGCATTATGTTCGGCTTACCGGGGCTTTGGTTGGCCACAACATAACATGCCACATTTAGATATTCTATAATACTTACTTTTCCGTGTCAAGCACTTTTTTTATTTAACTGCAATCATTTTAAGCTGACTATCGCAATTTCTTTATCATATGCCGTACCGCATTACAATTTAAACAAACGAATGAAACATAATACTTCGACCGCAACACGCAAATCAAACGATATATGTCCGTTATCACTCCAGATATTCGATTTCCTTGAGCGTAAGTCCTTTTGCCGGAGCAGTATTCGGTGAGTATATTCTGTCATATGATGCAAGTATCTGAGGAATTCTGTCCGGAGACATTCTACCTGTTCCAACGTCTATCAATGCTCCGGTCAGCATTCTTACCATATTATACAGAAAACCGTTTCCGCATACCGTAAGAATTATTTCATTGTCTGTTTCTTCTATGTTAAAGGAATAAATGATTCTTACAGTGCTTTTCGCCTGTGTATGTGTAGAGCAAAAGTTTCTGAAATCATGCTGTCCCACAAAATAAGAAGCCGCTTCACGCATTTTATCTGTATCAAGCTTTCTGTGCACATGATAGGAATTACGGCTCTTGACAGGCATGTCCATACTCCGATTAAGTATTCTGTATTCATACGTCTTTATGCTTGCACATTTTCTTGGGTGAAAATCACTTTCAACCTCAAAAGATTCTTGAACAACGATATCATCAGGCAGCGTTCTGTTAATGGCAAGACTTATTTTTTCGGGCGGTATAGAGGTGTTAGTATCAAATACCGCAACATTTCCTTCCGCATGCACACCGGCATCAGTCCTGCTGGCGCCAATAATAGTTATCTCTTCATTTAACATTCTGGATAATTCTTCATTTAATATTTGTTCAATTGTTATAGCATTCGGCTGAGCCTGCCAGCCATGATAATTGGTGCCGTCATATGCAACAATCATACATATTCTTTTCATATTATTATCCTTTCAACGTTGAAATCTATTTGCCGGTTTTAATCAATACCAAATGTAACGAAATGTTATATTACAATATGATTATTATAACATCAGGCCAACTATAATCACTAATGCAAAATACACGATAACTGTAACATACCCGATTACATCCTTTTTTTTGTACTTAAGCGGATGTAGCTTCGTTCTGCCACCTCCACCATTGTAACACCGTGAATCCATTGCCAATGCAAGATCATCAGCTCTTCTGATTGCTGATATCAGGAGTGGCACAATAATCGACACCATATTTTTAATTTTTACAAAAAAACTTCCCTCTTCAAAATCAGCACCTCTTGACGATTGCGCCTTAATTATTTTGTCCGCTTCTTCCACGAGAATCGGAATAAATCTTAAAGCTAAAGATATCATTATTGAAAATTCATGTACAGGCACTTTTATTTTATTAAGCGGTTTTAAAGACTTTTCAATTGCATCCGTTAATTCGTTTGGTGTTGTTGTGTATGTAAGTAAAGATGAGCCTATAATAAGATAAATAAGTCTTATCACCATATAAAAGGCTCTTTCAAGGCCTGCTTGCGTGATCTTCACTCCATAAATATCTACAAGAACATTTTCACCTTTCGTCAAGAAAATGTTCATTATCCCTGTCATAACAACAAGAATCATTACCGTTTTTAATCCTTTTATAATATGCCTGATTGGAACCTTCGACACACACACAGCCATAACAAGAAAAACCGTTGCAATAGCATATACAGGCAAAGTACTAAAAGGAAATAGCGAAATAACATATAAAATTGTTGCTGCAAGTTTTACCCTTGGGTCAAGTTTGTGAATGACGGACCCTGTTTGGTAATACTGTCCAATAGTTATATCTCTTAACATATTTTCTCCTTACAAATACTTCCTTTGAACTCCTAAATTAATAATCAATACGATAAGACTTTAGCTATTTCACAGGCTGCCATCTTTGGTTCAATCACATTCCCGGATATTTCAATTCCATTTTCCCTAAGTTTATTAATTAGATACACCGTTTGCGGAGCTGCCAAACCTATCTTTTCAAGTTTAGCATACTGTTCAAATACTTTTTGAGGAGTTCCTTCCGCATAAACCATTCCCTCATTTAATACAACAAGTCTGTCCGCGTATTTGGCCACATCTTCCATACTATGAGACACAAGGATTACTGTTATATTTTCTTCTTTTCTTAGTTTTGCGATTAATTGAAGTATTGTATCCCTTCCTTTAGGGTCAAGCCCCGCTGTCGGCTCATCTAAAATCAACACTTTTGGTTTCATGGCAAGTACACCGGCAATTGCAACTCTTCGCTGCTCTCCTCCTGACAATTTAAACGGTGATGCATCAATAAGAGAATCAGGAATACCAACTTTTTTTAATGCATCATAAGAACAAATATCCACATCAAGATTTGACATACCAAGATTACGTGGTCCGAATTTTACATCCTCTATTACACTGTTTTCAAACAACTGATATTCAGGATACTGAAAAACCATACCAACTTCTCTTCTGAGCTGTTTTTTCGAATAATCTTTATCAAAAATATCAGCACCGTTATAATATACAGAGCCCCTAGTCGGTTTGAGCAAACCATTCAGGTGTTGTATCAGTGTTGACTTACCTGAACCGGTATGACCGATAATTCCAACGAACTCATTATCATTAATTACAAGATTAATATTTGCTAATGCAATTCTCTCATAAGGAGTTCCAATATCATATATATAACTTAAATGATCAATAATAATCGACATATCTTTTCCTCATCTTTTACCTAAGATTACATGTTGCATTTTATTTCTCAACAAATATCTTTTACCAAAAATCACTTTATTGCATATCACTTCGCATATTTGAAATCTGCCACCGTTTGTTAACGTAGGTTGATTATGGCATCCGTCAAATCATCTATTGTTAACACTCCCTGAGGGATGTTAATTCCCTTTTGTCTAAGTCCTTCTGCTATTTTTACTATTTCCGGTAATTCAAGACCACAGTTTTCCAACAAGGCTGCTTTTGAAAATATGTACTCAGGTGTACCGGACATAACTATTTTCCCGTTATTCATCACCATTATCACATCAGACGTTAATGTTTCTTCCATATTATGAGTAATCAACACAATTGTTATATTTTCTGAATCATTAAGCTTTTTTATCGCTTTCAATACTTCCTTACGTCCTCCGGGGTCAAGCATTGCTGTAGGTTCATCTAAAACAATACAGCTCGGTTTCATAGCAAGCACCCCTGCAATTCCAATACGTTGTTTTTGGCCACCGGATAATCTGTTTGGAGACATCTCTCTATACTCATACATTCCAACCATTTTAAGGCTCTCTTCAACGCGTTTACCAATCTCTTCAGTTGGAATCCCAATATTTTCAGGGCCAAATGCCACATCTTCTTCTACGATTCCTGATACAATCTGATTATCCGGATTCTGAAAAATCATTCCTGTCGTCTGTCTTACTTCCAACATCATTTCATCTTTTGAAGTGTCAATTCCGTCTATCCAAATAATACCTTCCGTAGGCTTCAACAGTCCATTCAAATGTTTTGCAAGTGTTGATTTGCCGGAGCCGTTATGCCCTACTATCGACACGAACTGCCCTTTCGAAATCACAAAGCTAACGTCATCAATTGCTTTAACAATATCTGTAACATTGTTATCGGAATCTCTTCTTATATATTCATAAACTACATTTTCTGCTTTAATCATAACGCAGAACACTCCTTTAATCTGAAAATATGTCAGGATTTCACAAACTAAAAATAAACATCTTCCTATGAAAAAGTGCCGCAAATGTTTCATTGCGGCACCCAGATAGTTTAAAATTATTATTATACTAATTCAATGATAACTTCCATTGCAGCATCACCTTTACGTGGTCCAATCTTAACAATTCTTGTGTAACCACCATTACGATCTACATACTTTGGAGCAACTTCTTCAAAAAGTTTTGTTGCAATATCAACTTTTTTAGTATTCTTTTTGCGTCCAGCAGCCTCTGTAGGAACTTCTGTTACACCGTAGAGAATTTTGTTCATCTGCTTTCTTGCATGAAGTCTTGATGGCATATCCTTCTTGATAGTCTTCTCTACTTCATCATACTGAGTAACTTTCTTACCATCTACTACTTCTTTAACTCTCTTACCATCTTTATCTTTTCTGGCAACCTTAGCTGTTACTGTTACCTCTTCAAAATTATCTTTTTCACGAACAGCCATAGCAATAAGACCTTCAGCAATTTTGCGAATTTCTTTAGCCTTAGCCTCAGTTGTAACAATTTTACCATGATACAACAAACTTGTAACCTGTCCACGAAGCAAAGCCTTTCTCTGGCTGGATGTTCTGCCAAGCTTTCTATAACCTGCCATTGTGTTAACCTCCTATAATATTCTAATTCTCATCACCAAGGTTAAGTGATAATCCAAGTTCTTTAAGTTTTGCCAAAACCTCGTCAAGTGACTTACGACCAAGGTTACGAACCTTCATCATGTCTTCTGAGGTTTTACTACACAGTTCTTCAACAGTATTGATACCTGCACGCTTCAAACAGTTGTATGAACGAACTGAAAGCTCAAGTTCATCGATATTCATCTCAAGAACTTTCTCTTTTTCGTTACTTACTTTATCAACCATAACATCAACTGTCTTAGCATTTTCAGATAAATCAATAAACGAATTTAAGTGCTCACTAAGTACTTTTGCTGCAAGGCTCACTGCCTCGTCCGGAGCAAGAGTTCCGTTAGTATAAACATCAAGTGTCAGCTTATCATAATCTGTAATCTGACCTACACGAGTATTCTCAACAGTAAGATTAACTCGCTCAACAGGAGTATAGATAGAATCAATTGAAATTACATCAATTGGCATATCATCACTCTTGTTCTTGTCTGAGCCAACATATCCTCTTCCGCCTGTGATTGTCATCTCGATGAACAATCTACAATCAGGACCACCACTAAGAGTAGCTATAACCTGATCAGGATTAAGAATTTCTATGTCCTGGTCTACCTGAATATCTTTAGCAGTTACAACTCTTTCGCCTTCTGCTTCAATATATGCAGTTTTAACCTCATTAATATCACTATTGTTCTTTACTGCAAGATTCTTAATATTCATGATGATTTCAGTTACATCTTCCTTAACACCAGGAATTGATGAAAATTCATGAACAACTCCATCAATCTTAACCTGACTTACTGCAGTACCAGGTAAAGAAGACAGCATAATTCTTCTCAGCGAATTACCCAAAGTTGTACCGTAACCTCTTTCCAAAGGCTCTACTACAAAACGTCCATATCTTTTATCCTCAGAAATCTCTGCAATTTCAATCTTTGGCTTTTCAAAATCAAACAATTTCGGACCCTCCTTTTGGGTTTATGAGCATCTAATTACTTAGAATACAACTCGACAATAAGCACTTCATTAACAGGAACATCAATCTGCTCTCTTGTTGGAATAGCCTTAACAGTACCTGAAAGATTCTCATGATCTGCATCAAGCCATTCAGGAACAAGTCTTCCACCTGTTACCTCAAGAATATCCTTATATCTCTGTGCACTCTTATACTTTTCTTTAACTTCAATCACATCACCAACTTTTACGCGATATGATGGAATGTTAACACATTTTCCATTAACAAGTACATGCTTATGGTCAACAATCTGTCTTGACTCTTTTCTTGTTCTACCATATCCCATACGGAACATTACGTTATCAAGTCTGAGCTCAAGTAAAATCATAAGGTTCTCACCTGTTGTACCATACTTAAGCTTACCAGCCTTCTCATACATATTACGGAAAGGCTTCTCAAGTACTCCATATATAAACTTTGCTTTCTGCTTTTCTCTAAGCTGTAAGGAATACTCGCTCGGCTTTCTTCCTTCTCTGGCATGTCTGTTGGACTTTTTATCAATTCCTAAAAATGTTGGTTCAAGACCTAATGATCTACATCTCTTAAGAACCGGTGTCATATCTCTTGCCATTATTATATCCTCCTATCATCCTTAACAATCAATTATACTCTTCTTCTCTTTGGTGGTCTGCATCCATTGTGAGGTACCGGTGTTACATCCTTAATACTTGTAACCTCAATTCCGCAAGCCTGAAGAGCACGAATTGCTGCTTCACGTCCTGAACCAGGACCCTTAACCATAACTTCTACTGACTTAAGACCATGTGGTAAAGCTGCCTGTGCAGCTGCTTCTGCTGCCATCTGAGCTGCATAAGGTGTTGATTTTCTTGAACCCTTAAATCCAAGTCCACCTGCACTAGCCCATGATATTGCATTACCCTCTGTGTCAGTCAGAGTTACAATTGTATTATTAAAAGATGACTGAATATGCGCCTGTCCACGGTCAATATTTTTCTTGACACGCTTTTTAGTCGACTTTTTCGCTACTACTTTTTTAGCCATGATGACATATCCTCCTATTATTTCTTCTTATTAGCAACAGTACGCTTTGGACCCTTACGTGTTCTTGCATTAGTCTTAGTCTTCTGTCCACGAACAGGAAGACCTCTTCTGTGACGAATGCCTCTGTAACATCCAATTTCCTGTAATCTCTTGATATTGAGTGCTATTTCTCTACGAAGATCACCCTCAACAACCATAGTGTCGTCAATTACTTCACGAAGTTTAGCAACATCTTCATCACTGAGATCCTTACAACGAATGTCAGGGTTTACGCCTGCCTTCTCGAGGATACGCTTAGAACTGGTTCTTCCAATTCCATAAATATAGGTAAGACCTATCTCTACACGCTTTTCTCTTGGTAAATCTACACCACTAATACGAGCCATGTGTGTTTACACCTCCGATATATAATAATAAATGTTTGATTATTGCAACAAATGCAGTCGGAATCATTCCGCGGTTGTCCAAACCTGACCACAATCATCGCCCCAGCCGCTTTAAACCGTAATAATGACTTCGATGGGAGAGAACCATCATCATTACCAGCACCAACAATATTGGACTGAAAGTACTGAGACAGTTAATCACGCTGTCCACGGTATCACATTCGCATAACGAATCAGTTATGCATGCAACACAAAAAGCACGAATAAACTATTATTGCATACTGCAAAAGAACATTTATCCCTGTACCTGCTTGTGTCTTGGGTTTTCGCAGATTACTCTGACTTTACCCTTTCTTCTAATTACTTTGCATTTTTCGCAAATAGGTTTTACTGAAGCTCTAACTTTCACAGTAATACCCTCCTTTCAAAAAGTCCGTTTTATAGTGTATCATGAATAAAACTTCATTTCAAGGACTTTATATTTATTTAAGAATTATCTTTTAGGACTTATTTGTCTCTCCAGATAATTCTGCCCTTGGTAAGATCATAAGGCGATAACTCGAGTCTTACCTTATCACCCGGAAGAATTCTAATATAATTCATCCTTAACTTTCCACTTATGTGAGCTAACACTCTGTGTCCATTTTCAAGTTCTACCTGAAAACTTGCATTAGGAAGCTTTTCAATTACTGTTCCTGCTATCTCAATTACATCTGCTTTAGACATGTCTTACCTCCAAATAATAATAACAATAATATCTGCCACATTTTTTCATATTATCTGTCATATTTCTCAGTTACATACTTCTTAACCAATTCACAACCCGGCCATCATTTAGTGTCTATTTAACTCAACTGACATACATTTTATCTGCCGTACATCTCATCTTCAAGGGTACGTCCCTTTCTTATTGATAATAGTTCCGGCTCACCTTCTGTTATAAGAACCGTGTTTTCATAATGGGCCGAATACTCTCCATCTTGAGTTACTACCGTCCAGTCATCATCAAGAAACCACACATCATAAACACCTTTGTTAACCATCGGCTCAATTGCTAATGTCATTCCCGGTCTTAGCTTTATCCCTCTTCCGATTTGTTTGAAGTTAGGTATCTGCGGTTCTTCATGCAAATTCTGACCGATTCCGTGTCCGACAAGATCTCTTACAACAGAATATCCATTTTCTTCAACATACTTTTGTATTGCTTTGGATATTTCATACAAATGATTGCCGGCCTTTGCAAACTTTATGCCTTCAAAAAAGCTTTGCTTAGTAACATCTATCAGTCTCTGATGTTCCGGTGAAATCTTACCGACTGCATATGTTCTTGCAGAGTCTGAATGATAACCATTATATATGACTCCGCAATCCAAACTAACGATATCACCTTCAATTAACTTGCGCTTCTTGTTAGGAATACCATGAACGACTTCATCGTTAACTGATACACATAACGAAGCGGGATATCCGTTATAATTAAGAAATGAAGGGATACTATCATATTCTCGAATAAGCTTATCTGCAAAATTATTAAGCTCCATTGTAGTTATCCCGGGCTCTATTATTTTAGCAAGTTCATCATGTACGGTGGCAAGTATATTACCTGCTTCACGCATTATGTTTATTTCTCTTTCAGTCTTAATAGTAACTGCCACTTAAAGCCATCTCCGTTTCTTAACTTAATATATTCACGATAGAAGCAAATACATCCATCATATCTACTGTACCGTCTACAGTCTTAAGAATCTCTTTCTCTGTATAATAGTCTATGAGAGGCTGTGTCTGCTCATGATATACATCAAGACGTTTCTTTACTGTCTCCGGTTTATCATCATCACGAAGGATTAGTTCTCCTCCACACGCATCACATATTCCTTCAACTTTAGTCGGGATATGAACAATATGATATGTTCCGCCACAAGCTACACAAGCTCTTCTTCCGGACATTCTGTTAATAATATTTTCATCGGGAACGTCAACATCAATTGCATAGTCAACTTTATCACCAAGTTTTGCAAGAGCTGCATCAAGTGCCTCTGCCTGTGGAATTGTTCTTGGGAATCCGTCCAAAACATAACCGTTCTTCGCATCGTCTTTCGCTACTCTGTCCACAACAAGGTCAACTACGAGTTCATCAGGAACAAGTTCACCCTTATCCATATATGTCTTAGCTTTCTTACCAAGTTCTGTGCCTTCTTTAATATTGGCTCTGAATATATCACCTGTTGAAATATGCGGAATATTGTATTTTTCAGCAATAAGTTTTGCCTGAGTTCCTTTTCCGGCACCAGGTGCACCAAGCATTATTATCTTCATAATTAATACGTCCTTTCATATAATTAATGGAACACCACCTGATTAGAGATGATGTTCCACCGTTATTAATTATCACTCAAAAAACCTTTGTAATTACGAACTAACATCTGTGATTCAATCTGCTTGATTGTCTCCAAAACAACGCCCACTACGATAATGAGTGACGTTCCACCAAATCCTACGTTCGCACCAAATGCTCCCGAGCAGAATATTGGAACAACTGCTATAATCATAAGTCCAACAGCACCTATGAATATTATTTTGTTCAATACATTGTTAAGATAGTCTACAGTTGGCTTGCCCGGACGAATACCGGTTATAAATCCACCTGACTTCTTAAGATTAGCAGCCACTTCAACAGGATTAAATGTAATGTTGGTATAGAAATATGCAAAGAATATTAACAATGCAATATATATCAAAAGACCAAGTGTGTACTTGAACTCACCGAAGTTTTTGAAATTACACCAATCACCCTGATTACATACCTTTAATACTTTCTGCCAGAATGTTGCACCCTTACCTGATGAAGGTGAGATACCGGCAAAACTTGAAATAATAATAGGTAATGAAAGAAGTGAACTTGCAAAGATAACCGGGATAACTCCCGCTGTATTAACCTTAAGAGGTATAAATGAGGACTGACCTCCAACCATCTTTCTACCCTGAAGCTTCTTAGCATACTGTACAGGAATTCTTCTTATAGCATCCTGGAGCATAATAATCAGTACGATCATTGCAAGTACAAGCGCAACAATAACAACTGCTGCTATTAAAGCATTAGTAGTACTTGATGCACCCTGGATAAATGTAACGTAGAGACTACCAAAATCTGCAGGCATTCCTGATACTATGTTGAACATAAGGATAATTGATATACCATTACCAATTCCTTTCTCTGTAATCTGTTCACCAAGCCACATTAAGAGTGCTGAACCTGCTGTCAATGACAGAACAACTACAGTCAAGCTCTTAACACCAAGTCCGTCCTGAAGTAATCCCTGATTACCAAATCCAACTGCAAATGCAGCACTTTCAATTATTGAAAGAATAATTGTTCCGTAACGTGTCCACTCAGCAATTTTCTTTCTTCCGTCTTCTCCATCTTTCTGCATCTCTTCAAGCTTTGGAATAGCTATTGTTAAAAGCTGCATGATAATTGAAGAAGTAATGTATGGTGTGATACTAAGTGCAAACACTGACATTTTTGTGAACGAACCACCTGTCATTGCATTAAAGAAATTCATTGCACTTGTCTGATCACTAAACCACTTAAGAACGTATTCTCTGTTAACGCCCGGAATAGGAAGCTGACTTCCTATTCTTACGAGCACAAGAATGATAAACGTATATAACAAACGTTTTCTTATATCTTTTACTTTAAATGCATTGCGGATTGTCTCTAACAACTTAGATCACCTCTGCTTTTCCACCAAGAGCCTGAATCTTTTCTACTGCTGATGCACTGAATGCGTCAACTTTAACTTCAAGCTTCTTAGTTAATTCTCCATTTCCAAGTATCTTAACTCCATCTTTAGGATTACGTACGATACCTGTTTCAATCAATGTATCAACTGTAACAACGTCACCGTCGTTAAAGATGTTAAGTCTGTCTACATTAATACCAACGATTGTCTTAGAGTTTATGCACTTAAATCCTCTCTTTGGTAAACGCATGTATAATGGAAGCTGTCCACCTTCAAATCCCGGTCTTGGTGCACCAGAACGTGCCTTCTGACCTTTATGACCATAACCTGCAGTCTTTCCATTACCTGAGCCATGTCCACGACCTTTTCTGAATCTTTCACCCTGCTTAGCACCAGCAGCCGGCTTTAATTCTGATAAATTCATTGTCGCACCTCCTTACTGTTATAGTGTATTAGATTTCTTCTACTTTCACTAAATGCTTAACATGCCATAGCATTCCTCTGACTGACTCATTATCAGGAAGCTCAACAGTTTTGTTAAGCTTACGAAGACCAAGAGCCTCCACAGTTTTTCTATGCTTAGGTATAGCACCGATTGTTGATTTAACCAATGTTACTTTTAACTTTCCTGCCAATGATAACACCTCCAAATTGTATTGTCATCTACTAGTTCAATACCTGTTCTACGCTAATGCCACGAAGCTTTGCAACTTCTTCCGGTGTCTTAAGCTTGCTAAGACCTTCAATTGTTGCAAATACAACGTTCTGCTTATTGTTAGAACCTAATGATTTTGTACGAATATTTTTGAAACCAGCAAGCTCCAATACGGCACGGGCAGGTCCACCTGCAATAATACCAGTACCTTCTGGGGATCTCTTCATCAGTACTGAAGCACTTCCATAGTTTCCTGTATAATCATGTGGTACACTTCCTACTTCATTGATATTAACACTAATCATCTTCTTGATAGCATCCTCTTTACCTTTACGGATTGCTTCAGGAATCTCAGTAGCTTTTCCAAGTCCGGCACCTACATGACCGTTCTTATCACCAACAACAACGAGTGCTGTAAAACGCATGTTACGTCCACCCTTAACAACCTTGGTTACTCGTTTGATGACAACAACGTGATCTTCTAATTCCATATCTTTCGTATCAATTATTGTACGCTTCATGAATTCTCCTCCTCGCTTAGAAATTCAGTCCGGCTTCTCTAGCTGCTTCTGCTAAAGCCTGAACCTTACCCTGATAGATAAATCCTCCTCTATCAAAGACAACGTTTGTGATTCCTTTATCTAATGCTTTCTTAGCAATAACTTCACCTAATTTAGCTGCTGCTTCTACATTATTGGTCTTTTCAAGCTGAGCCTTAACATCCTTCTCAAGAGTAGAGGCTGCAACTAAAGTATTACCGACTGAATCATCAATAATCTGAGCATACATATGATTATTGCTTCTGAAAACTGCCAAACGTGGTCTATCTGCTGTTCCTGCGAAACGGTTGCGAAGTCTCTGATGTTTCTTTACACGTACTTCAGCTCTTGATTTCTTACTTACCATCGTTTTTCACTCCTTTAATTATTTTTTACCGGTCTTACCAACCTTACGTATTATAACTTCGTCGGCATACTTAATACCCTTGCCCTTATATGGCTCTGGTGCTCTCTTCTCACGAATCTCAGCAGCATACTGGCCAACCATTTCCTTATTGATACCCTTAACAATAATCTTGTTCTGGTCTTCAACAACAACCTCAATTCCTTCCGGATCTTCCATCTCAACCGGATGTGAATATCCAAGGTTAAGAACAAGTTTCTTGCCCTGCTTTGCAGCTCTGTAACCAACACCGTTGATTTCAAGCACTTTCTGGTATCCTTCTGTTACACCAATAACCATGTTACTGATGAGTGTTCTTGTAAGTCCGTGTAATGACTTAAGCTTTCTGTTCGCATTACTTGGATTCTTAACTACAATTTTATCGTCTTCCTGAGTGATAATCATATCAGCCGGAAGTACTCTGTTAAGAGTTCCCTTAGGTCCCTTAACCGTCACATTATTATTTTCTGCAATATCTACAGTAACGCCTGCAGGTATCGCGATAGGCATTCTTCCGATACGTGATTCCGCTTCTTTCTTGCGTGACATTTCGCCTTACCTCCAATTCTAAATATATCTTGATAGCATCTTACCATACAAATGCTAATACCTCGCCACCAACATTTTCTTTACGAGCCTGTTTGTCTGTCATAACACCTTTGTTAGTTGAGATAATAGCAATACCAAATCCACCGAGAACGCTAGGAAGCTCTTCCTTACCGGCATATATTCTAAGACCCGGCTTAGAAATTCTCTTAAGACCTGAGATAACCTTCTCGTTCTTGTCTGCACCGTACTTAAGTGTAATGTGAATTGTATTAATCTTATCTACTACTTCTACTTCATAACTCTTGATATAACCTTCTTTAAGAAGAATCTCAGCGATAGCTAATTTCATCTTTGAAGCAGGTACATCTACTGTATCATGCTTTGCAGTATTGGCATTACGAATTCTTGTAAGCATATCTGCAATTGGATCACTCATTGTCATTTCTTTTGCCTCCTTCCGACTTATTCTTACCAGCTTGCCTTCTTAACTCCTGGAATCTGTCCTTTATATGCTAACTCACGGAAACAGATTCTGCAGATTCCGTACTTTCTAAGATAAGCATGTGGACGACCACAAATTCTGCAACGGCTGTATTCTCTTGTAGAGAACTTTGCTTTACGCTGCTGCTTAATTTTCATAGACGTTTTAGCCATGAATTTCCCTCCTAACTATTTTTTGAACGGCATACCGAACTCAGTAAGGAGTTCACGTGCCTCTTCGTCTGTCTGAGCTGTAGTTACAAATATAATATCCATACCTCTTACTTTATCAATCTTATCATATTCGATTTCAGGGAAGATAAGCTGCTCCTTGATACCAAGTGCATAATTTCCTCTTCCATCAAATGCGTTAGGATTAACTCCACGGAAGTCACGAACTCGTGGAAGTGCAAGATTAATAAGTCTATCTGCAAAATCATACATTTTTTCACCACGAAGTGTTACTTTACATCCGATAGGCATTCCTTCTCTTAACTTGAAGTTAGCAACAGAATTCTTAGCCTTAGTTGTTACAGGCTTCTGACCTGAAATAATTTCAAGGTCACTCATTGCCGAGTCAAGAACCTTTGAGTTGTCCTTAGCCTCTCCAACTCCCATGTTAATAACGATTTTATCTAATTTCGGAACCTGCATTGCATTCTTGTATCCGAACTTCTTAATCATTGAAGCAACAATTTCATTCAAATAGGTTTCTTTCAATCGTGACACTTTTTTGTACCTCCTCTCACTAATTAATCAATTACCTCGCCAGTTGCTTTAGCGTAACGAACTTTCTTACCGTCTTCAAACTTAAAACCGATACGGCTTGGCTTACCTTTGCTTACGTACATTACGTTAGATACGTCAAAGGCAGCTTCCTGATGAATAATTCCGCCCTGAGGATTTGCCTGACTTGGCTTTGTATGCTTAGTTACTGTGTTAACACCTTCAACAATAACTTTTCCATCTTTTACAGCGATAACTTTTCCTTCCTTACCCTTATCCTTACCGGTAATTACTTTAACTGTATCGCCTTTTTTAATCTTATTCATTGCCATCTTAGGTCCACCTCCTATAATACTTCCGGTGCAAGTGAGATAATCTTCATAAACTGTTTTTCTCTCAATTCTCTAGCAACCGGTCCGAATATACGTGTTCCTCTAGGATTCTTATCATCCTTAATTATTACTGCAGCATTCTCATCAAATCTGATGTAAGAACCATCTGGACGCTTTGTACCTTTAACAGTACGAACAACAACTGCTTTAACTACGTCACCTTTTTTAACAACGCCGCCTGGTGTTGCATCTTTGACCGTAGCAACAATTATATCGCCAACCTGAGCATATCTCCTTGTGGAGCCACCCAGTACGCGGATACAGAGCAGTTCTTTTGCACCAGTATTATCTGCTACTTTAAGTCTTGATTCCTGCTGTACCATAATCTAACCTCCATCTTATTGCTAATTACTTAGCCTTCTCAATAATTTCAACCAGTCTCCATCTCTTATCCTTTGATAAAGGTCTGGTTTCCATAACTCTGACTACATCTCCGATACCACACTGATTCTCTTCGTCATGAGCTTTCAATTTATAAGTTCTCTTTACAATCTTGTTGTAAAGTGGATGCTTTACATTATCAACTACTGCAACAACAATAGTTTTGTCCATTTTATTACTTACTACTTTACCTGTACGGACTTTTCTAAGACTTCTTTCCTCCATTGAAGGATCCTCCTTTCTTCACCAATCAGTTAGCAGCCTTCTCTGAGATAATAGTCTGGATTCTTGCAATCTGCTTTCTTACCTCTTTGATTCTGCTTGTGTTATCCAACTGGTTAGTTGCGTTCTGGAATCTTAAGTTAAATAACTCCTTCTTAGCAGCTACTAATTCTCCATTCAGTTCTTCAACTGACTTTGCTCTTAAATCACTCATCAACTCTTTAATCTTCACTGCCCGCACCTCCTTCTAAGTCTGCACGGGAAACAATCTTGCATTTAACCGGCAACTTGTGTGTTGCAAGTCTAAGTGCTTCTCTGGCTGTTTCCTCAGCAACTCCGGATATCTCGAACATTACTCTACCCGGCTTAACTACAGCTACCCAGTACTCAAGTGAACCTTTACCTTTACCCATTCGGGTTTCAGCTGCTGTAGCTGTAATAGGTTTGTCTGGGAATATCTTAATCCATACCTTACCACCACGCTTGATATGACGAGTCATAGCAATACGGGCAGCCTCTATCTGGTTTGACTTGATCCATGCCGGCTCAAGTGCAACGATACCAAATTCACCGTAAGAAATCTTATTTCCTCTCGTAGCCTTTCCCTTCATTCTGCCACGGAACTGCTTACGATGCTTTACTCTTTTAGGCATTAACATTATTTATCTCTCCCTTCCTTTTTTCTACCACCTTTGTTAGGAAGAACTTCGCCATGGTATATCCATGTCTTAACACCAATCTTACCGTAGGTAGTATCTGCTTCAGCAAAACCATAATCAATATTTGCACGAAGTGTCTGAAGAGGAATTGTTCCTTCGCTATATGTCTCTGTACGAGCCATATCAGCTCCACCAAGACGACCTGAACATGATGCTTTAATTCCCTTTGCGCCTGCTTTAGTAGCTCTTCCCATTGCCTGCTTCATAGCTCTACGGAAAGATATACGCTTCTCAAGCTGAAGTGCAATATTCTCAGCAACAAGCTGTGCGTCGTTGTCAGGCTTCTTAACCTCTTTGATGTCAACTAAAACCTTCTTAGTTGTAAGCTTAGCAATTTCTTTCTTAAGCTTCTCAATCTCAGCTCCGCCTTTACCAATTACAACACCCGGTTTAGCAGTGTGAATGAATATTTTAATACGGTCTGATGATCTTTCAATCTCAATCTTAGCAACACCTGAGTTATACAACTTCTTTTTCAAAAACTTTCTGATATTGTAATCTTCAACAAGATTGTCTGCAAAATCTTCCTCTGCATACCATCTTGAGTCCCAGTCTTTAATGACACCGACTCTTAAGCCGTGAGGATTAACTTTCTGTCCCATGATAGCCCTCCTTATCTTTCATTCAGCACGATTGTGATATGACTCATTCTCTTCTCAATACGATAAGCCGTTCCTCGTGCTCTTGGTCTGATTCTCTTCATTGTCGGACCTTTATTAGCATAACACTCTTCAATATAAAGGTTTTCCGGATTCATTCCATTGTTATTCTCAGCATTAGCTATGGCTGACTTTAATAACTTCTCAATAACGCCTGATGCATATCTTGGGTTGTAAGCCAATATACCAAGTGCTGTTTCAACATCCTTTCCTCTAATGGCATCCAAGACGAAACATGCCTTCTGCACTGAAATTCTTGCATATGAAAGTTTTGCAGATGGTCTTGTGTCTCTACTTGCTTCATTTCTCTCTCTCTTTATCTGAGATCTATGTCCCTTTGCCATGGATGTAGCCTCCTTTCAATCTAATTAAGATTTATCTTCTACCCTTTTTCTCGTCTTTTCCATGTCCTCTGTAAGTTCTTGTCATAACGAACTCACCAAGCTTGTGACCTACCATATCTTCAGTAATATATACAGGTACATGCTTTCTTCCGTCATGAACTGCAATTGTATGTCCAACCATCTGTGGGAAAATTGTAGAACGACGTGACCATGTCTTAATAACCTGCTTATCATTTGCTGCATTCATTGCTTCAACCTTCTTAAGCAGATGCTCGTCTGCGAATGGTCCCTTCTTTAATGAACGTGCCATTGTGTACCCTCCTTCTACTTAGATAACGCTTTACCGTCTCTTCTTCTAACAATATATTTATTAGACTGCTTATGCTTCTTTCTTGTCTTAAGACCAAGTGCTGGTTTACCCCAAGGAGTAACAGGGCCCGGACGACCGATACCTGCCTTACCTTCACCACCACCGTGTGGATGATCGTTAGGGTTCATGACAGAACCACGAACAGTTGGGCGAATACCCATGTTACGTTTACGTCCTGCTTTACCAATGTTGATAAGCTCGTGATCCGCATTACCAACCTGACCGATTGTAGCACGGCAAATAATTGGAACCATTCTCATTTCTCCTGAAGGAAGTCTGAGTGTTGCATATTTGCCTTCTTTAGCCATAAGCTGTGCACTGTTACCAGCTGCACGAACAAGCTGTCCACCCTTACCAGGGTAAAGCTCTATATTATGAATCTGTGTACCAACAGGGATGTTCTGAAGTGGAAGACAATTTCCTACACGGATTTCTGCCTCCGGTCCATTCATTACCTGCTGACCAACCTTAAGTCCGATAGGTGCAAGGATATATGCCTTTTCACCATCAGCATAGTTGATAAGTGCAATATTAGCTGTACGGTTTGGATCGTACTCAATACTCTTAACTGTTGCAGGAATTCCATCCTTTTTTCTCTTGAAATCAATTATTCTATACTTTCTTCTTGAACCGCCACCGCGATGTCTTACAGTGATTTTACCCTGGTTATTACGACCGGAATTTTTCTGCAAAGACACAACCAATGACTTCTCAGGCTTATCTGTTGTAATCTCTGAAAAATCAGAGCTTGTCATATGCCTTCTAGAAGGTGTATATGGGTTAAACTTTTTAATTCCCATTGTTATTGCTCCTTTCCTGGTCTATCTATTATAGTCCTTCAAAAATCTCGATATCTGCACTGTCTGATGTTAATGTAACAATCGCTTTCTTAGTCTTGGCAGTTTTACCAACCACCATTCCACGTCTGCGGTTCTTACCATCAAGGTTCATTGTGTTAACTTTAGCAACCTTAGCTCCTGCAAACATCTTCTCAACTGCATCCTTTATCTGTGTCTTTGTAGCATCCGGATGAACTGAAAATGTGTATTTCTTCTCTTCCATAGCTGTCATAGACTTTTCTGTGATAACCGGAGCAAGGATTACATCATAATACTTAAGATCTGCCATTACGCGTACACCTCCTCGATGTTCTTAACAGCATTCTTTACGATAACTACCTTATCATACTTAAGAATGTCATATACACTGATTGTTGCTGATACTGTAGCTTCATCAACACTAATAAATGATGTCTTAACACCCTCGATGTTAGCAGCTGACTTGATGAACTTCTCATCAGCATTGTCAAGAATGATTAATGCTTTCTTAGCATCAAGTGCCTCAAGCATTGAAACAACAGTCTTAGTCTTGTACTCTTCTACTGCAATATTATCAACAACTACAAACTTGTTATCACTTACCTTAGCGCTGAGAACTGATCTCATTGCTGCAGCTTTTTCTTTCTTATTCATCTTGAAAGAATAACTTCTTGGTACCGGAGCAAATACAACTCCACCACCTGTCCATTGTGGAGATCTTGTTGAACCCTGTCTTGCATGACCAGTTCCTTTCTGTCTCCATGGCTTTCTTCCGCCACCGCTAACCTCTGAACGAGTCTTAGCTTTCTGCGTACCCTGACGCTTATTTGCAAGCTGTAATGTAACAGCCATATGAACTAAATGCTCATTAATAGGAGCGGCAAATACGTTATCGTTAAGTTCCATTGTCTCAACTTCTTTGCCTTCCATATTGTAAACAGATACGTTTGCCATCTGTGTTTTCCTCCTTCCTGAAAGTTTAAGCCTTAACAGATTCTTTTAATACTACTGTAGACTTTCTTGGTCCAGGGATTGCACCCTTAACAAGAATAAGATTGTCTTCAGCGTCAATTCTTACGATTTCCAAATTCTGAACTGTAACCTTCACAGCACCCATCTGTCCAGGCATCTTCTTTCCTTTGAATACCTTACTAGGATCTGAACAAGCACCGTTAGAACCTGCATGTCTGTGATACTTAGAACCATGCGCCATAGGTCCACGTGACTGTCCATGTCTTTTAATGGCACCCTGGAAGCCCTTACCCTTTGACTTGCCGGTAACATCAATCTTATCACCAACAGCAAAGATATCAGCTTTAATCTCCTGTCCAAGTGTATACTCACTTGAGTTGTCAAACTTGAACTCTTTCATAAATCTCAGGTTGTCAACACCTGCTTTAGCAAGATGTCCCTTGATTGGCTTTGTAACAAGCTTCTCTCTAATAGCACCGAAACCAACCTGAACAGCTTCGTAGCCATCATTCTCGATGGTCTTAACCTGTGTTACATAGCAAGGACCTGCCTGCAATACTGTAACAGGAGTTAAAATTCCATCTTCGTTGAAAATCTGTGTCATACCGATTTTCTTAGCTAAAATTCCTTTCGTCATGCTTTCGCACCTCCTGATAATCTACAGCGGATCACATAGTGAACATTCAAACACTTTAGCCATATGCGATTCTATTCACTAAGCATGCAATCATACTAGATTGACTAATCAATTCCGCTTATTGCTTATATAACTTATATTCTCTCCGAGTGTAACGGCCTCTTTGAAAATACTGTTATCATGTCTGTTGCAACCTTACCTATATAAATAATAGGAAACATTGCTTTTGCAAATTACTTGCTTTCTTTCATTTTGATGTCAATCTTAACTCCGGCTGGCATCTCGAGCTTAGCGAGTGCATCTACAGTCTTCTGAGTTGGTCTGATAACATCGATGAGTCTCTTGTGAGTTCTCTGCTCAAACTGCTCTCTGGAGTCTTTGTACTTATGAACAGCTCTAAGAATTGTAACAACCTCTTTCTTAGTAGGAAGTGGTACAGGACCACTCACTTTAGCTCCACTCTTCTTAACAGTTTCAACAATCTTCTCGGCTGAATAATCTATCAACTGATGATCATACGCCTTCAATGTGATTCTCATTACTTTCTGACTTGCCATAAAAAAAGCCGCCTCCTTTTCGCACTTTAGTTTCAGTACGACAAGTGGTGACTGTACAACTTATCCGTGTGTGTCGCGCATCCCCTCAAAAAATAATCGAGCTTATGCTCTCCTTTACACGTTTATCTGCTCAGTGGCAGAACCTATAAATTTAGTACAGTGACTTGTCGCCATTCTTTTGGAGCAGTTATTCTGCTCTCTTCCTGACATTCGCTCCACGAAAAACCCGCCCGGATACCGTTATATCCTTAAGCGGCAACCTCCGCTTCATTGCTATCAATGTCACACAGCATTACCGATTATACATTAACTTATATCTCAATGCAATACTTTTATAAAAATTTAATATTTGCTCCTTTATTTTCTTTCGTTAACATACTTGGTCATTCTGTCATTAATTATATTAACAGTTTCCTCCAAACTATGTTCACCAACAAAATAGCTTTCAATATCTTCTCTAATAATACCATATCTGTAATAAACACTATTGGTATCATCATATTTTGACCTTTTAATCAGATTGATTACCGTATCAATATCTTTTTCACTGAAATCTTCTTTAGACAGCCTTACACCATTCGTAACCGAACCCTCAGCATTCTTTTTCTCTTTCTCAAATTGTTTGTTAAATCTTTCCATAGATACAGGAAACTCAGGCAGGACCATTCCGCTCATTTCTTTTTCCGTATTGATACAATATTTAATATAATCCCACGCCTCTTCAGGATGGGCTGCATCTGACGCAATAGCCATACCGCCCGTTGATATTTTAAGAGAGGATTCATTTCCCGGATATCCTATGAATATCCCATCTCCACCATAACGAAGTTCCTCTGCCTTCATGGATGTAAAACCATCAATATCTGCATTGCAAAAAAGAACTTTATTCACATCCACATCATATGCCCGGTTAATAACATCGTGCCATTCCCCATTGTCGAATTTGGCACAGAACTCTAAAAGAGAACCAAATTCCTCACTGTCAAAACTACACTTCCCTGTTTCCCAGTCAATATAACTGGTCATATTACCGCCAATAAGAGCATATGCCATACCTTCTTTACTTGTTTTACCAAACAGTTGCATATCTGCATCCAAGGACTCCGACAATTCTATAAATTCATCCACCGTAATACCATCTTCATAACTTCCGACTTTTTTTCTTTCACCGACAAAACCTTTAATATTAAAAGATTCTCCCAGATAATAATTATAATCACCTATCTTTAAGGCATCCAGCAAGCCCGGAACAAAGAAATCGTCTCCCATGTCCTTATCTGCCTCAATAAAACTATTAAGTTCTCTTACGATTCCTGATGACACAAGTTCATATTCATCAAGCTCACCGCATGGCAAAATAATATCAGGGCAATTCCCCGACAGAATATCCTTGTACAAATCAGTTGCGTATGTTTCGTAATCATACTGCACATATTCAATAATATAATCTTTACCGGTTTTATTAAAATCAACAAAAGACCTTTCATCCACACCGGCAAGATACACAACTGTCCTATCATCCTTCGGAACCATCTTTTTACTTATAACACCATATTTTATGCTATTATCATCAAATCCATCTCCCATATCCCTGCAAACAAAACAACCATCACCAATCGAAAGAACCAAGTCAATATTAACACTTTCAGAAATCATATCACTCCAACTAAACAATGGCTTTATTTCATCGTTATTTTTGTCATACGATATGCATTCTCCACCATTATTAATATACACAAGACTACTCTCATCGCCATTGTATACACCCTGCACATCTGCGAATTCCTCATTAATAACAGGGTTGTTCAGCTTTCCGGGATAAAAATTAACAAGTCCGATTCCTTCATATGTTACCAGTGTCCCGGTGCTATCCAAAGCCATTCCCCCGGGAATTTTAGTTTGGGGCATTTTAACAAAATCCAATACTTCTCCCTGCATAGAAAGATTCACAAGATAGCCTTCCCAATTCTCATCTGCTGCCAGCACATAGGAATTGCCTTTAGAATCTATTACGGTCTTTTGAGCAATCAGTATTTCATCAGCAGGCCATGCAACATCGAACTCTTCTTTTAATTCTCCGTCCATCGAAAACAAATCAATACCCATACGCCATGATTCATCATCCATTTGCCAAATTAACATAAGGCTGTCACCAATAACCTTCATGCCGGCTATATTAATATAGGCATCTTCATACCCATCCAGACCCCAAGCACCTTTTTCCAGTTTAAATAACACCTTGGTCTCTCCCGTTTTTATATCATAAGAATTAATAAAACGGTCCGGAATGTCATCGGTTCTGGAAGCCGTTGCATAATACAATATCCCATCACAATATGTAAGGGCTTCTTTTTCTGACAAGGAAATCTCACTACTTTCCTTATCATACAATGTAATCTCTTCGAATACATACTTTTCTTCCATTTCGCCTGATTGGTCGTTCTTCTTACCTCCGCAACCTGCGCACATTGCTACACAGATGATAAGAAGCAATATAGTTGTTATGTACGAATGTTTTTTTATCGGCATTTTAATTATCCTCCCATCTTGCAGTAGCACCACACGGCAGAATCAAATTGTTTCCCGTTACAGGAAGTCCTATCTCATCAGCCATCACCCTGCCTCCAAAATGACGAGTTACTTCTATATTAATAAGATACGACATAACAGCCGGCTGAAGTCCGGTTGTATACGAGTTAATAATGAAGAAAAGCGGATCATCTGATAAAAGCTTCGCACAAAGCGCCACCAAATTATGTATCTTCTCTTCTATTTTCCACACCTCTCCCCCCGGACCTCTTCCGTACGATGGCGGATCCATGACTATTCCGTCATAGTGGTTCCCACGTCTTATTTCACGCTCAACAAACTTAACACAATCATCAACAAGATATCTTATCGGTGCATTAGCAAGTCCCGACGAAGCTGCATTTTCCTTCGCCCATGTCACCATTCCCTTAGAAGCATCTACATGGGTAACTGCTGCCCCTGCGCTGGCACACGCAACCGTCGCTCCCCCTGTATATGCAAATAGATTGAGCACTTTAACGTTTCTGTTCGCACCCTTTATCTTCTTATACATATAGTCCCAGTTAACCGCCTGTTCAGGAAATAGGCCGGTATGCTTAAAGCTAAACGGTTTCAGCTGAAATGTCATCGATTTATACCTGATACTCCACTGCTCAGGTAAGTCAAAAAACTCCCAAGCACCACCACCTTTGTTACTTCTGTGATAATGCCCATTGGGATTATGCCATCTGTAATCCTTCTTCTTTGTATTCCATATAATTTGCGGGTCAGGTCTTACAAGAATATAATCTCCCCATCTCTCCAACTTTTCTCCGCTTGAAGTATCTATAACCTCGTAGTCTTTCCATCCGTCAGCTAACCACATATAATGCTCTCCTTTCAACAAGACATACCACTTCATTTTTCCAAAAGTCTTAATGCATTTTTATAATAAATGCTATCCAGCTCTTCCGTCGTCAGTCCTATACTATTAAGATATTCCACAGTCTCTGTCGGACTTTCCCACGGAATATCGCTTCCAAACAAAATCTTATCAACACCGTGATTTCTTATTATACGAAGACACTGTGTTTTATCAAGAACACGCGAGACAAATGCCGTATCAAAATATAGCGGTGTTCCAACCAGATATTTTTCCACGTCATCCCACATCATACTTCCACCCATATGGGCTGCTACTATATTAGCGCCCCTCACTTCCTGCAACACATTGTACAACTTCTTCGGTGTACATTTCACAGGAGTAACATACCCTTCGTCTTCACCGGCATGAATAACAACAATAAGTCCAAGTTGCTCTGCTTTTTTCAAAAGTTCTACAGATTTTCTCGAATCTATTTCAAAGTTCTGAAATTCAGGGTGAAGCTTTATCCCTTTTATTCCATCCGCAGACAATTCATCAAGAATGCTTTCCCAATTATGCTGTCCGGGATAAATGCTTCCAAAAGATAATATATTTCCGCCGGTTATGCTCCTTGCAAATCTGTTAATCGTATCCGTCTGTTTTTCTTTAGTCGCAATAGGAAGTGTTACAAACAAATCAACCCCATTTGCTTTTCCAAATTCCCTAAGACCATTCTCCGTGCCATCATAACAGACAGCATAGTCAATCTTCTCCAGATTTTTAGCCAATCCGGCTTCCTTCATCTGTTTCTGCAATACTTCAATCGCTCTGCCGGCAATCTTGTCAGAAAAGACATGAGCATGAAAATCTATCAGCATATTTCAATCCTTTTAATTACATTTTTTGTTTTAACAATCTATACAACGCATTTTACGCATGATGATAGTGTACCACAATTGCCGTATTATTAACAAGTAAAAAGAGACTTTGAAACAACTCTTTTTCTTATTGTTTCAAAGTCTCAAATAATGTCATTCAATTGAACAAACTACAATTACTTAACTTTAGCAGATTTCACACCGCTCCATGCACCCCAGATCTTTTTACCGTCTGAAAGTGCATATGCACGTATTTTAACAAAATACTTTTTCTTGGACTTAAGCTTCTTTATAACCTTGGATGTTGCTTTAGTTCCTTTTATTGTAATCTTCTTCGCTGACTTAAACTTCTTATTGGCAGCATATGTAATCTGATATCCCTTAGCACCTTTTACCTTTTTATAAGTAACTTTAATCTGCTTCTTGCCGGCTTTAACTGACTTAATCTTAACCTTTCCAGGTTTTTTAACCTCAGCAGGTTTTTCAGTTTGTACCGGAGCCGGTGTAACAGTTACGTTATTGGTTGGAGCTGGTGTAGCTGTAGCCACCGGTACAACAGGAGCATTAATTGTATATTCTGTCTTAAGTAATCCACCGTAACCGTTGATACCTGTTACATATACAGTTGCTATTCCCGGTTCTTTGTTATTAGAATAGAACACTTCATACTCAACATTTTCTGTAAGTGTTTTACCGTTACGTACTACTGTAACATTAGGCTTATGAGCAGTTCCGTCATAATCATATGTTGTTTTATCAATACTTACTGTTGCATCACCAATAAGAGTCTTCTGAACAGCAATTCTGTCAACCGCAGGAGCGCTACCCGATTCCGTAAAAAGAGAGATTGTATTTTTTCCGGCTTTAAGAGGAACATATATCTCTTCTCTTACTTCTCCAACTGCACCGCCGTCACCTGTAATACCAATAACATCACCAAGAGTATCAACCCACTCTCCGTTTGCTTCTATTGTAAGATTACGCTTGTTATTGGCAACAACATAGATTCTCAAACGATAATCTCCGTCTTCAGGAACATATACATCGTTAAATGTTATGCTATTATCTTTTCCACCGCCAAGACCCTGAACTGTTGCAAGTCCTGATACGAATACCTGATTATCATTAACAGAAGTTTTTCCTGTCAATTCAGCCTCTTCAGCCTCAAAGAAAGTATAATTATCATACTCAGTCCATTTAATCGGATCATTTTTAGTAAGTTTAACAGCACATCCGCCATACTCAGCCAAATCAAGCGAAAGCACATCTGCGGAAGTAACTTCCTTTGTCTCAACTACAATATCAGTTGCGTCATCATTATCTTTATAAATATAAGCATAATATGTTTCATTCTCATCAAGGAAATTTAACGGTACTTCGTATATATCAGACTTAACAGTCATAGCTCCGATATACCAGTTATCTCCGTTACGTCTTGCACGAACACAATGCGAAAGCGGAACACCATCCACTAATATACTCTCATCCCATGTACTTGGAACATCAGCAATAAGTGAGAACGCGCTATATCCCGGATATACATATCCTGACTGAGCCCATGTTGATACTGCCGATTCATAGTTAACACACATCGAAAGCATAAATCCGTTAGTAGCCGGACTGTACTGACTATTTCTTGAAGAATCATGTGATAACTGGAATAATGAAGGAGTAAACTCCATGGAACCAATTACGTTACGAGTAAATGGAAGTGTTACCAAAGTTTCCGGAGCCGATGCGTTAGACCATTTAAAATACTCCATACCACACACCGCTTCACTTGAAAGAACGTTAGGGAATGTTCTGTTTTCTCCATTCGGATCTGTAGCACCGTGGAAGTTTACAACAAGATGATGTCTCGCTGCACTCTCGATTATCCAATACATATTTTTCATGGCAAACTGGCTGTCACTTTCGATATAATCGACCTTAACACCCTTAATTCCCATCTCTTCACACCATGCAAACTGCTCTTCTATATCCGCTTCATTATCAAGGTCAAACTGATGCACCGCATCCCACTTATGAACACCGTACCAAAGAAGCAAACCAACATTTCTCTCATTAGCATATTCAACAAGGCCAGCTACCTTTTCCTCATAGTTTGGCCAGTTCTCCCAACCAAAGTCTACAAGACAATATGTAATCCCTGCATATGAACAGAAATCAATATAATCCTTCATACTGTCATAATCGATATTATCAGAAGCTGTTGACCACCATGACCATACTGATGTTCCCGGAACAACCCAGCTAAAGTCTCCTTCCGGTTCAGGATTAAGGTCAGGTATCAATGTACTTCTTGTAATCTCATCAAGGGTTTCACCAATGATTGCCACTCTCCACGGAGTTTGGAACTTATCAGTAAAGTTAACGGATTTGAGCCATGTATGTCTTCTGTCATGTGTTACTTTATGATAGATTTCTCCGGCTTCCTCATCATTAAGGTCTTCACCAAATCTTACTTTAATATTCTTCTTTCCGGCAATAGACTGGAATACAGAAGCGCAATAAGGATCGCCATTATTATATACACTAGCCTCAGAAAGAAGCACCCATGCATCATTTCCATCAACACCTGTACATGCAAGAATCGGAGTAGAGAATGTTTCTCCGCCATTCTTAACATTGTCCATAGTTCTCTCTCTGTACTCTCCCGCTTCATAAGTAGCACTTCTTCCTACTGTCCACAAAGTAGACGAATCCGGAAGAATAAAGTTACTGTCTTCATCTGTAATGGAAACTTCTTCATCAGTTGATGTTGTATCCAAATCTCCAAGATAACGATATGCCATTCCTTCGTTATCAACACGGAAATTCATAGTAATTCTGGAATTGCCCTGTGTAAGGTCAAAAGAGAGTTCCTTATACTCCTTGTTAACATGATTAACAGGTCCCTGAATCAAATCATAGTCATATTTACCATCAACAATCTTAATCGATGATTCATCAAGATTATGTCCGTCTCTCAAATCAATATCGCTGGTATCAAGACCAAACGGAGCGCATTGAAGTACCACATAATTGTTAAGATATGCAGAATAATAATACTTACCTGCTTCATCCTCCCATATCTGCACTCTGATTCTGCCGTTCGGCGAACTTACAGTCAACTTATCAATTGCAGTAAGACCGTCTGCCCCCTCATCTCCAATAACTGCTGCCGCAGCTACTGTACCTGTTGGCACAATTCCTGCCACACCGGGAATTGTAGCGATCATTGCCGCAGCCACTGTACCGGCAAACAATCTTTTAAGATAGTGTTTCATACCCATTTTTCATACCTCCTAAATAATATATATATAATTATAAAAATACACTTATTATATAATACAGCATTATACTGTTTTTTTGAAATGGAAATATGTAAGTATACACATGCAAAAATGTTGATAATTACACATCAAATATGTTAAAATTATAATGTGTCAGACTAATGGTAAAAACAGTTTTTTTATACAAATCGGAACGAAACGGGATGAACTAACATGAAACACAATATAACCAATATTGCTCATTACAAATGCCTTGAGTCAGTTGAAAAAAGTCAGCATGATTTGTACTTATGTTACTGCGGAATACAAGATTGTTATCCGGGGCATGCTTTCGGTCCGTCAAAACGCACCGAATATCTTGTTCATGTTGTTTTAAGCGGAAAAGGAACTTTCACCGTAGGGGATAAAACATATCCTCTGACTGCCGGCTCTATATTTTTAATATGTCCGGGTGTCACTACATTTTATCAGGCTGACAAAAATGAACCATGGACATACGTATGGTTCGGTTTCAACGGACTGAAAGCCGACGCACTTATGAGATATGCCGGATTATCTGCAGACAATCCGGTCAATACGGTTCCTGACACAGAACCATACAAAAGCGGAGTGTTAGGAATCCTCGATTCATGCCAGTTAACGTTTTCTAACGAGTTCAAGCGAGAAGCATACCTGTATACTCTTGCTGCTAAACTTGTTGATGATTTACACGACAGTTCCAACCTTGTCAGCGAACCGTGCTATTCATATCAAACGTATGTCGACCATACACTTGACTATATTGAAAACAACTACTTCAGGAACATCAAAATATCCGACATCGCAGATTATATAGGAATTAACCGTTCCTATCTTACAACCTGTTTTAAGAAAAGTACCAACATGTCACCAAGACAATATCTTAACGAATACCGCATTAACAAAGCAAAAGAGCTGTTAGCTAACACCAACAGCCCTATACATGCAATTGCTGCACAAGTCGGATACGAAGATTCGCTTGCATTTTCAAAAGTATTCAAAAACAGTACCGATCTTTCACCTAAAGCATACAGAGAGTCTCTCCATAACTGATTAACATTTGAATCTTTTTGCCGAACCTTCCAATTCTTCCATTGCGGAATCATTTTCAACTGATATGTCATATATATATCGTATTCCATTACGCATATCGTCTGACAATTCCGTGACATTTTCAAGTTCGCCTGTTGTGCTGTTCATATTATTTTCAACATCACCTATAGCACGTTTTATCGCGTTCATATTGTCTCGAAGGCTGTTAGCAACAATCTCAAATTCATTCATAATATCGTTAATCCTATCAGCATCAACGAGATACACCGCACCATTTTCCTCAAAAGTCTGATAATCACTACTAACAGTTCCATTAACGTAATCCGCAAGTTCTTTTGCTGCATCTGCAAGACCTAAAACCGCAGTCATCGCAATGTCACTTATTACTGCAATTCTTTCTGCAGCCCCCTTAGTATCAGCAGCCATTTTTGCAATTTCTCCGGCAACAACAGCAAATCCCTTACCGGCTTCTCCTGCACGTGCCGCCTCAATAGAAGCATTAAGCGCCAAAAGATTACTGTGCCCTGATATATCTATTATGTTACGGGATAATTCTTCTATCTCTTTAACAGCCTGCGATTCTTCTATTTTTTCATTAAGAACCTCGGTAATTCTCTTAGCAATAATGTCCGACTGTTCTTTCATATTGGCAGACAGCTCTTTCATTCCGGTTGCACGCGCCCTTATTTCAGCAGAAAATTCCATTCCGCCACCGGCTTTTTCAACCATCCTCTCAGATATTTCATCAACACTTATTATGGAATTCCTGATGGAATCAACCGACGATGTCACTTCTTCCATTTTTTCAGCAGCGCTATGAAGTTTATCAGCAATATCATTCATATTACCTTCAACCTCTCGCACATTATCAACAACAACTGCAGATGATTTCTTTACATTTCCCGAATTAACGTTAAGTTCACTGACCACATCACGTACGGCTCCAATAAACTCATTAAATAAATCAGCAATTACTTCCGTCTCATCCCCTGATTTCATCTCTATTGTCTGATTAAGATCTCCTTCATTATGAACCACATCATCAATCTTTGTTACAATCCTTTTGATATTGCGAGTTATACTTCTGACAACAATCCAAGTTCCCAAAACACTAATAATAATTCCGCACACTACTGAAATTGCCACAATAATGTACAAATCCTTCATGTACCCGGAAACTTCATTGGCATCATAATCTATTCCTACAACACCCACAACCTTATCTTCACTAATTATAGGAGCGTATCCTGAAATAAACGAACCCCATTCATCTGTTGTAATCTCTTGATCCGAAGTAACAACACCTTCTTCGAAAGCTTTCACAAGGTCAGCATAAGGTTCACATTCTTCACCAATTGCCGCCGGTTCTTCTTCATCTGCATCTACAACAAAGTATAACGAACCATCCTCATTTCTTCCAATTATGTATGCATATTCCATCCTGTCAGAGACAAGATATTTTCTAAGATTCGTTGCAATAGTTGCAAACTCTTCACTTTCTTCCATTCCCGGTTCAATTTTTGCCAAAAGTTCAACATCAACTTCACTAGCCGCAAGGTATGACACATTCTTTACTTCCGACATTAACTGTCCGAGATAATTAGGCCTAACCTTTAATCCGATAACAACTCCGGTTATCGCACAAACCAAAAAACTTAATAACGCAATACTCATGATAAGTTTTGTACTAATAGACATTTTTCTTACCTTCATCAAATCACACCCCTGCAATCAGTTATTTGTTATATTTTATCAAATTATGCCATACATATCAACAATTACGTGACACATATACTGTTCAAAATCAAAACCCTGATATTACATCTTTACAGAAACATTCTTTTATCAGAATACTACTTATCGCAGCTTTTCTTACAAGGATACTTCTTATCGGAATATTTCTTATCAAAACTGTTCTTATTGCACGAATTAAAAAAACACCCTACGTAACAAAGAATGTCGCTTGCGACATTCTCCGCCTGGGTTGGGTTGCGTTAGCAACATTTTCCTCTCCGCCGCAGTGCGTTCCCGCGGAGCGCTTTTGCTTACTAGGACAATTTCAAAGAAATTTTCCAGCAAGAAAAAAAGACGATAACTCCGCAAAACCAAAGTTTTCGTCTTTCCTTGAATAAGTAGCGAGAGGGGGATTCGAACCCTCGACACTGCGGGTATGAACCGCATGCTCTAGCCAACTGAGCTATCTCGCCATATTAAATTATTGTTCCTTGTTGTTCAAACAAGAAATGGGACCTACAGGGCTCGAACCTGTGACCCTCTGCTTGTAAGGCAGATGCTCTCCCAGCTGAGCTAAGATCCCGGTTTCTCTTTGTGTCATGTGTTTGACACCCAACACCAACTGATTATATATATAAGGCCGACATTTGTCAACCCCCTATTTCATTTTTTTCTTTCTTGTTTTTTACTCGTGTTTTTTCTTGCCTTTTTTCTGCTCAAAATCAAAACTTTCTCCACTCGTTTAAATCGTGAATAATTATCTTAGTTCCCTTGATTAACCTGTCAAACATTCCAATCTTGTAAAAACTCATAATAATCATTCCAATAGGTATTCCTATTATCATACCGATTATGCCACTAACCCTGTAACCAATAAACATGAAGAACAACGTGGCCAAGGGACTAAGACCGATACTGTCTGCTACCATCTTTGGCTGAAGGAACTGTCTTACACCCTGACACACAATATAAAGAGCAAATATTACAATTGCTTCTACATAATTGCCCATAATCAAATCATATACACACCACGGCCAAATAACCGCACCGGCACCAAATACCGGAAGAAAGTCTATGAAAGATACAATAAAGGCGATTAAAAGTGCATATTCCACTCCCAAAACCAGAAATCCTATAGCAAGTATTATGAATACACATACCATAATCTTAAACTGGGCTTTAAGATATCCTACAAGGGCATATATGATATTATCCATTACCAGCTTGTACGTTTTTTTTACCTTAGCCGGCATCTTATCCTTGTAAACTTTTATCAGATTGTCATGCTCTGCCGTAAGGAAAAAACACAACAAAATTGTAATAACAGTCATCAAAAGGCCTTCAGCAACACTCTTAACTACCATACCCGCATTGCTGACTGTCAAATTCGAAGACATTACATCATCGGCAAATTTATCAATGAACCCACCTATTTTATCTACAATGCCATCTACTGTATTCCCCGAAAGGAACGACACATTAATACGCCAACCGTCAATGGCTTTTTGCAGTTCTTCTGATGCAGTTTCATACATTTCCGGTATACTGCTTATGAAACCGGTACTTTGTTTTATAAATGCGTAAACAAGGAAATACAGAAGACTTATCACGAGTACCAATACTGTTACAATAACAATTGCAGAACCGTGTTTCCTTACAATCCTAACCTTCTTCTCAAGAAAATGCACCAATGGATTAGCTATCATTGCGATAATCCATCCCACAACAAACGGCCACATTACAGCCAAAAATTTAGGCACTACGAAAAACACGGTCAACACTATAGCCACAAACAGCAAATAATTAACCATTATTTTCATGTACATTTTTTTGTCACCAATCATCTTATCCTTGTTGTCCTTGTTCTTCATGTAATTCCTCCACATCTGTGAGTTTGTCACAAAACAATTATCACGCCAAAATCTTACCGGTCCGAAATTTATCCTATTACTGCACCAAGACTGCCAAATAAGCCGGCACTCGCAAGCCCCATAATAACACCTGCAAGAACCACACCAAGCACTACCGCAATAACACTGGTTTTAAAATCCATATCAAGTATACTTGCTGCCAATGTTCCGGT
>SVEK01000052.1 GCA_015057405.1 Lachnospiraceae bacterium
TATTCTTCCAAGCAGTCTTGAATCATAAAATACCGTAAGCAACAACGCAATTGATAATACCATATTGGAAATAGCATTAATCGATGTCATAGTCAAAAACGATTTTACCTGATAATTTAGACTGACATACACATTGAAAAACTGGAACATGGATGTTCCAAAACAATGCAGTATCATTATGTTAACCACAGGCCTGCTAAAATCGAAAAAGCTTCCGTAACAGTCATAAAAAACATTAGCCAGTAACAGCCAGAGAAATGTACATATTCCGGTAAAAGTAATTAAAAACGATACATATTCATTAAACTTTTCTTTGTATTTATACTTTGCATTGTTGAGACTTGAATGCAATGCCAAACCGATAAATATGTATAAAATACTCTCATATGAAGTATATGTTCCGAATAATCCGAATTCTTCCTTGGTCAGCAGTCTTGTAAAAATAGGTGCAGAAAGAAATGTAATGCCCTTTAAAAGATAATTACCTATTACATAACCGGCTCCTGCCTTTAACACCTTATTATCTGTCTGCACATTTTTTTCAGTCATAATACTTACCTTCACCTACATTTACTCTATACTTAATCAAATAATATATCTGTCAGGCTCTTCTTAAATTCCGCCTGCTTTTCTTTAACAGTATCCAGTGACTTTACTACAGCTTCCTGCAATTCCTTATAATTCTCTATATATTGAAGTGTAGTATCAATGGCTTTTTTGGTATCAACAGCAGTTGCCTGAATAACATAATCATAACCAAGGCTTCCGTACAATCCTTCAAACTTACGACTATATGACACCGGAATCGTAGCCACTCCGCAAGAAAACGCACCTATAGTTGCATGCATTCTCGCCCCGATAAATACGTCCATTGCTGCCAGATACCCTTTAACTTCCATCGGGGTATGAAAATCGTTAATTATAGTAGCATTAGGGAATTGCTTTTTAAGTTCAGCACAAACGCCACCGTCATTTTCGTATGAGCCATCAGTATCTGAATGAGTTCCCACATGAGGAATCAAAAATAATTCATAACGGGAGTCATTACTGACGGTTCTGCATATTTCTTTACAATATTCCTGATAATCTATTGTCAAACCAAATTGGTTGTCATGAGTGTATCCTCCAATCCACAACAACCCGGAAGGATTAAATGCAACCTTAATCTTGTTATTATCATCAAGCTGCTCCTTTTCGTACGGAAGGGCAAATGCCACGTCTGTTGTAAGTCCCACTTCTCTTCCCGACAACTCTGCAGCTACTTTACGCGACGTGATATCCCTTGCATATACTGCCTTTGCCTTCTTAATAATCTTTTTTGCCCATCTTCTTACAAAGCTTTTATTATAAGGTCCATAGGTCTGCGGGCCTAAGACATACGGTGTTTTAGACCTAACTGCCATATTCTTAACTAAAGCATCAAGCACAAAACGTTTAACACCATAAATATCTGAAAAACTGTCTCCCATCGTAAAATCCACAATAAGATCACTTGACTTAAACTCACGTTTTATCTCTTTCCAGAATGAAGGTGATTTGTAATGAATTCCTATACATTTGATGGCATTATCAGTACCCGGAATATACGGTACCATCTTATCAGCAAATACGATTGTCACAATCTCCAACGGAGTGTTCTTCTCCATGGCAATTGAATTTAACATACTTGCAAATGAGTAGGACAATGCCTCACAACCCAAATTATTAATTGAGAATTCAAGACCCATAAATACAACTTTCATATGTTACTCCTTCTTAATTCAAGTCTGTTTTTTACATACCACTTATAACGTGGCAAACTTTAACATTTGATACATATTCATTCTATTTTATTTCACAACATCTGCCATACGCTTAGCAACTTTATCCCAGGAATACTCCTCAATATACCACTCTTTCATTTCCTTCACATGTTGCATCATCTTGGTATCCTGCAGAGCTTTTAACATCTTATCCGCTAATTCATCAGTATCATCACTGTTAATCAGGTAACCGGTTTCCCCATCCTTAATTATTTCCTTCATTGCATACGCATTCCTTGCAACACACGGCAAACCAAATGCCAATGCTTCAGCAAACACAAGGCCATATGCCTCGAATCTTGACGGCATACAAAATACATCACACATATTGTAAAGCTCCGTCAATTGTTCATAAGTCCTCTCTCCCATGAAAAACAAACCATCAATATCATTTTCCTTAACGGGATTAACCGTAGGACCGGCTATGTACAACTCTGCATCAGAATTAACCTTCTTTAGCTTTTTGAAAGCTTCAACAACCAAGTCTCCGCCTTTTCTCTCAAAATCTCTTCCCACGAACAGAATTCTGTTCCCTGTCTTCTTCGAATAATCAATCATTTTCGGGTCAAGATTAATACCGCCGCCAACATTAAACACTTTATCCTTCGGAATGTTTTCCTTTGTAACCAGATAATCAGCAAGCCACTTTCCCATAGTAAATATTCCTGCTGCCTTATCATAAAACTCCAACTGCTGTTTCTGTCGCTTAACCAAATATTTTTTAGACAAATTACCTAACCCAAGGTATGGAATCAACTCAGGATTATTATTATATTGGTCAAGCAAAAATCCTACACTTAAATCCTGATAAATATACGAATTAATCCCCTCGCCATTAGGACATTCATCAAACTGCAATACATTAATTGTTTCACAGTCTTTATATGCTTTTTGAAACTTCTTATTGTAATATTTCATGTAAGTCATATCAAACCTACCAAGCTTAAGCTTTTCCAATATTCTAAGAATAATCAACGGAAATACCTTCAACCTGATATCAAACCGTTCAATATCATACATCTTCTTTAAGGCAGCATGAACACCGGGCATCGTCCCTGACCATGCCTTTTCTTCCTTGTTACCCCAATTAGCTACAAAAACAAGCTTTTTCATAAATTCCTCCCTGACAAGGTAATTAGTTGTTCTTTACATCCCTATCTGCAAATTTATCCGAATAATGCGCACAATATATTGCAAGCAGTATATACATATATTTTGTTGTGTGAAGATAATCAACCCAGTAAAGACTGATAGAATATATTGTTATCGCTATAGCTACAACCATACTTATTCCCGAACGATGTTTAATAGCCGTTCTCAAAGGATAAATAATGGACATTATCTGAAAAAGACCGAAAGAAATAAGTCCCGGATAACCGTAACGAACATACGACGCAACGTAAAAATTATCAATAGACCTTATCGTTACATCTTCAAACTGAAACGGTATACTCGCATTAGCTCCCAGCCCCAGCATCGGATTAAGCCAACCCACTGTAAAAATTCTTGGCAAATGTTCTCTGTACGACGAACTTTGATTAAGCCATGTTGTATCTGCTCCGTAATTTACTGCATAGGAAGTACCAAATACTTCATCTATTACACTGGTAAACTGCATCATAATATACTGCCCTACAGACGTTTTAATCAGTACCAGCTCGCATGCTACCACCACAATCACGAATACAATCAAATAAAATAATGTTTTTTTCCTTCTCTCACTTTTACTAAGCAAAATAATTAAAAACATTTCAGCAAAAGCAAAACCCAACGGTCCTCGTGAACCTGTCAAAAACAAATTAACAAGCAAAAGTCCAAGCAATGCCGGTCTTTTGAATAAGTACATTTCATCCTTTTCGTAATCCATACACGCTATTGCAATAAGTATCAACAACAATAATCCATATGCTATTGAATGGGCACATGGACCAAAAACCCTGTACTGTCCCGAACGGAACACTACCCTTACCGCACTCGGAAGCGTCATCATAAACTTAAGCATCGGTGAAAAACCCAGAATATACTCAATCAGACCATATATGCCTATCACCCACGCAAATTTAACCGTCCAGTCAATCGCCTTTTTAACACCTATCAAATATCTTATTCCGTAGTAAACCATATAAAATGTAATTATATCAAGAAAGTTTAGGAAAAATGTATTAACATTTACCCTAAGTACCGTTGTATATATCATTACAAACATATACAAAGCAAGATACGGCGTAACCTGCAGTTCAAGCATGGAACGTAAGAAATGATTGCCGGCAGTCCGATTCAGCACGAAATATAGCAGTATAATCATATTCAAAATACGTGTACCGGTAAAATCAAATCCTATATGAATTCCAAAATAAGACGGCAGACTCCAGTCAACAATCAGAAAAACAGACATAAGAATATAAAGCAGTTTCGCGTTTTTAAGCTCTGCCTTGTCTTTTCCGTATTCACATGCAAATACATTACTTAATGCATTGTCCATCAAATTCACTCTCTTCTTAAATATCTGCCTATATCATCCTTTGCCCCGGCTATCTTTAGAAACTTCTTATATGAGGCTATTCTGTGGCTTATTTCTGTCATTTTACGCTTATCCTCATCCTTAATCTCACGCTTCATACTCACAGAATGTCTGTGGGTTACCTTAACAGATTTCAGATATGAATAAGGATAATTCAGTCTGTTTAATATGTAACATAATATTTCTTCTTCACAGTATAAAAATGTGCCGTTATATAATCCATCGAATTCTTTAATATAATCCGGTGAAAATATTATACAACTACCGTGTACAACTCCCTTAAAGGAATGAATTGTAGGTGTTTCATTGGGCTTAAATATACTTCCGTCATAATGAAGAAGTTTTTTTAGCAACTGTTGTACTTTTATTTTCATTAAAATCAAAACAACATAATCATGAATAAGATTCTTACGAATAATTTTCGCATTCATACATTCCGTACGGAACGGATTCTGGTTATCACCCTCCGGAGTAACAATGTCAGGCCCGGCTATGTAAAATGTATTGTTGTCATATTCACTAAGCAGCACGTTCTGAAAATCAGGTTGCTCTATTGTAACGTCGTTATTAAGTAACACTATCCAGTCAACGCCAAGGGTATCCTTGCAATATCTGAATCCTATGTTATTGCCTGCCGCATACCCAAGATTCTTTTCATTACCGATAAAATGCACCTTGTCATTATCACCATACATTTCTAACAACTGTTCGTAGCTTCCGTTGCCGGAGGCATTATCCACAACCACAATACAATAATCCTCAAAATTATTGGAAATGATACTTTCTATGCACTGTATAGTTACATCCGCATTTTTGTAATGCAACACCAAATACGCAAACATCTTATTCCTCCAAAGTTTTGCCGGACAACAATGCCCCGACACGATAAATAATCTGAAAAACTCCCCAGCCTATAACTCCGCCCAACGTGTTGAACACCAAATCCTGCAATTCATAATATCCTCTTCCGGTCATAAGCTGCACACATTCTATTATCAGACTGCATGTCAGACTTATCAACAGTACAGCAATAAACTGAATTCCCTTTTCTCTCTCATTGATAAAAGAAAATAATGATATTACAAATCCAAACGGAACAAATAATAGGCAGTTAAGCACAACATACGCTATCATCAGCCAGCGGAAATCAGAATTTGGTCCCATCAAACCATGAAATATATCAAGTTCAATTCCAATCCTGCTGTTATCAGCTCTGCAAACAAGCGTCAACTGCAATATAATCGATACATATACAGCAAGTACCATTGCGGAAAGTACATCACTTAACGGTACCTTTATCTTAAACACTCTTAAAATGACTATCGTCAATGTAACAAGAACAATTCCCGCTACAGAAAAAAGTATAAAATCCTGCAAAGAAACCTTTCCAAATTGTTCCAATGCTCTGCCCAATGCCTGTATCATATTTCATCCTTCCTGAACATAAACAATCTGCAAAACAGTCTGATATTCCATCCGGTAACCAGACGCATATAGAGTTTCTTCATGCCCTTTCCCTTCATGTAAGTATTCTTTTTGTAATCAGGGAAATACTCTTTAATCATATTCCAGGTGTCACCACAAAATTGCTTTCGAAGCTTTTTATCCGGAATCTTAGCTATTCGTTCCAGCGAACTGCACAGCAGGATTTTTACTATCTCATATTCAAGTTCCGGTTTGTATTGTTCAAACAGGTTCTGATCCTTATAGTAGTCAATTACATCCTTTAACACACTAAATATATCAGCAACTTTCCGTGACTTATTCACATTCATTGTTGAGCCCCCACGGAAAAAATGAACAACATATTTCCCCGGTACAAAAGCAAATTTTTCAACCAAAGATATTGCTTTTAAGCAAAATGCAGTATCTTCATAGATAAGTCCCTCAGGAAAAATAACCTTGCTATTTTGCAAAAGCTCCCTTCGGTATATTTTATTCCATGGAGCAAGCATCGGATCAATAAACATGTCTTTCTTACATGTATATTCTCTGACACGGCTACCGTAATCCGCAATTCGCTCCTGCTCCCCTTTTTCGTTTATCTTAACGTTAACATAGTCACACTCTACATAGTCTGCATCAGATTCCTTAGCTTTCGCGTACATTTTTTCATACATTTCCGGCTCTATATAATCATCTGAATCCACAAAACCTATGTATTCACCCCGGCAAAGTGGTATTGCCATATTTCTTGCCGTTGCCTGGCCTCCGTTTTCCTTCGAATAAACTTGGATTCTTTCAGGATACATAGCACAGTACTGTTCCATGATTTCAAGAGAAGAATCTGTAGAACCGTCATTTATAAGTATAATCTCTAATTCCTGCAATGTTTGTGCTAATACGGAATCAAGGCAATCCTTAAGATATTTCTCAGTATTATAAACCGGAATAATTACACTAATTTTAAACATACAAGCCTCCTGATTAAGACTGATTACTTACTCTTTACATATGGCAGCATACCAAGAATAAGGTCATTGTCCTGCTCACACTGTTTTACACTTTTAACCCATGGAGAAAAGAATGCCAGTACAAAAATAATACAACAAGCACCTATAAATGCTGCACCGGTAATAAGAAGCAAATACTTTTGTGCATTAAGGGTATTAAAGTAACCATACCCGGTTGCCTCATCCATTACCTGAATGGCACTTGTACCCATAAGGTCGTTAAGCTCTGCTGCAAACGCAGATGCCATTGCATTGGTAACCGGAAGTATCTGATCTTCATAGTTTGAAAACACTGACAGTGTCAGTTTATATCCGTATGCCATGGAGCTTGTATTAGCTCCCGATACATTAATCTCTCCGTTCGCCACCATTCTTTGGAGATCTTCTGTTTTTATATTATAACCGGATAATGCCTGAGCAGCTCTACTACATACACGGGAACTTCCAATCATATCTGCATATCTGTTCATGATTGCAACACCTTCGGTTGAATCCGTTGCAGCGCCGTACACCGCACTGAACAATGTTGCAGAAGAATGGTATCTCACCGAATTACCTTTAACATTAATTATAATAAGCGAACACAACAACCCTGCCATAGTTACCAATATTACAAGCAGCTTTTTCTTCCATAATTCCCGAAGTGCCACAAATGCATTTTCAATTATATCCATATCCTGACTTTCTATCTGTCTTATTTCATTTTGCTGCATACTTTACTCCCTCCTATACAAAAGCAATAACACAACACAACATATTATAATTAATAATATTCCTATTGAGCATATGACAACAATATTTGGCGAACCGCTTTTTGCTCCTACTATCTGTTGATTCTGCTGCGGATTAGCGGTTGCAGTATTACTTGATGAACCTTCCGAATCAAGCTTTTCGACTACGGTTAACATACCTGTTGTAATACTATATTCTTTTCCAACTCCGGTACCATCAGTATATACAAGCACAAGCTCGTAAGGAAATGTTCCAAGATCACTAAACAGGGCACTTACATACTGGGTTTTTGATGTCCCGACGGAAATTGTTCCGATATTTTCAGAAGCCACGGTTACATCATTACATCGCAGAGTCATTACAACATTACTCATCTCTTTATCGGATATATTCTCAACAAGAGCACTAATGTATTCGGTCTTACCAATCTCATACTTTTCAGGCACTGAGTATTCATCAACTGCAAAATCTCCCTCACGTCCCACAGGTATACGGATAGGTGTTGTAGTACTTGTCTCATCTGCCGCAATATATACTTCAAAATTCAACTCGGTATCATCAATAAGAGGATCCGCTGTATACTTAAACTTAATATTTTTTGTTTCCTTTGGTCCTATTGAGTCAAGATAATTAACACTGACAGAACTGTATTCAGGTACTATTCCCGAAGGATTATTCATCATAACAACAATATTGTGTGCAGTCTCTTTAGAGCTGTAATTCTCAATGGTTAACTTGAGAGTAAATTCCTTCCCCGGAATTATAGACTGATTGGTTACTGAATATTTTGTCACAAACAGCAATGGATGTTGATCCTCATCGGATGTTTTTTTAGGCGCTGCCGAAGCTTCTGCGCTTCCTATAAGCAACGAAACAATGCATACAAACAGCCATGCCATAACTGATTTCAAAAATCTATTCATTCTTAGAGTCCTCCTTCTTAGCTGAATGAGTTCTTTTATAACGGTTAGTTGCTTTTCCGCCAAGTTTTTGCCTGCCATCACGATTGATGAAATAATAATCAAATCGTTTAATAATCTTCTTGTACATTTTCATCTTAATCTTATTGATTATCATTCCGTAATACTTATCAGCAAAAGGCCGTACTTTATGTTTGGCACTTCTTATCTGTTTTTTTGTAACACCGTCCAATGCAGATACAAGAATTATTCCGTCAACATCTCCGAATAATATCTGTGCATCCGGTGCAACCGAAATAGACGGGAAATCAAATATTACGTAATCATAATTCTTATCAGCATACTCAAGTAACTTTTTCATCATATCCGAACAAAACAGTCTTGCGGGATTGGTTGTATGTTTTCCGCATGGTATGTATGATAAATTATCAAAGTTTGTGGAGTAAATTATCTCTTCAAAGTTACTGTCTTCTCCCGAATCATCACTCAACAAAAAATCTGACAATCCGTTACCGGTTTGCTCATTTAACTTTTTGTAATTTCTTAATTTTCTAAGATCGCAATCCACAATCAAAGTTTTCCACTTTGCTTCTGCAAAGGATATTCCGAGACCTATACATGTTGATGTACTTCCGCACTGTGGTCCGCAACCTGTAAGAAGTATCTTATGAGCATTCTCTCCGGTTCTTTTCTTATTATGAATTTCTACTACAACTCTATCGATGGCATCATTCATAACCTGACTGTTATTGACATACAGTTCTATTGACTGCTTTTTACTCTCCGGGTTATTATTTTTCATTATGCCTCTCCTCTCTAAAATTAATTAAAACGTGTTTTACACAATTAAATCCACTTCTTAATCCCGCCGATACCGTTAGACCTGTTATCGTATATAATATCCACCAGCAACCGGTCACACCAAATACCACCGGTATATCGGAAACAGCCCTTATATCAAGACCATACACCCCAACAATAATCAGACTGACTATCTTAAACGTGGCAAAATGAAGTGACATTATATCCAATGATTTGCCGCCAAAATACGACAATAGTCTGTTATTACATATTAGTTTATACTGGGACAACGCTATTATCATCAGGCTTCCGGATATCGCACCTATTCCATACAGTAAAAACAACTTATATGTTGTTCTTCCGCTCAATCCCACATTAGATATTACGGCAATAATTAAGTTAATCGCGATACCTGACAATATCCACACCCATTTTTTCTTCTCTATAAAACGATTTAAATTATATTTTCTAATCAAAATACCAATATAGAAATATGACGCATAATACATGGCAACATCAAAGCCAAACACTTTAGGACATATCGGTGACATTCCAAGCAACAAACATAAAATCACAATAGTCCCCCTGACAACCTCTTTGTATCTGTCAGGAACAAGCTTATTAATAATAAATCCTAACCATATATATCCGATTACTATGAGCATTAATGCTCTTAAAAACCACATTGCACCGCATATACTCATAACATGCATGGATAACACCATTGCTGTTTCCCTCAAATGATCCTTTAACGAATAAAAATCAGTAAAAAAACCAAGGTGGGCAAGCGGATTGTGCAGTATTACAAAAATCATATTATATACAACATACGGAATATAATATGCCTTAATCTTCTTTAATGTAGAGCGAAACGGTGTTTGGGCGTAACGTTCACTAAATACCAGTCCACTCAGCAAAAAGAATAAGGGCATATGAAACTGTGCAATAAACTTTATAACACCAACGTATGTTGAATTCATCGCCGACGACGCATTCGTAACCGCATGACCTATACAAACCAGAATAATACCAATTCCTTTGGCCGCATCTATGTAATTTATTCTTTTTCCTGATTGAATCACACCATCTTTAGAATTAACCACATTATCCATACAGTATCAACGAACCTCCTTCTCAAGATAGTCTCTGATTATTCCAATCATTGTCTCCCTCTGAGATACATATGTATCAAAAACAGTTGTCTTAGAAGTTTCAATCACCTGCGCCATATCATCTTCCTCACCACACATAAGCACAAGGTTCTTCTTGGCAAATGCTTTTGCAATATCAAGCTGATGATCATCCACATGCTCTGAATACTTCTTAAGTCTCGGAAAAACAATAACGGGTTTGTGATGATAAACCCCCGACAGTATTGTTCCGACCCCACTATGGGTTATAAGCAATGAGCACTCATTAATCCTGCTTTCAAACTCTTCTTTCTGCAGAAAATCCACAAATTCATAGTTTTGCGGAGAATAATCACTATACCCTCTTTGAGCCACTACTTCTTCAGTAATAACTCCGTCTTCAACCAGCTTATCAACTAGTCTTAATAACCGGTTACATTGAAACTTCTGTGTTCCAAGCACAACAAATATCATATCGCACCTCTTACCTGCTACAGCACTTAATCAAAATATTCCGCCACTATATGTAGCCTTAGGAAATACTTCCAGCATTTCTTCCCACTGTACCAAAAACAAATCCGCAATCTTATACATAAGTTTCCCTGTGAGGGAACCTTCATCGACTCTCGCAAATGACTCAATGTATATAATCTTTTTTTTCTTTAACTTGCAAACAACACATAAAGGGTACGTAACCAATGCCCCTGTGGATATTATGCAATCGGGATTCTCTTTTTTTATTATTTTCATTGCTTTAAAAAACAAGACAATAAAATGAAATATAAATAATGGTTCTTTACGATTAATCTGTCTGAGATAATATGTATCTTCTCCCCACGCAGTAGTTTCCTGATTGGTTTTTTCTGTCACAAGAAACGAATCATGTTCCATTGCAATAGGTCTAAGACAGGTAATTTCCTCAAGATGCCCTCCCGACGAGGCCGCAAAACATATCTTCATAATTAATACTCCCTACTATTATCATAAAACAAACCACAAATCTATAATATTCTACCATATTTCATATTAATCCACAAGGAAAGAATCCCACCAAAGGGAAATGACATAATTGTTTGAAACGGGGCAGAATCCCTCGTTACAGATGTTCTTTTTGAATTCTTTACTATATTAGGTGGTGAAGGTAAAAAAAATGCAACAAAACATACAACAACTGAGATGTATGTAACATCAAACAAACTTACCATTACCCACATCAATACTGTTTCAGTTTTACTATTTTTTCTTTCAATTTGAACATCATGACCTCCAAAAAATAAAGCAGCGGCAAATGTCAGAAATAATGACCACTCGTCCAACGGGTGGTCTATGTTTCGAACATTATCTGCCTGTCAGAATTTGTTTCAAAAAGGGGAAGTATGTATCCAGTAACCTTCCTATACAAGTAATAATTGTAATTGTAGCACAAAAAGTAATTACTGCAATGAGTGCCAGATTCCCTTGGTTTGCAGGTACGAGCAAACAAAGAATTTTAGAAATGGATGCACCAATAAATGAATGAAGTGCATAAATTAGAAAGCTATAAGACATATACCGGGGACATTTTTGCATATCAAAGAAGTCAAACGCGGTCCAGAATGCACCGCAGGAAAGAATGGTAACAAGTAAAGGTATCTGAAGAGTAAGACACCAATCCGGAAGCAGTTCTGCTACTCCATGAAATACACAGCATAGTATGTATAGAAAAAGACCGATTAAAGCATGCAGTTTGCTTTTTCTTGAGGAAAAAACAGTAAAATGATGTATACCAATCCATGCGCCAATCAAATAAACAAGAACCATATTGGAATTTGGCAACAGGATTGTATTGAACTTAAAACCGAAACAAGATAAGATGAAGTAAACAAAAATACCGATTAACCCAACCCGTTCATTTTTTAAAATCAAGTATATTATGGGAGCACATGCTGTTAAGACAATTAACTGTAAAATAAACCAGAACGGCTCAAAGTAGCCATATAAAAATATACCTTTCAGTACGTTTTCCAGAGATAATGGTGCCTTAACACCACCGAGGAGCATTCCGAGCGGGGTATAATATCCAAGCAATGCAAGCAGAAGCCAAAATGTATTCCACGTCAAATAAGGTATACATAAACTAAAGAATCTAGATTTCCATTTGTTGACTGTTATGGCCCAATTGTAATTACGATAAAATAAAGCACCCGATATGATAAAGAAAAGGGGAACCGCGACTTTGGTTAACAGTAACAATTGGTCTAAAATATAACCTAAAAAACCATTTATATCTTTGAAAGCAGAAAACACCCGAAAATGAATAAAAAAAACCAAAAGAGAAAGCATATAAGATACTATTGTTTTTTTATTTATAAAATAAGCGTTGGCGCCATTCATTTATTATCACCTCTCACAAATTGTACAGCCTATCAAGTTAATTGTCCAGGAATATTTCTGTCCACAGCGACTCGCCGCCAAATTCAAATTTATCTAACTAACTCTCTGAAAACCCTTGATTTTACTGGATTTTTCAGCAGTTTCATACTCATATTTAATGTATTTTCCCTTGTTTTTGCCCTTATGAGCGAAAACAAGGGAAAGT
>SVEK01000013.1 GCA_015057405.1 Lachnospiraceae bacterium
ACGTTTAAACTCTTCGTCATACCTAGTTCCTCGTTTGTTTGTGGACATGTTTAGATACCTCCTTTTGGTGTCTACTTAATTATAATGTATAGTTACTTTTTGTGTCCACTTTTATAATATAGATCCATATTTAAATAGGCATATGATATTGTCATATCTGCAAATAAATAATATTTGTTTACTAAGGAGGACACGGTATGAAAAAGATTTTAACATTAATATTAGTATTGACATTGGTTTTTGTCTCTGCATGTTCAAAAGGAAATAAAAACTCAGGTACCGATGAAACAACACCGATACAGGAGACAACATCCGGTTTTGATGTTCCTAAGAATTATGCGACGGTTGTTCTTGTTACAATCAATCCTGAGTTCAGATTATATCTGGATGTTGCGGGAGAAGTTCTGGCAGTTGAACCGGTTAATGATGATGCAAAAAGCGTAATTGATAATGTTGATACAAAGAACGGAAATATCAGCACGGTTATAGAAGATATTGTTGAAGCGTCAAATAAGGGCGGATTCGTAGATGATGATGCAACTTTTAATTTTGAGATAAAAGAAATTAAAGATGAAAAGGTAAATGCGGAAGATGTATTTACAAAAGCAAGAGAATCTGCTGAAAATAGTTTTAAGGCGTTGGACGTTGAGGTTAAGATTACGACAACGATAGCTGAAGATGCAAAAGGTGATGTAGACGAAAACGAATCCCAAACAGTACCGGATGAGGTACATGAACATGATTATTCGGATGCGACATGTCTGCTTCCTGCAACATGTTCATGTGGCGAGACGGAGGGAGAAGCTCTCGGTCATGATTTTGTAAAAGGTGTATGCAGCCGTTGTAATGAAGTTGATCCTGATTTCAGTTATCCTTCAGTAAGCGGAAAGAAGGGAAGATGGACTGCAAAATTTGTTGATGGCGATACTTTGTACAGTATTTCGTTCAGAATAAGTAATTCTGAGGAAAAGTGGTTCGGTGTAGGCTTAGGTGATTTGGCAGACAATATGATGGAAGGTCTGACCGGCGAAGACTTAGAGATGTTTTTAAGCTACTGCACATTGTTTGGAGATAAATACTATTACATGGGCAGAGGTGACGGCTCCGGAATAACTTCTGTAAGTGAAGACGGAATGACTGTAACTGTTAAAGGTGAATTGGGAAGTGAAATTATTTTAACCAGAACTGATGAAAACGAAATGGTAGTAAAAACATCTCCGGATACATTTGAATGTCTTGACAAAATCCCGGAAGGTTTAGTACTTACTTTTGTGGCAGAATAGCAGTAAAAAGGTTACCTGCAGGTGTAAAAATTTTGTTGACACTGATTTTTTACTATGCTATTATACCCATAGACAAAAGAAAAGAATATAAAAGCGATGAATGTGTTTAGTAGACAGGTATTTTCTATCAGAGAGGATGAGTCACCGGCTGAAAGCTTATCTAAGTTCAGATATTTGTTCGAATTTCCCACAGGAGCTGCATATTTGATAAGAGTATGCCGTTAGACGCGTTAAGTCTTTGAGTGCTTGGATTTTATCCAAGAATGTGGGTGGTACCGCGGAATATATTCGTCCCTCTGTTCGAAAGAACAGAGGGTTTTTTAATTTGAAAATAGATATGGAGGTATTTAAAATGAACGAAAAACTTCAGAAAATCAAAGAAGAAGCGATTATGAAGATTCAGGAAGCTGATACTCTTGAAAAGTTAAATGAAATCAGAGTTGCAGTTCTTGGTAAAAAAGGCGAGCTTACAGAAGTACTTAAAGGTATGAAGGATGTGGCTGCAGAAGACAGACCGAAGGTTGGTCAGCTTGTGAATGACACAAGAACAGCTATTGAAGAAAAGCTTGAAGAAGTTAAGACTATGCTTTCAACAAAAGAAAGAGAAGCAAAGCTTAAGGCAGAGGTTATCGATGTTACACTTCCTGCAAAAAAGAGCATCGTAGGACATAAACATCCAAATACAGTTGCTCTCGAGGAATTGGAAAGAATCTTTATAGGTATGGGTTATGAAGTTGTTGAGGGTCCTGAAGTTGAGTATGACTATTATAACTTTGAGGCGCTTAATATTCCTGCAAATCATCCTGCAAAGGACGAACAGGATACGTTCTATATAAATGATAAGATTGTTCTCAGAACACAGACGTCATCAGTACAGGTACACGAGATGGAGAAAGGCAAACTTCCTATCAGAATGATTGCACCGGGAAGAGTTTTCCGTGCTGACGAAGTAGATGCTACACATTCACCTTCATTCCATCAGGTGGAAGGTCTTGTAATCGACAAGAATGTAACATTTGCTGACCTTAAGGGAACACTTGCTCAGTTTGCAAAAGAATTGTTCGGTGAAGATACAAAGGTTAAGTTCAGACCTCATCATTTCCCATTTACAGAGCCGAGTGCAGAGATGGATGTTACATGTTTCAAGTGTAATGGTAAAGGCTGCAGAATGTGTAAAGGTGAAGGATGGATTGAGATTCTGGGATGTGGTATGGTTCATCCTCATGTTCTTGAAATGTCAAATATTGATCCGAACGAGTATCAGGGATTTGCATTTGGTATCGGTCTTGAGAGAATCGCATTACTTAAATATGAAATCGATGATATGAGATTATTGTATGAGAATGATATACGTTTCTTAAAACAGTTCTAGTACATCGGTTGTTAAGAAACAGATGTACTGGTTATTACAAATATTTAAAGTGAAAAGAGGTAAGTTTTTATGAATACTCCAATGTCTTGGATTAAAGCATATGTTCCTGAATTAGATGTTACCGATGAAGAATACAGAGACGGAATGACTCTTTCGGGTACAAAAGTAGAAAATTTTGAAAGACTTGATGCTGACCTTGAAAAGATTGTGATTGGTCAGGTTACAAAGGTTGAAAGACATCCTGATGCTGACAAGCTTGTTATCTGTCAGGTAAATGTTGGTACAGAGACTATCCAGATTGTTACAGGTGCGCCGAATGTCTTTGAAGGAGCTAAGGTTCCGGTATGTCTTGATGGCGGAAAAGTAGCAGGCGGTCATGACGGTAAGAAGACACCGGGCGGAATAAAGATTAAGAAGGGTAAACTCAGAGGTATTGAATCATCAGGTATGATGTGTTCGATAGAGGAGCTCGGTTCATCAAAAGATATGTATCCGGATGCTGCAGAAGACGGACTTTATATCCTGAAAGAAGATGCACCGGTAGGAGAAGATGCAGTTGCATATCTTGGTCTCCGTGAAAGTGTATTTGAATATGAGGTTACATCAAACAGAGTAGATTGCTTCGGTATTCTCGGTATTGCAAGAGAAGCTGCGGCAACATTCAGAAAGCCTTTTATTGCACCTAAGGTAGAAGTTAAGGCTAATGACGACGATGTTAATAAATATATTAAGGTAGATGTTGAAGATACAGATCTTTGCCCGAGATATTGTGCAAGAGTTGTAAAGAATGTTAAGATTGGACCTTCACCTGAATGGATGCAGAGAAGACTTGCGGCCTGCGGTATCAGACCTATTAACAATCTTGTAGACATAACAAACTATGTTATGGAAGAATATGGTCAGCCAATGCATGCCTACGACCTTGCAACACTTAAAGGCAACCGTATTGTCGTAAAGAGGGCAAAAGACGGAGATACTTTTGTGACACTTGACGGTCAGGAAAGAAAGATGGATTCAAATGTTCTTATGATTTGCGATGACGAAAAAGCCGTAGGTATTGCAGGTATCATGGGTGGCGAAAATTCAATGATTACCGATGATGTAAAGGATATGCTTTTTGAAGCGGCCTGCTTCGACGGTACAAATATCAGACTTTCATCAAAGAGAGTTGGTCTCAGAACTGATGCATCAGGTAAGTTCGAAAAGGGACTTGACCCAAACAACGCAAGTGCAGCACTTGACAGAGCGTGTCAGTTGATAGAAGAACTCGGAGCCGGTGAAGTGGTTGGCGGAATGGTTGATGTCTATAAAGAAGTAAGACAGCCTAAGAGAATTCCGTTCAATCCGGCAAAGATTAACAGACTTCTTGGAACAGATGTGTCTGTAGAGGATATGCTTTCATATTTTGATATGCTTGAAATCGAGTACGATAAAGCAAATGAGGAACTTATCATTCCTACATTCAGACAGGATTTGGTCGGTGAAGCCGATATAGCTGAAGAAGTTGCAAGATTCTACGGTTATGATAATATTCCTGTAAGTCTTCCTTCGGGAGAAGCTACTGCAGGTAAGCTCTCATATAAGCTCAGAGTAGAAGAACTTGTCAGAGAAGTGGCCAAATTCAGCGGTTTCTCACAGGCTATGACTTATTCGTTTGAGAGTCCGAAGGTATTTGACAAGCTTCTCATACCTGCAGATGATTCACTTAGAAATACTGTTGTGATAAGCAATCCGCTTGGTGAAGATTTCAGTATTATGAGAACTATACCGCTCAACGGTATGCTTACATCACTTGCAACAAACTACAACAGAAGAAATAAAGACGTAAGACTTTATGAACTTGCAAATGTATATATTCCAAAGCAGGTACCTGTAACAGAACTTCCTGAAGAGAGAATGCAGCTTACACTTGGTATGTATGGCGAAGGTGATTTCTTCACCATGAAGGGTGTTATTGAGGAGATACTTACAACAGCAGGCCTTGATAAAAAGGTTACCTACGATCCTAATGCAGGTAAAACTTTCCTTCATCCGGGAAGACAGGCCAATGTTATTTATGATGGTGTGGTAATCGGATATCTGGGTGAAGTACATCCACAGGTGCTTGACAACTATGATATGGGAGACAGGGCATACGTTGCAGTTCTTGATATGCCTGAAATCGAAAAGAGAACATCATTTGACAGAAAATATTCGGGTATCGCAAAATTCCCTGCAGTTACAAGAGACATCAGTATGGTTATGCCAAAGGATATTCTTGTGGGTGAAGTGGAAGAAGTTATCGAAAAATGTGGCGGTAAGCTGGTAGAAAGCTATAACTTATTTGATATTTATGAAGGAAGTCAGATTAAGGAAGGCTATAAGTCTGTAGCATATTCAATCTCATTCAGAGCAAATGACAGAACTCTTGAAGATAAAGATATTACTCCGGTAATGGAAAAGATTCTCAAAAAACTTGGAGAAATGAATATCGAACTTAGAGCATAAGTATTAAATGCGTAACGGTTTTGACAACTGTTACGCATTTTTTATGTGGTTAAAAAGGTGTACAGTTGTTGCAGATTATGGTATACTGTACGTGAAAATTTTAAAAATACATCCACAGATTTACGGGATTGTTTTTTACGGATTGTTTTGAAGAAATAGTCCGGAATGGAGATATTATGAAATTTTTAATTCAGAGAGTACAGAGAGCTTCTGTTACTGTAGATAATCGTGTTGTCGGAAAGATTGACAATGGCTTTCTTGTATTTGTAGGTGTGTCAAATGAAGATACAAAAGAAGTTGCTGATAAGTATATTAAGAAAATGATTGGCTTAAGAATTTTTGCTGATGAAGAGGGTAAGACAAATCTATCCATTAAAGATGTGGGAGGAAGTCTGTTGATTGTTTCACAGTTTACTCTTTATGCAGACTGTAAAAAAGGAAACAGACCTTCTTTTGTCAATGCAGGTAATCCTGCACTCGCGGAAGAATTGTATGAATACATTATTGAAAGATGTAAAGAAGAAGTGGATACGGTTGAACATGGTGTGTTTGGTGCACATATGGAAGTTGAACTAATAAATGACGGACCGTTTACGATAGTTTTGGATAATTTATAATGAAGATTAGAAAGATAATTACGATAATACTGTTTGTACTTGCCGCTATATCGATGATTGCGGCAAAGAACAGTGAGTTTATAGCAGAATATATATTTGCCAGAGGCATATTTAAGGTGTTTTCGGTTCCCATAGGATTTGTTACGGGACTTTTTCCGTTTTCGCTGGCTGAATTACTTATTACCGGATTTATTGTGTTTGCAATATATGCAGTTGTAAGACTGATAATAATGACTGTGCGAACCATAAAAGCGATAAGACGCAGGGAATACAGGTTTTCTGCATCGAAACTCAGAAAATTTACATGGAATGTGGCATTTGTTTTATCGATAGGTGTCTTTTCGTTCTGCATCCTGTGCGGTACAAATTATTATCGGTATGATTTTGAGAAATACTGTGATTTTACCATAGGTGAGTATACAACGGATGATTTGTATGATTTGTGTATTTATCTTGCGGAAAAAACAACAAATTCAAGGAAAGAGGTTACAGAAAAGGATAAAAATGGTATAATGGTTCTGTCTGAGAGCTTTTATAAAACATCAGGCAGGGCGTCAAAAGCCATGAGGTCTCTTTCAAAGGATTATCCGTCTGTGGCATATGTCAGCGGACGAGTTAAACCTGTGATGGGTTCTAAGTTTATGTCATATACGGAGATAGTCGGTGTGTATTGTCCGTTTACCCTTGAAGCAAATGTCAATGATCATGTGCCGGATTATTCCATACCGGCAACTATGTGTCATGAGCTTGCACATCTTTCGGGATACATGAAAGAAGATGAGGCCAATTATATAGCATATCTTGCATGTATTAATTCTGAAGATGCGGAATTCGTGTACAGCGGATATGCACTGGCATATATTTATGCCTCTAATGAGCTTTATGATATTGATAAAGATAAATATGATGAGGTTTCAAAATTGCTGTCCGAAGATGTTATAAAGGACATGAACGATGAGTATGAATATTGGAAACAATATAGGGAAACCAAGGCAGGACAGGTTATTTCAGAGGTAAGTAACAGCATTAATAACGGTTATCTTGTTATGAACGGCCAGGAAGACGGTGTAAAAAGCTACGGCAAGATGGTTACGCTCCTTATTGCAGATTTCCTGCGCAACAGAAAGTAATATTACGGATTGGTTGGGAACAGTCGATGGAATTAAAAGATTTTTATTATGATTTACCACAGGAGCTTATAGCGCAGGATCCGCTTGCAGATCGTTCGTCAAGCAAGCTTCTTAAATTGAATAGGATTACCGGAGAATACGAACACAGGATATTTAAAGATGTTAAAGAGTATCTCAGGGAGGGTGACTGTCTTGTCATAAATGATACAAAGGTTATTCCGGCAAGACTTTTTGGTGTAAAGGAAGATACAGGGGCCAGGATAGAGGTTCTCCTTCTTAAAAGAACAGGGGAGAAGTCGTGGGAGACACTTGTCAAACCGGGCAAAAAGGCAAGACCCGGTACTGTACTTGATTTTGGAGATGGTCTTCTTAAGGGAACCGTTCTCGATGTGGTGGATGAAGGTAACAGAATTATAGAATTCTCATATGAAGGAATATGGGAGGAACTGCTGGACAGGCTGGGACAGATGCCATTGCCACCGTACATTACCCACGAACTTAAAGATAAGAATCGTTATCAGACGGTATATGCAAAGCACGAAGGCTCGGCAGCGGCACCTACGGCAGGACTTCATTTTACAAATGAACTGCTTGAGGAAATCAAGGCTATGGGTGTAGATATAGCAAGTGTAACTCTTCATGTAGGATTAGGAACATTCAGACCGGTTAAGGTTGAGAATATTCTTGAACATCATATGCATTCGGAATATTACATAGTCGACGAGGAGGCGTGCAAAAAGATTAATCGTGCAAAGGCAAATGGAGGAAGAGTAATATCTGTCGGAACCACAAGCCTTCGTACATTGGAATCCGCGGCATCGGAAGACGGAACGATTGTCCCGTCGAGCGGATATACGGAGATATTTATTTATCCGGGATATAAGTTCAAGCTTATTGATGGTCTTATTACTAATTTCCATTTACCGGAATCCACGTTGCTTATGCTGGTATCAGCATTTGCAGGAAGAGAAAATATCATGGCTGCATATGAAGAAGCTATAGATAAAAAATATAGATTCTTTAGTTTTGGGGATGCCATGTTGTTGATTTAGATATTAAAGAAAGGAAGGAAAAATTTTATGGAGGAAAAAAGAAGAGCAAAAAGAATGGATATTGATGTGACGGTTAAACTCAGCCAGATTCGCAACACAAAGAATCTTGCCGGTCTTAAGACAGAGGAGTTCGGAGTGGAACTTACAAATGTATCTGAGACCGGTATTGCTTTCAGAAGCAGTGAGGAACTTAAACTTAATACATTTTATGATATCCATATGGAAATCTGGGGAAAGAAGAGATTTGATACAGTAATCGAAATCGTAAGAATGGAAAATAACGGTGACGAGATGACTATGTACGGATGCAGATTCATCGGTCTTAAACCGGCCGACAGACTTGACATTCAGATTCATGAGTTACTTGAGGAAAGAGACGGAAAATAATGGATTCAACAGACGGGCAGATAATCAGAAGATTATATATTTCAGATGAAAATAAGAACGTGATTCGTAAAGTTACGGTTCCGGGATCAAAAAGTATAACAAACAGAGCACTGCTTTTGGCAGCATTATCGGATAAGATATGCACTCTTGAGGGAGCACTTTTTAGTGATGATTCAAGATATTTTGCAAAGGCTCTTATGAATCTTGGATTCCATGTGGAACTTGACGAAGAGAATAAGAAGGCAATTGTCTACGGTAACAATGGTGTGATTCCAGAAAAACAGGGTAAGATTTATGTGGGCAGTGCAGGAACTGCAGCCAGATTCCTGACAGCGATGCTTGGATTTTCTGACGGTGAATATGTGATAGATGCATCGGAACAGATGAAGAAGCGTCCTATGAATGAACTGTTTACTGTACTTGAAGGTCTTGGAGCGAGGATTGATTATCTGGAGGAAAAAGGATGCCTGCCTGTAAAGATTAGAGGTATCTTTGCCGATACAACAGAGGGCATGGATGAGAATGAGGTTGTGGACATCAGTCTTGACATAAGTAAAAGCACACAGTTTTTGAGCGCGATTCTTATGACGGCATCCATGATAAAAAAAGACGTATTTGTACATATTACAAGTAGTAAGAAAAACGGCTCTTATATAGAGATTACACGAAAAGTCATGAGTGATTTCGGGATGCCTTCGGAATTTGATGGTGAGACGTATAAGGTACCTTATTGTGATGAGACAGATGATGAAAAAGAATTTGCATATCATATAGAACCGGACGTTTCTGCGGCATCATATTTTTATGCAGCGGCAATGATATGTGGTTTGAGTGTTATTGTAAACGGAGTATATCCGGATTCTATGCAGGGAGACATGAAGTTTTTAAAGCTTCTGGAGTCTATGGGTGGCAGGTGTTTCGATGACAATAATGGTATTATGTTCGTTGGACCTGCTGATGGCGAATATAACGGTGTGGATGTATATATGAATGATTTTTCTGATCAGGCGCTTACATTGGCAGTAGTTGCAGCATATGCAAAAACACCTACAAGAATAACAGGAATCGGACATATAAGAGGTCAGGAATCAGACAGAATAGCTGCAATAGTTAACGAATTAAACAGAGCAGGAATTAAGTGCAATGAGCTTGACGACGGTGTTGAGATTATTCCGGGAACACCTTGTGGTGCCGGGATAGAGACATATGAGGATCATCGTGTGGCTATGGCATTTTCGTTATTAGGTCTTAAGACTGACGGAATTATTATAAAGAATCCGTCATGTACCCGAAAGACATTTGAAGATTATTTTGAGGTTTTGGAAGGTTTGTATGATTATTAGTGGTCTTGATAAATTAACATTGCTTGATTATACAGGTAAAGTGGCAAGTATTGTTTTTACCGGCGGGTGCAATTTCAGGTGTCCGTATTGTCATAATGGTGAGATGGTAAAATATCCGAAAAATAATATTATTGCCGTTGAGGAAGTGTATGACTACCTGAAAAAGAGAGTATCAGTACTTGACGGTGTGGTTATTTCGGGAGGAGAACCGCTTATTCATGAGGATATAGATGATTTTATGGCAGATATAAAGGAACTTGGATATGCCATAAAGCTGGATACGAACGGTTCATGTCCTGAACACCTTAAGAAAGTTATAGATAAGGGTCTTGTAGATTATGTGGCTATGGATATAAAGGGCGCACCGGATAAGTATGGCTTGATTACAGGCAGGGATTCTGATGACGTAAGTCTTACAGAAAAGATAAAAGCGTCTGTGGAGATTATTATGTCTTCCGGCGTGGACTATGAGTTCAGGACCACCTATGTAAAGGGTCTTCATGATATTGAGGATGCAGAGGAGATAGGAAAGCTCATTCGGGGAGCGAAGAGATATTTTGTTCAAAACTACAAAGAATCGGACAGAATTCTTGTAAAACTTGATGATATGGGTGGAGTTTCGGATATCAGTCTTCAACCGTTTGAGGAAGACGAACTTAAAAAAATAAGAAACACAATAACACAATATGTAGGTGACGTAAAAGTTAGATAATACAGATTTTCAGGACACAATTTTGAACAATTTTGGATTGGAAAAATGTGATTTCCCTTGAAATGTTTATATATTTTGATGTTTTTGAAAGATGGTCAATGACACAATATCTAGTGTGGTATTAAAAAATAAAACACAAGATATTGAAAATGTCATTGACTTTTGTCGTTTCAGAGTGTATATTAGAGAAAGGAAACGTGTGAATAAATTTATGGAAGGTTACGGTTGTTTGGATTTGATAAAAATCTCAGGCGGGGTATATACTTTGATGGGTTTGGAACACTAAAAATAATATTAGATGAAAGGAATGATGGTGGGAGATGTACAGAGTTTTAAAACGAAACAATAAAATTGTTGAGTTTGATTTATCAAAAATTGGAGAGGCTATTAAGATGGCGTTCGAAGCCATGGACAAGCAGTATGTTGACAGCATTATTGATTTGCTTGCATTAAAGGTTACAGCTGATTTTGAGCCAAAGATTAAAAATAGTCTTATTGCGGTGGAGGACATCCAGGACAGTGTTGAATATGTTCTTATTCAGGCCGGCTACAGCGATGTTGCCAAGGCATATATCCTTTATCGTAGACAGAGAGAAAAACTCCGTAATATGAAGTCTACAATTCTTGATTACAAGGATATCGTAGACAGCTACGTAAAGGTAACGGACTGGAGAGTAAAGGAGAACTCTACTGTATCTTATTCGGTAGGAGGTCTTATTCTTTCGAACTCAGGCGCTATTACAGCAAATTATTGGCTTTCGGAAATATATGATGATGAAATATCAAATGCTCACAGAAATGCAGATATTCATATTCATGACTTATCTATGCTTACAGGTTACTGTGCAGGATGGTCATTAAAACAGCTTATAAATGAAGGACTTGGTGGAGTAGGCGGTAAGATTACATCAAAACCGGCATCACATCTTGCTACACTTTGTAATCAGATGGTTAATTTCCTTGGTATCATGCAGAATGAATGGGCCGGAGCACAGGCATTTTCATCATTTGATACTTACCTTGCACCATTTGCAAAAGTAGACAACCTTTCATATGATCAGATAAAGAAGTGTATTGAATCATTTGTATACGGTGTTAACACACCTAGCAGATGGGGTACACAGGCACCGTTTACAAACATTACTTTAGACTGGACAGTTCCTGCCGACCTTGCAGAATTACCTGCAATCGTAGGTGGTAAGGAGATGGATTTCAAGTATAAAGATTGTAAGGCAGAGATGGATTTAATCAACAAAGCATTCATCGAAATTATGATTGAAGGTGATGCTAACGGCAGAGGATTCCAGTATCCTATCCCGACATACTCCATCACAAAAGATTTTGACTGGTCACCTACTGAGAACAACAAACTGTTGTTTGAGATGACATCAAAATACGGTACACCGTATTTCTCTAACTATATTAATAGTGATATGGAACCAAGTGATATCAGAAGTATGTGCTGCAGACTTCGTCTTGACCTTAGAGAACTCAGAAAGAAATCAGGTGGTTTCTTCGGTAGCGGTGAAAGCACAGGTTCTGTTGGTGTTGTTACTATTAACATGCCAAGAATTGCATATCTTGCAGAAAATGAAGCTGATTTCTATCAGAGACTTGATAAACTTATGGATATTTCAGCAAGATCACTTGATGTAAAGAGAAAAATCATTACAAAGCTTCTTGATGAAGGTTTGTATCCTTACACAAAGAGATATCTCGGAACATTTGATAATCACTTCTCAACAATCGGTCTTGTTGGTATGAACGAAGTTGGTCTTAATGCAAAATGGATTCGTAAGGATATGACAAGTGCGGAGACACAGCAGTTTGCTAAAGATGTACTTAACCACATGAGAGAAAAACTTTCAGATTATCAGGAGATGTACGGAAATCTTTACAACCTTGAAGCAACACCTGCTGAGTCTACATCATTCAGACTTGCTAAACATGATATCGCAAGATATCCGGATATTATCACAGCTTCAGAAGATGGCGGAACACCATATTATACAAATAGTTCACATCTTCCTGTAGGATTTACTGAAGATATCTTCGAAGCACTTGATATTCAGGATGAATTACAGACATTGTATACATCGGGAACAGTATTCCATGCATTCCTAGGCGAAAAACTTCCGTCATGGGAGGCTGCGGCAGCGCTTGTCAGAAAAATTGCTGAGAATTACTCATTACCGTATTATACGCTCTCACCTATTTATTCAATCTGTAAGAGCCATGGTTATCTGAACGGTGAACTTTATAAGTGTCCGCACTGCGGCGATAACACAGAAGTTTACAGTAGAATTACAGGTTACTACAGACCGGTTCAGAACTGGAATGATGGTAAACTTCAGGAATTCAAGGAGAGAAAATCTTACGACATCGAGGCTTCTTCCGAACCAAAGATGGTAAGAACAACGGTTGATAACAGTGGAGCTGAAGCAAAAGAGGCAGCTGTGGCAACAGCAGTAGCAACAGCCGTTGAACCGGAAGAAAAAGGCACGATTGTAGGCAATGCAATGTTGTTTACAACAAAGACATGCCCGAACTGCAAATTTGCAATAGCAATGCTTGATAAAGCAGGTTATGAATATACAAAGATAGATGCAGAAGATATGCCGGATCTGGCCATGAAGTATGGCGTTAAACAGGCTCCGACGCTTATCATTGACAACGGCGATGTATTAAAGGTTGTTGGTGCATCTGCAATTAAAGCATTTTTAGCATAATGAATTTAAGAGAATGTGTGGGATTTTTTCTCACACATTCCTTGTCTAAATATTCGGAACGGAGGAAATAATGTTTGATATTATTGTTGTCGGCGGTGGTCCGGCAGGAATGACGGCAGCACTTTATTGTCTCAGGGCAGGAAAAAGTGTCCTTGTTATTGAAAAACAGGGGTTTGGCGGACAGATAACATATTCACACAGAGTCGAAAATTATCCGGGAATCAAAGAAATGAGTGGCAATGAATTCGCAGATAAACTTATGGAACAGATTCTGGCACAGGGAGCCGAATTGGAGCTTTCGACTGTTGAAAAGATAGTGGATTGTGGTGATGTGAAAAAGGTTATTACCGGTGACGGTGAATACGAAGCTAAAGCTGTTATCGTTGCTACAGGAGCAACTGCAAGAAAACTTGGTGTGCCGGGTGAAGAAGAACTGATAGGTGCCGGAGTATCCTATTGTGCAGTTTGCGACGGCGCATTTTACAAAGGAGAAGACGTGGCGGTTATCGGTGGCGGAAGTACGGCTCTGCAGGATGCCATGTTTTTAGCTGCATATTGTACAAAGGTTTATATTGTCCATAGAAGAGATGAATTCAGAGGCGAGAAGAGTCTTGTCCAAAAACTTCGTGATCTTGATAATGTTGAATTTGTACTGGACAGTGTGCTGACAGCGGTTAACGGTGAAGATGTTGTTAATTCTGTTGCAGTTGAGAATGTTAAAGACGGTTCAAAGAGAGAAATAACCGTAAAGGGTGTGTTTATGGCAGTAGGTCAAGAACCTTCTACGGATGTGGTTAAGGATATTCTTGATATTGATGACTACGGATATATTGATTCTGAAGAAGACTGCAAAACAAAATTAAACGGAATTTTTGTTGCAGGAGATTGCAGGCGCAAGCAGATTCGTCAGCTTACAACAGCTGTTGCGGATGGAAGTGTAGCTGCACTCGCCGCTTGTGAATTTATATCATAAGCAAAAATCTTTGTATATGCGGATGTTTTTTTGATTTGTGTAAAATTTATCACTTTTTTTTTGAAAAAAAACTTGTGCATTTGTAACAAAGAGTATATAATTACGTCGGTGGATTTTTGTCAAAGAAATTTGATATAAAAATTCACGTATTTTAAAAAGAAAAAGGTGAACAGAATGGAAAGAAAAGTTGGTACAGTTTCAAGAGGTGTTCGTTGTCCTATCATCAGACAGGGAGATGATCTTGCGAAGATTGTTTCGGAGAGCGTACTCGAGGCAGCTCAGTCTGAGGGATTTGAACTTCGTGACAGAGATGTTGTAGCAGTAACAGAATCTATTGTTGCAAGAAGCCAGGGCAATTATGCAACTGTTAACGCAATTGCGAAAGATGTAAAGGAAAAACTCGGTGGCGGAACTATTGGTGTTATTTTTCCGATTCTTTCTAGAAACCGCTTTGCAATCTGCTTAAGAGGTATTGCAATGGGTGCTAAGAAGGTAGTCCTTATGCTCAGCTATCCAAGCGATGAAGTTGGTAACAGCCTCGTTTCTCTTGATAAGTTAGATGATGCAGGAATCAATCCGTACAGCGATGTGCTTACACTTGATAGATACAGAGAATTATTCGGAAAGAATGTTCATGAATTTACAGGTGTTGATTATGTTCAGTACTATTCTGATGTTATCCGTGAAGCTGGTGCAGAAGTAGAAGTTATTTTTGCAAATAATCCAACAACTATTCTTAACTATACAGATAATGTTTTAACATGTGATATTCATTCAAGAGCAAGAACAAAGAGAATTCTCCTTGCAAAGGGTGCAAAGAAAGTTTGCGGTCTTGATGATATTCTTACAGCTCCTGTAGACGGAAGCGGATGCAATGAAAGATTTGGTCTTCTTGGTTCAAATAAGTCTACAGAAGACAGCGTAAAGCTTTTCCCGAGAGAATGTAAAGACCTTGTTCTTGATATTCAGAAGAGATTGTTGGATGCAACAGGCAAACATATCGAAGTTATGGTATATGGTGACGGTGCGTTCAAGGATCCGCAGGGTAAGATTTGGGAGCTTGCAGACCCATGTGTTTCACCTGCATTTACAGACGGTTTAATCGGAACACCGAATGAACTTAAACTTAAATATCTTGCAGATAATGACTTTAAAGATTTAAGCGGTGAAGCACTTAAAGAAGCTATTTCAAATCGTATCAAAGAGAAGAATGACAATCTTGTAGGAGATATGGCATCACAGGGTACAACACCTAGACAGCTTACAGATCTTATCGGTTCACTTTGTGACCTGACAAGCGGTTCAGGCGATAAGGGTACACCGGTTGTTCTTGTACAGGGTTACTTTGATAACTATACAAATTAATATTAGCGAATATTTGGCAGGGTTCCGACGGAATCCTGCCGTTTTTATTGACAAGTTTGTGAAAATGATGTAACATAGTATTGAAAACTACATGTTGTGGAAAGGTGTGGTGTTATGTCGAAGAATTTTAAAGAAAAGTATGATAATAAAATTGAAAAGATAGAAAGAAAAAGAGATGCCAAAATAGCAAAAATTATGGCAAAGAAGGCTGTAAAACAAGCTAAATCAGGAGATATGGAACTTTCTGAGCAAAAAGAACTTGATGTTATTACAAATGTAAGTGTTGTAAAAGAAAAAAAGGAAAGTAAAATTCCTATCCCAAAATATACTTTGGGTGAAGAAATTGTTAATGCCATATCTCATGGAATCGGTGCAATATTCGGAATTGTTGCACTTGTAGTATGTATAGTGGGTGCAGCAAGGGGAGGCGGTGCCATTGAGGTGCTTTCGGCTGTTATTTTTGGCGTGTCTCTGGTTATTATGTACACTATGTCAACCATATACCACAGTCTTAAACCGTGTAAGGGAAAGAGGGTACTGAGAGTATTTGACCATTGTTGTATTTTTTTGCTTATAGCCGGAAGTTACACACCTTTTACTCTTGTTTCACTCAGGGGAAAAACCGGATGGGCTTTATTTGCACTGGTATGGGGCATATCCATTCTCGGAATTGTACTTAATGCAGTAAATGTAGAAAAGTTTAAAGTATTTTCCATGATTGCCTATATAGCCCTCGGCTGGCTTATTATATTTAAGTTTAAGGATTTGTATAATGCAGTTCCGTTTGGATGTATTAAACTTTTACTTGCAGGAGGAATCACCTATACGGTCGGCGCTATTATATACGGTATAGGCAGCAAGGTAAAATATATGCATTCGATATGGCATTTCTTTGTTGTAGGCGGAAGCGTGCTGCACTTCCTCAGCATACTGATATATGTTTATTAAATCTTAACTGAATCCTGTCTCAAAATCGTCAGTTCAGTTTGCAAGAGCCTTCTTTCTTTGAGGGCTCTTTTTTAAACCTTTTATTTATTTTTTGATTATTTATCTGTATTGTCATGCAAACCATAGCACTGATTTTTGCAAAACATGTCAAGCATAGCTGCATGCCTCGAAGCATGTTTGAGCGCGGTGTTTGTTTATACTATACATATATGAGTAATTACGCGCGAGTTTGCGAAAGAGGCATGTTAACAGGCGACGCAGACATGTTGCAAAAATGTGCGTGTTCGCATGACAATACAGATAAATAATCAAATCAAAAATAACCTAGCTAAAAAGAGCCCTCAAAGAAAGAAAGTTCCTGCAAACTGATGAAATTCCACTATTTGCTTGACAAATCGGGGTTAAATGTATATAGTTATTAATGGATTTGTTGACACCGGCAGTTGGTGTTCTTGAATCAAATTTAATATTTTAATGACTGTGAAAAGGAGTACTAAGAGTACCAGGGTTTTCAGAGAGCTGTCGTATGGTGCGAGACAGCAGCCAAGGCTCCCAACTCGCCTTTGAGTTCTTCCGGTGATATGTAGTCGGAAGCGGGAATTCCCGTTACAGAATATAAAGTGCATGCTTATGGCATGAATTAGAGTGGTACCGCGGAATATGCCCTTTCGTCTCTAGTAAGGAGATGAAAGGGCTTTTTTAATTATTTTTTATGTATAGGAGATAGTAAAATGGCAGAAATGTACAATCACAAAGAAGTTGAACAGAAATGGCGAAAGTATTGGGAAGAAAACAATACCTTTAAGACAGATGTATGGGATTTTTCAAAGCCAAAGTATTATGCACTTGATATGTTCCCATATCCGTCAGGAGTAGGTCTTCATGCAGGACATCCTGAAGGATATACAGCCACAGATATTATGTCAAGAATGAAGAGAATGCAGGGTTATAATGTTCTTCATCCGATGGGATATGATTCATTCGGCCTTCCTGCGGAGCAGTACGCAGTTAGTACGGGAAATCATCCGAACGGATTTACGGAAGAAAATATCGAAACATTTTCAGAGCAGTTAAAGGGTCTCGGTTTTGATTATGACTGGAGCAAGGTGCTTGCCACAAGTGATCCTAAATTCTATAAATGGACACAGTGGATTTTCAAGCAGTTGTATCTTGACGGATATGCTAAGCTTGTAGATATGCCGGTTAACTGGTGTGAAGAACTTGGTACGGTTTTGTCAAATGATGAGGTTATCGACGGAAAGTCAGAACGTGGCGGATATCCTGTTGTTCGTAAGAATATGAAGCAGTGGGTTATCGACCAGCCTGCATTTGCAGAGAAGCTTCTTGAAGGTTTGGAAGAGATTGACTGGCCGGAATCTACAAAGGACATTCAGAGACACTGGATAGGTAAATCAACAGGTGTTGAGGTTGATTTTAATATTGTAGGAGGTGGCAAGTTCTCAATCTACACAACATGTATCGAGACAATTTACGGTATTACATTTATGGTTCTTGCACCGGACGGACAGCTTGTTAAGGACCTTATGCCGAGAATCGAAAATAAAGAAGAAGTAGAAGCATATATTGCTGAGACACTGAAGAAAAACGACATGGATCGTACAGAGCTTAATAAGACAAAATCAGGCTGTGTGTTAAAGGGTATTTACGCTGTTAATCCTGTTAACGGAAAAGAGGTGCCTGTATTTATCGGTGATTTTGTACTTGCAAGTTATGGAACCGGTGCGGTTATGGCTGTTCCTTCACACGACCAGAGAGACTTTGAATATGCAGTTGTTCATAATATTCCTATGATTCAGGTAATCGATGGAAGAGATGTAAGTGAGTGTGCATTTGAAAAGGGAGATTATCTCGGAAAGGGCTGCAAGCTTGTTAATTCAGAAGAGTTTACAGGTCTTACCGTTGAGGAAGCAAAGGAAGCAATTACACAGAAGCTTGAGGGAATGGGTATTGCCAGAAGAAAAGTTAATTATCATTTCCGTGAGTGGATTTTTGCAAGACAGAGATACTGGGGTGAACCGGTTCCTGTTGTATATCTTGAAGATGGAAATATCCATGTTCTTGCCGATGAAGAACTTCCGTTAGTTCTTCCTGAACTTGAAGATTACAAGGGAAGAGACGGAAAGGCTCCGCTTGAAAATGCCACAGAATGGACAAAATATAATAAAGATGGTGTTGTGGGTAAGAGAGAAACATCAACTATGCCGGGTAGTGCAGGTTCAAGCTGGTATTTCTTAAGATATATTGACCCTGACAATGATAAGGAATTTGCAAATCAGGAGCTTCTTAAGCATTGGATGCCGGTTGACTTATATATCGGTGGTCCTGAGCATGCAGTAGGTCATCTTATTTATTCAAGAATTTGGAACAGATATCTTTACGATAAGGGCTTATCACCTGTTAGGGAACCGTTCAAAAAACTTGTACATCAGGGTATGATTCTCGGTGCAAATGGTATTAAGATGGGTAAGAGATATCCTGAATTTGTAGTAAATCCAAGTGATGTTGTAAGAGACTACGGCGCAGATACCCTCAGACTTTACGAGATGTTCATGGGTCCTATCGAAGTTTCAAAGCCTTGGAATCCAAGTGGTGTTGACGGTGCGAAGAGATTTATCATCAGAGTATGGAATTTCCTTACAAATGAAGAAAATATATCTGATGCAAATAAGGATGAAGTTACAAGAGTATATCATCAGACGGTTAAAAAAGTTACAAATGATTTCGAGGTTCTCGGATTTAATACGGCTATCAGTCAGATGATGATCTTCATTAATCATATTTATAAAGTCGGAACATGTCCTAAGGAGTATGCAGAAGGTTTTGTTAAGATGTTCTCATGTATCTGTCCTTTCATCGGTGAGGAATTATGGGAAAAACTGGGTCATGACAATACACTTGCTTACGAACCTTGGCCACAGTACGAAGAGGCGCTTACTGTAGAAGATGAAATTGAAATCGCTGTTCAGGTAAACGGTAAGACAAAGACACTTATCAAAGTTGCTGTTAATATTGCTAAAGACGATGCTATTGCAGCAGGTAAGGAAGCTCTCGGCGATAAACTTTCAGGAACAATTGTGAAAGAAATCTATGTTCCGGGAAGAATTATCAATATCGTAGTAAAACCAAATTAATTATTTAATGTATTTTGGTTTGCTGAAAGGAATATATTTTTATGATTAATTATTTTGTTGAGAATATAGCTTTGAAAGATTGTGCATTTTGGGGAACTGTAACAGCATTTTTGCTGACATGTATTTTGCTTGCGGTGGCAGGGAAATTCCTGCCACGCGACCAGGGCAGGGAATTTGCCCATGACGGAGCAAAATCTGCGGGAAAACCAAGAGGAGCGGGTTTTATATTTGTCATAGCATTTGTTGTGGCATCAGCTATATTTGCTCCGCTTAAAAATGAAATAATTATTTATCTTATTTTGCTGGTTGCGGCGATGATGACGGGCTTTCTTGATGACTGTGCAAAGACGCCATGGGGAGAGTACAAGAAGGCAATATTTGATTTGATTATTGCAGTTATGGTTGCATGGACTTATCTTAACTACAACGGAAATGAAATAACATTATCCATTACAAACGATGTGGTGGTTATACCAACATGGTTATTTGTGATTCTTGCCGTGATTCTTGTATGGGTATCCATAAATGTTACAAATTGTGCAGACGGAGTAGATGGTCTTTCGGGAACGCTTACAATCATATCGCTTATGACATTCTTCGGCGTATATATGCTTCTTGACATCAGCAAGGATTTTGGTGTAATTCTATTAATCTTTGTTGTATGTATTCTCGGATACCTTTGGTTTAATGCGACACCGAGCCATTTGATGATGGGTGATGCAGGTTCAAGAGCAATGGGACTTTTTATAGCAATAGCTGCACTTAAGTCCGGTAGACCGTTATTATACATTCCTGTTGCGATAGTGCTTATTCTTGATGGCGGATTGGGTCTTGTCAAAGTGTTTTTGAAAAGATTTTTAAAGATAAGCATCCTTAAAAACACTAGAACTCCACTTCATGATCATGTCCGTAAGGTTAAGGACTGGTCAAATACCCAGGCTGTCTTCAGATTTGCCATTATTCAGATAATGATTTCAGTTATTGTGATTTATATGATTTGGTAACATCTGTTCATAACAGAGATTGAGAGGAATAAGACTTATGAAATTGATGATTGCATCAGATATTCATGGTTCTGCATATTATTGCAGAAAGGTGATAGAAGCATTTGATATTGAGAAACCGGACAGACTTGTCTTGCTTGGTGATTTGTTATATCATGGTCCGCGAAATGATTTGCCAAAAGAATATGAACCCAAAAAGGTTATAGAAATGCTTAATAATATTGCGGACAAGCTTTTGTGTGTCAGGGGTAATTGTGAAGCAGAAGTAGACCAGATGGTTCTTGCCTTTCCGGTTATGGCTGATTATGCATATATTGTTGCGGACGGATTAAATATATTTGCTACACACGGACATGTATTCAATAACGATAACCTTCCGAAACTTCAAAAGGGAGATATTCTTCTGCATGGGCACACGCATGTTCCTGCGGATATTAAGTTTGAAAATTACAGGTACATTAATCCGGGCTCCGTTTCCATACCGAAGGAAGGTAGCGCTCATAGTTATCTTATTATGGAAAATGGTATATTTACCTTTAAGTCATTAGAATAAAATAAAAAACAGTGAGGAAAGAAGTGAACCGACCGACCCGTAAAAGGGGAGGTCGGCTTGACAGGTTACTTCTTTCCTCCTTTTTGTTTTGACTTGGCTGCAATTATTCGTGACAGATTTCGGATAGTGTCGATTTTTTTAATTTCCTTCGGAGACATTCTTGTTTTCATTACTTCGAGAATAGCATTGGTTTCCTCATCATCAAAATCCAGATTGTTGTTTCCGGAGAATGTTGATAAAAAGAAAGGAAGCAGTTCATCGTTTGACTTACTTCCTGCCTGACTGGTAAGTTTTAATAAAGCATCAAGTTTTTTCTTGTCAATGTTCTTCAGTGCGGGATTATTAAGAATATCATTTTCGTCCATAAATATTCCGTGGCAGACGGTCCACGGTCTCCTTTCAAATGTTTTGCGCTGTATTTACGTTAAGCTTATTCATCTTCCATGGCTTTTAGAAGCTCAATCATTTCAAACATTTCTTTAAAGCTGCTTATGGTGTTTTTTTCGTTTTCATCGAGATAGTCATTAATTAAGTCCAGTAAGGATACCGGATTAACGGACAGTGAATTATTTGCTGCAAATAAGGGACAGTTTCTCTTTAGATTCATTGCAGTAATAAGTTCCTGGAATTTTATGTACATGATTATGGAATGACGGTTATTTACAGGCAAAAGGGGAAGACATGCTTTTAACATAAGCATATTTTTGCTCGTTGTAGCCATGTCTAAATCTGTATAAGGATATTTACAACAATGATTTTGTTCCATACTTCAGGCTGATGAGCCATCCCTCCATTCATTCATGTATTGTTGTTTCCGGCATCTGATATTCAGATGCCGGATTTTATATTATAGTTTATGCTTCAAAAACATTGTTATTACACTGTTTTATGAGCAACCGCATCCGCAACCGTTGCTGATACCGAATGTGTTTCCGTTGTTACCGCAGCCGCCGCATAACAAGAGGATTATAAGAAGTGTAATGCAGCTGTTATCGCCACAACCGTTGCCACAACCGAATGAACTACCGTTGTTACCGCAGCCGCCGCATAATAAGAGAATGAGGATAAGGAAAATACAGTTGTTTCCTCCTTCGCATCCGCATCCGTTTGAGCAGTGAGCAGCACTAATTTCACCCATTTGAGTTCCTCCAAAATTTATTTACACTATATGGTATGCACAGATGTTTCAAAGGTTCTTAAAAATCTAAAGCTTACTTGTGAATACAGGTAAAATCTGTTATAATATAAGATGGCATATTAAATACAAAATGCTTTCGCAAGAAAGCGAGGTGTATGGATGAAAAATACTAAAGACGGTTTTTTATCAAAACTCTTGGTTCTTGTCATTACAGCAGGTCTTTTGACCGGATTGGTTACAGGTTGTGATGATTCAGATGTTCGTGAGAGATTGAGCAGTATAAAAGAATATGAAGCTGACAGCAGTACTGTTAATGGGCAACCAACGGTTAATCCGCCGGTTACCGATGACAGAACCTCGGAAATTTCTGATGAAGAAAGCACTTCGGGCAGGCAGGAACATTCCGGGGATGATAGTACGTCAAAAGAACAGCCGGGCTCGGACGATGAGACCACATCAAAGGAACAGACTTCGGACGATGAGACCACATCAAAGGAACAGAATTCAGATGATGAGAACACGTCAAAGGAGCAACCGGGCTCAGATAACGAAACCACGTCAAAGGAACAGCCAAGTTCTGAGGATGAGACCACTTCTAAAGAAGAGGAATCGACAGAGGAGCCGACTACAGATAATTATCAGGAAGATGAGATAGATATTAATGCAGTGTCGGCACCGGGAACAAAAGCAGAAAGTAAGAATGGTTTTACCTTGGATTACAGTAATCTTGAATCATGCGGATATATTATGGTTCAGAATCATGGAAGTCCTGATACAAAGGGTAAAGTGGCAATCACATATCCGAATGGAGATTATTTTAACTATAACCTGAATACAGACGGAGAATATGAGGCATACATTTTAAGCAGCGGGACCGGAACATATACGGTTAAACTGTTGCTTCAGGCAGCAAGCGGTAACTGGGTTACAAGGATGACGTGTACATTTGAAGTTACGGAGAAGTTAGATGCATATACATATCCGACAAGTAACGTGCAGTATTCACAGTCTTCGGCTGCAGTAGCGCTTTCATATGACTTGTGCAAAGGAAAAACATCTGTTTCGGCAAAGGTTAAGGCGTTGTACGATTATATAATAAAAAATATTCCTTATGATTGGGATAAATACAATAGCGGTGAGACCACACAGTTTCCTAATGCAGATGAGACACTAAAAAAAGGCAAAGGGGTATGTTCTGATTTGTCGTGTCTTTTTGCAGTAATGTGCAGGGCTCAGAGGATTCCGGCAAGAATGGAATGGGGATATATTTATCCGGGAAGCAACGGAGGAAGCGCATATCATGCATGGAACCGTGTATATTACAGCGGAGTATGGAATTTCTATGATTTGACAAAGCAGACCACGTCGCCGGGAAATATTACATATACGGCAAATAAGATTTTTTAGTAATAGATTAGATTATACGAAAGGGTAAGGGCGGAAAGATGAGTAAAATGTTAAAAGCAGGAAAAGAACTGCCGGCAGGGGAAACAGCTGCATTTTGTGGGCAGGTTTGTATAATATTAAATGCAGGTATTCCGTTACATGACGGAATGGAGACGCTTGCTGAAAGTTGTGAGGAGCCGAAGGCGAAGAAAGCGTTTGAACATATTTCGAAGAAAGTAACTGAGACAGGCTCTCTCTATCTTGCGGTCAGGGAAGCAGGATTCTTCCCGGATTACATGGTAAGCATGATTAAGATAGGTGAGGAAACAGGTAATCTTGATGATGTTATGGAATCACTTACTATATATTATGAAAGAGAAGATAAGATTAAAAAGTCGATAAAGTCAGCGATTACATATCCGTTGCTTCTAATGGCTATGATGGCAGCTATTATACTTTTACTTGTTGTAAGAGTTTTGCCTATATTTGAACAGGTATACAGAAATCTTGGAACAGAGATTTCAGATGCGGGCAAGGCATTTATGGCTGTTGGAAAAGGTTTTGGTTACGGAACGCTTGTATGTGTATTTGTTATTCTACTGGTTATTTTTCTTGCACTTTTGATTTATGCAGTCAGTGGCGGTAAGACATTCAAGAAGATTATATTCAGACTTCCGATATTGAAAAAACTTAATAATAAGATTACATCAGGTCGTTTTGCATCTGTTATGGCTATGATGCTTAAGAGCGGATATTCTATAGAGAAGGCATTGGAGATTGCTCCGGAAATTGTTACGGACAACAGCGCAAAAGAGAAGATAACTAAGTTTGCAGAATATGTTAATTCAGGACAGTCATTCCCGGAGGCTCTTGCTAAGGTTGATATGTTTACAGGACTTCAGACAAGAATGATTAATGTAGGATTCAAGGCAGGACAACTGGATGCGGTTATGGAAAATATGTCATCTGCGTATGAGGAAGAAATTAATGACAGTATAGATAAGCTGGTGTCAATACTTGAACCTACCATAGTAGCCATAATTTCAATTATTATCGGTGGTATTTTGGTATCGGTTATGCTTCCGCTTGCCAGTATAATGTCATCAATATAAGGTGGTGTAGATATGCATTTGTATAAGACAGAAAAGTTAATTACATTTAAAAGTGTGTTCATAGCCTGCCTTGCATTTATGGCAGTAATAGTGTTCTGCATGTTTCTTTTAGGTTCTCTTTCCGGTAAAGTAGACAGAAATGAGACAGACACGTTAAAAAACGCCATAGACAATGCTATTGTGACATGTTATTCCATCGAAGGAAGATATCCGGAAAATCTGGAATATATTGAAGAGAATTATGGTGTTGTAATAGATGAAGAAAGATTTTTTGTTACATACAGTGCTTTTGCACCAAATGTGAAGCCATATGTGACGGTGATAAGATTAGATGAGTAACAAAGGAAAGGACATTCGGATTATGAAGAAATCCCATTCCATAGGTGTTGTGTTTTCATTATGTCTTATATGTATGTTTGCTGTATTGTCAGTGATTCTTATATATATGGGTAATGAAGCATATAACCATGTGATACATACAAAAGAACATAATAATGACTGCCGGGTTACACTATCTTATCTTGCAGGAAAAGTCAGAACCGCTGACAGCACAGATGGAATTACCATAAGAAAAGAAAGCGGAGTTGACGTTTTGTCGGTTAGTGACGGTGACTGTGAAACATTGATTTATTTTACAGGCGGTGAAATCTATGAAGCATATATTTTTAAGGGTGATGACTTTGAACTGGATTTTGGCGAAAAAATAGCAGATGTCAAGAAGTATAATGTTGAGATTTCAGGGGATATGGTAAAGTTTCGTGTTACAACGAACAATAATGAGGAGTTATATATTAATGTTTGTATTCCACAAGAATAGGGAAGGAAAGATACTATGGTAAGCAGAGACAGGACGAGAGCGTTTCTTACAGAGTTTATAATAGTGATTTTGTTTTTTTCCGTAGCAGCGGTAATTGTGGTTCAGCTTTTTGCGGCGGCCTACGGAAAGAGTAAAAAAGCGAAGGAATTGACAGATGCCGGTATCATCATAACAAATGTCTCGGAACAGATAAAAGCCATGAGCTTTGATGAATTCGAAAAGTACGATAAGACAAGGTATTATGATGAGAACTGGATAGAAACTACTGAAGATAAGAAAACATATATTTTAACAATAGATACAGAACTTACGGCACAGTCAGGAGGCAGGGGAATGCTCTATGACGGAACAATAACCATTACAAAGGGTAGTGAGATAGTTGCTAAAAGCCGTATTGCAAAGAGTTACTGATAATTACCTTGAGAAAAGAGGGTTAATGATGGCAGGAAAAGATAAGATAAGATTTCAGATGGGTACGGGTATCGTATCAATATTGATGATATTTGTAGTGCTCATCCTTACAACGTTTGGTGTGTTGTCATTTGCCACCGCCCGTAGCGATCTTGAGATGGCAGAAAAAAGTCTGGACAGTGTCATATCGTTATATAAGGCCGAAGCTGTGGTGGAAAGATGTCTTTATGATATTGATAAGAGTATAGAGTCAGAGAGAAACGAGGAATGCATTCTGACAGAGAATGTAATGAAGAATGTCAAGGCAAAGGCAGATGAATATGAGATTAAACCGGTTTTTTCTATAGACGAAAATATATTCAAATTCTTAGTAAAGATTGATGATACAAGAGCATATGAAGTCTGGGTCAATATAAATGATAAAGAAGCTGAGAAATATTCGGATATAATAAAATATGCAGTTGTAAATACTACTGAATGGACAGGTTCGGATGAACTGTTTGACGAAATTATATTCGGGTAGACGGGAACGGAGGTAAGTTATGGATAAAAAAATGATAGACATATTAAATGATGCTGTGGCAAAAGATGCTTCCGATGTATATATCGTAGCAGGCGGCCCATTGTCATACAAGATTAAAGGTGAGATGTATGTGGAAGGTGACAAGCTTTCAAAAGGAGACACAGAGAGGCTTGTTTCAGAGATTTATGAGCTTGATAAGGATTGTGACATAAGCGTGCTCAGAGCAACAGGTGATGCGGACTTTTCTTTTTCGGTAAGCGGATTGGGACGTTTCAGATGTAATGCATACAAACAGAGAGGTTCACTTGCGGCGGTGCTCAGGGTAGTAAAATTTCAATTGCCGAATTTTAACGATTTGATGATTCCGGAGACGGTTATAGACCTTGCAAACCTTAAGAAAGGGCTTGTGCTTGTTACCGGACCTACAGGAAGCGGTAAATCAACAACGCTTGCATCGATTATTGACACAATAAATAAAAATGAATGTAAGCATATTATTACTATTGAGGATCCGATTGAATTTATACATAGTCATAACAAGAGTATTGTAAGCCAGCGGGAGGTATCACAGGATACTGAGACATATAATACGGCATTGAGGGCGGCACTCAGACAGTCACCGGATGTTATTCTTATGGGAGAGATGCGTGACTTTGAAACGATACAGACAGTTATTACAGCAGCTGAAACAGGTCAGCTTGTATTTTCCACACTGCACACTATAGGAGCTGCAAAGACTATTGACAGAATAATAGATGTATTTCCGCCGGAACAGCAGCAGCAGGTAAGAATACAGTTGTCAATGGTTCTTCAGGCCGTTGTATCACAACAGCTTATACCGTCGGTAGACGGCGGTCTTGTACCGGCATTTGAAATTATGATCGTAAACAGTGCCATAAGAAATCTTATCAGAGAGTCAAAGGTATTCCAGATAGATAATTTTATTTACCAGGGTGCATCTGAAGGAATGCAGACCATGGACGGTGAGATCCTAAAACTTTATCAGGCAGGAAAGATTACAAAAGAAGATGCATTGCTTTATGCAACAAATAAAGACGTTCTTTCAAAAAAACTTTAGTTAATTCCGTGTTGGCGGATAGAAGGAGATATAATTGAGCGAAAAATATATTAACAGACGTAAAAATTTCACAGAGGCCATATCGGACGACAGTTTTGCGGTTATCGGCTCAGGAACTGCACCGATGCGCTCATTAGATGAGGCTTATCAGTTTTCTGTAGACCGTAATTTTTATTATCTTACAGGTATTGACAGTCAGAATATGATACTGCTTATGTCAAAAATCGGCGGAAGAGATAACGCAGTTTTGTTCATTGAAAGATTTGATGAAACTCTTGCTAAATGGGTCGGAGGAAGAATGCTTCCGGATGAAGCTAAGAATATTAGTGGAGTTAAATGTGTAAAATATATAGATGAATTTGACAATACAATCTGTGATTTGTTCAGCAGAAACAGACATACACAGTTGAAAGCTTATGCTGATTTGTGGAGGAATGATGCTAATCAGGGGATGTCTTTCGGACATCTGTTTTCGAATGAGCTCAGGGAAAAGTATCCACAGGCAGATATTGAAGATGTATATAAAATTATGTCTGAGCTTCGAATTATCAAGGATGAAGATGAAGTCGCAGACTTGAAAAAGGCTATTAAATATACCGGAAAAGCAGTTGAAGCCATGATGACATATGTAAAACCCGGTATGAATGAATGTGAATTGGAAGGAAAGTTCGATTTTGAGCTTGCAAAGGCAGGGATTCGTGAACATGCATTTAAGACTATTGTAGCCGGCGGCAAACGGGCCACCACGCTTCACTATTCGGATAATTGTGAAGAACTTAAGGATGGCGAACTTGTTCTAACGGATCTTGGATGTACGTACAATCATTATAGTGCAGACATTACAAGAACTTATCCGGTTAACGGAAGATTTTCCCCTAGACAAAAGGAAATATATGATATAGTATTAAAAGCTCAGGGTGTTGTTTTTGAAAATGCAAAACCGGGTGTGTCAGTGAAGGAACTTAACGACATGGTTATGGCATTTTATGAAACTGCGCTCAAAGATGCAGGACTTTTATATGACGGAAAAAAAGTCAGCGATTATTATTATCATAATATTTCACATCAGCTGGGACTGGATACTCATGATGTAAGCCTTGGCAATACAAAACCGCTTAAGCCGGGTATGGTTATTACGGTTGAACCGGGGCTTTATATTGAGGAAGAGTCTATAGGAATCAGAATCGAGGATGATATCCTCATTACAGAGGATAAGCCGATTGTTTTATCTGACGGAATACCTAAGACTACAGAAGAAATAGAAACACTGATGAAATAGTGTAATTTTAAGGTTGGATGGATAGAGATGAATATTGAAATAGATGGATTAAATATTAATTACCGCGATGAGGGTGAGGGTGATGTTGTGGTGCTGCTTCACGGTTGGGGCTCAAACATCACATTGTTCGATGGTATTTTTACATTATTAACACCAAAGTACAGAGTGGTGGCACCGGATATGCCGGGTGCCGGAGAGAGTGACGAACCGAGGGAGGTTTGGGGAGTTGACGAATATCTGGATTTTGTGTATAAGTTTATTAAGAAAATGCACATTGAACGATTTACCGTGCTCGGACATTCCTTTGGTGGCCGTGTGATTATTAAGATGGCAAATCGCGAAGAAATGGCAAAGTATATCGATAAGATTATTCTGGTTGACAGTGCGGGGATAAGACCAAAGAGAACATTGGCTTATCATGTGAAAGTAAAGAGTTATAAAGCCGGTAAGGCCATATTGTCATGGGCTCCCGTAAAGAAGTTATTTCCGAACGCTTTGGAAAAATACAAAAAAGGAAAGGGTTCGGCAGATTATAACAGTGCATCGGATATTATGAAGGGATGCCTTGTTAAGGTGGTAAATGAGGATTTAACGCCATTGCTTAAGGGAATTGACAAAGAGACACTTCTGATCTGGGGTGAGAATGACGATGCAACACCGCTTACGGATGCAAAGATAATGGAAAAACTTATTCCAAATGCAGGCCTTGCAACCATTAAGAATGCCGGACATTATTCTTTCATTGACCAGAAATTTGTATTTGAAAAGATACTTGCATCGTATATGCAGGTGAATATGTAAGATTCAGAGTTGATGAGTCTTACGGAATGGAGAAACAGTATGTTGTTAAAGTTGATTGGAATGGCGATTATGCTTGTGGCAATATCGCTTCAAATAAAATATTTCGTTCATATGTTTCAGTTGAATTCATATGGTGAGAAGACACAGTTTAACTGGTACAGCAAGAATCCGGGAAAGCTTTTGCCGTGTATTTTTGTATTTATGTTCGGAGAGGCAGTATTTCTTTGTACAAACGTTTTTGAAAATGCACCATTATTTTTTAAGGATGAGACTGACTGTATTCTTTTAGGCGTTTTCGCACTCATTATGGCGTTTTCATATATTGAGAATAAGAATAAGACAAAGAAAAAGCTTGTGTTTACCACAAGAGTTGTAAGAATGTATATAACAGATTATATTCTTGTTGCAATTCTTCTTGTGATAGGTTTTTTCGGAGGCAATTCGGGATTTGCCTCGGTTATGATGGCGACAGCATTTACATTTATCCCGGCCATAGTTATTTTTGGAAATATTATTAACAGGCCTATAGAGAAGTCGGTGCGTAATCATTATATTAATGATGCAAAGAATATTTTGAAATCCCATTCAAATCTTAAGATAATAGGTATTACGGGAAGCTATGGAAAAACAAGCGTTAAGTATTACCTTAATACACTTTTGAAGGCAAAATATAATGTTCTCATGACACCGGAAAGCTACAATACACCGATGGGTATCGTTAAGACTATCAGAGGAAATCTTAAGCCGGTACATGAGGTGTTTATATGTGAGATGGGGGCAAAAAAGGTAGGAGAGATTAAGGAGATTTGTGATATTGTTCATCCGCAGGACGGTATAATTACTTCAGTGGGACCACAGCATCTGGAAACGTTTTTATCTCTTGATAATGTAAAAAAGACCAAATTTGAACTTGCCGATTCACTACCTGAAGACGGATACCTTCTTGTTAACGGTAATGATGAGAATATAAAAGCATATAATTATGACAGAACCAAAGTTACATATGGCGTTACCGAGGACTGCGATTATTATGCGTACGATATTGAAGTGAGCAGCAGAGGAACAGAATTCTCCGTTAAGGTCGGAGAAGAGGAATGCAGATTCAAAACCAATATCATCGGCAGACATAATGTTATCAATATTGTCGGAACTATCGCAATGGCTCACAAGATGGGAATTACTCTTAAGGAGTTGAGGCCTCAGGTAAGAAAATTAGAAGGGGTGCCGCACAGACTTCAGCTTTTGGGTCGAAACGGTATAACTATTATTGATGATGCTTTTAACTCTAATCCGACAGGTTCAAAAGCAGCCATTGATACACTTGCGCTGTTTGAGGGAACAAAGATTCTTATAACACCGGGTATGGTGGAACTCGGAAGTAAGGAAGAAGAACTCAACATGGAGTTCGGGCGCTACGCTGCAAAGGTTTGCGACTATATCTTCCTTGTGGGAATAAACAGAACAAAGCCGATACATAAGGGTATTATGGAAGCGGGCTTTGATGAGACAAAGGTTAAGGCTTTTGACACGTTGACAGAGGCACTTGACGTGATGTACGCATTGAAAGATGCAGATAAGGTAGTTCTTTTAGAGAATGACCTTCCTGATAATTATTAGAATGGAGATTTGAAAAATGAAAATCAAGGTAGCAGTATTATTTGGCGGAAAGACCACAGAACATGAAATATCTATTATTTCGGCCATTCAGGCCATGGGTTGTATAAACGGAGATAAGTATCAGGTTATCCCTGTTTATATTTCAAAGGATAATGATATGTATGTAGGAGAAAATATAGGTAATATCGAAAAATACAAAAATATACCTGCCCTTATTAAGGAAAGCAAAAAGGTTACATTTGTAAGTGAAGGAAACAAAGTGAATATTATGTATGTTTCTTCAAAGGGATTTTCAAAAAAGGTGTATGATACGGTAGATGTAGCATTCCCAATTGTACATGGAACAAATGCAGAGGACGGAACATTGTTCGGTTACCTTAAGATGTTTAATCTTCCTATCGTCGGATGTGACGTAACATCATCAGCAGTAGGTATGGATAAGTATGTGGCTAAAACCGTACTTAAGTACAATGACATACCTGTACTTGACTGTCTCAGGGTGTATTCATGGGATTACAATGATGATAATGAGAAAATGATGGATAACATAGAAGCAAAGGTTTCATATCCGATGATTGTTAAACCGGTTAATCTCGGTTCAAGTGTCGGTATCAGCAAAGCGAAGGACAGAGACGGTCTTGCAACATCTCTTGAACTTGCATTTAAATTTGCTGATAAGGTCATTGTTGAAAGAGCAATTACTAATTTGAAAGAAATAAATTGTTCTGTGCTTGGTGATGAGATTCATGCAGAAGCTTCAGAATGTGAAGAACCTGTCAGCCATGGAGACATTCTTGATTATAAGGATAAATACATGGGTGGTAACGGAAAGAACGGAACGAAAGGTGGCGCAAAATCTGCAGGTGGTTCAAAGGGTATGGCGAGTCTTGCCAGAAAGATACCGGCAGATATCAGTGATGATGTAAGAGCGTATATTCGTGAAATGGCTGTAAAAGCCTTTAAGGTTCTTGGCTGTAATGGTGTATCAAGAATAGACTTCATGATTGATAAGGATACAAATGAAGTATTTCTTAACGAAATCAATACTATACCGGGTTCTCTTTCTTTCTATCTCTGGGAACCGATGGGTGTACCTTATCATGAACTTCTTGACAGAATGATAATGCTGGCACTTAAGAGAAACACAAGGGAAGAAAATCTTATTTTTTCATTTGAAACAAATGTACTTGAAGGTGTAAAACTTGGAGGAAGTACCGGCGCAAAAGGAAGTAAAATGTAATAGCACAAAAAATATTAAGCCTAATACTATGTAATAAAACATGGTATTGGGCTTTTTTATGCTGAAATATGATGATATCATTAACGATATTAGAAATAATTGTTCATATACCGGAAAAGATATCGGTATAGCTGTTTTTGATACCGGAATAAGTCCTCACGAGGATTTGAAGGAAAGAATATATGCCTTTAAAAATATGGTTAAAGGTGAAGAATGTAATAAAAATGTCATATCGGATGATATCCCTTTTGATGATAACGGACATGGTACTCATGTGGCGGGAATCATATCGGGAAACGGCAGAATGTCAGATTTAAGATACAGGGGAATTGCCTCGGGAACAAAGCTGGTGGGAGTTAAAGTTTTGAATTATAAGGGTATAGGAAAACTTCAATACATCTGTGAAGGAATCGACTGGGTTATAGAAAATCGACAAAAATATAATATCAGGGTGGCTAACTTTTCAGTGGGAGGGGTTGCCGGCTCACAGGATATGGAGACAGATGTATTTGTTAATGCGGTCAGAAAACTTGCAAAAACCGGTATTATAGTAGTTGCGGCTGCAGGAAATAACGGACCAAGATCAAATACCATTACAGTACCGGGTATATGCAGAGAAGTGATAACTGTAGGTTCTTCAGATGACAATATCCCTATAAAAACTAGTAACGGAAAAAGATATATAAGCGATTATTCCGGACGTGGCGGTGACAGTATTATACTGAAACCGGATATTACAGCGCCGGGTTCATATATAACAAGCTGTCTTAACAATAGAAACGGATATGCAGTTAAAAGCGGAACGTCCATGGCCTCAGCGGTGGTAAGCGGGGCGATATGCCTGTATCTTGAAAAGTACAAAAGTGCAACAACGGAAAACATAAGAGAAAGATTGTGTGCAACGGCATATGACGGGGGGCGACCTAGGGAAAAACAAGGGTGCGGAATATTGAATATTCGAAGATTTTTAGCAATTTAAAAGGTATTTTTTTACAGATGTAAATATTTACGAACGGAGGATGGTATGATAAAATTGTTATGTTAAAAATATTTGTACGAAAGTGAAGCAGTTATGGAAAATATTAAGGGTCTAAGTATAAAAGAAGTTGAAAAAAGGAAAAAGGAAGGTCTTATAAATATCGGTACAACAGTAAAGACCAATTCTTTTAAAGTCATTGTTTTAAAGAATATTTGTACATTGTTTAATCTCGTAAATACATTGCTTGCCGTAGGATTATTACTTCTTGGTTCAGTGAAAAATATAATGTTTATGGGAGTTGTTTTCTGGAATATTATAATCGGTATTGTTCAGGAAGTCAGGGCAAAAATTATTATTGACCGTTTATCCATATTGAATGCTCCGAACGCAAGGGTTATCAGAGATGGTGAACGATCAGAGATTCCTCTTGATGAGATAGTACTGGGCGACGTGTGTGTTCTTGAAAGCGGCAATCAGATATGTGCCGATGGAATAATTCTGGAAGGAGAATGTGAAGTAAATGAAAGTCTTCTTACAGGTGAGAGCGACCCTGTTTACAAGAAAAAGGGTGACGAAATATTGTCCGGAAGCTTTCTTGTATCAGGAAATGTGGTTACGGAGGTTATTCATGTAGGTGAGGATAATTACGTAAACAGCATTACAAACGGAGCAAAATACACAAAGAAAATCAATTCGGAGATATATAACTCATGTAAGATGATTGTTAAGATTGTTTCCTGCTGTATAGCGCCGGTATTTGCATTATTAATGTGTAAACAGTTATTTATAAGCAAAATTGGTTTTAGAGATGCATTTATCGCAACTACGGCATCTGTTATAGGCATGATTCCGTCCGGTCTTATATTGCTTATCAGTATGGTGCTTGCTTTAAGTGTAATCAGATTGTCAAAATATAAGACGTTGGTACAGGATATGTATTGTATCGAAACTCTTGCAAGAGTCGATGTGCTTTGTCTGGATAAGACGGGTACCATAACAGAAGGAAGGATGAAGGTAGAGGATATTATATCTGTTTCCGACAAATACTCTGAAGAACAGGTAAAGAATGCACTGACTGAGTTTGCGTGCGCCAATAAAGATAACAATCCTACGTCAAATGCGATAAAAGAGGCCTACGGCAAAGGTTCGGGTACATGGAAGATTCATGAAATCATAGGATTCTCATCGGAGAAAAAATGGAGTCTTACAGCTTTTGAAGAAAAGGGCAGTTATATTGCCGGTGCTTATGAATTTATCTTTGATAAGAAAGATAATGATGTTATAGAAAGAATTGAAGAATACCAGAAAAAAGGACGAAGAGTTCTTGCTTTTGCCAGAACAGACGGCCTGCCGACAGCCAAGGAACTGCCACCGGCACCGGAATTACTTGCACTTATTGTTATATCAGATGTTATAAGAGAAGAAGCCAGAGCGACCCTTGAATATTTCAGGAAACAAAATGTAGATGTTAAAATTATTTCCGGAGATAATATGGTTACGGTATCTAATGTGGCAAAAGAAGCAGGTGTAGACAATGCTGACATTTGCGTAGATGCCACAACACTGGATACAGACGAAAAGGTTGAGGAAGCTGCGGAAAAATATACAGTGTTCGGAAGAGTTACTCCGTCGCAGAAACTTAAGCTTGTAAAGGCTCTGAGAAAGAAAGGTCATACTGTCGGAATGACGGGGGACGGTGTGAATGATGTTTTGGCACTTAAAGAAGCTGATTGCAGTATAGCGATGCAGTCGGGTAGTGATGCGGCAAGAAATGTTTCAAATTTTGTCCTTATGGATTCGAATTTTGCATCCATGCCTAAAATACTGGCAGAAGGCAGACGGAATATTAACAACCTGCAAAGATCGGCGTCATTATTTCTTACAAAAACAACATATTCCATTTTGCTGGCAGTTATTTTTTTGATAATTCCATTGAGATATCCGTTTGAACCGATACATCTGACGCTTGTGAGTTCGTTGGCAATCGGAATTCCTTCATTTGTACTTGCTCTTGAGGCAAATTATAATATCGTGAGGGGAAGGTTTTTGAAGAATGTATTAAGAATTGCCGTTCCGGCAGGTGTGATAATTGTTCTGAATATCATAGCAGCAGAAGTGTTCGGAATGATAATAAAAGCATCTCAAAAGGAAATAACCACCATGGCACTTTTTGTTATGGCATGCGCATCAATAGCAGAGTTGTTCCGTCTGTGCAGGCCATTCACAAGCCTTCGAGGATTTTTGATTGCATGTATATGCGCTATTTTCTGCGGAGTAGTGTTTATGTTTGGTGAGACATTGTTTACACTTACGGATTTATCCGGTGGAAAATGGTCGTTTGTATTTATTGCCCTTGCGGTAACTTTTGTAATAAGAAATATTTATATAAAAAGAAAAGCATAAGGCATAAAACACAAGACATAAAACATAAAGCATAAAGCATAAAGCATAAAAATACCTCCCTGTGTCAGTTCAATTCAACCGACAATGGGGAGGTGTTTTTTTAAAATGTATAGTTTTGCATAAATTCTATAAAACGTTCGGCAATTTCTCCGTCAAACTGAGTGTTTTCATTTACTCTGATTTCGTAGAGCGCTTCTTCATGTGTTAGTTCACGACCATAAGGACGTTGCGAAACCATGGCAACATAACCGTTAATGATGGATACTACTCGTGAGAGATAAGGTATGTTGTTACCTGCAAGGCGGGTAGGGTATCCGGAACCGTCGTAATTTTCGTGACAATGAAGAACCGGTATAGCCACGGCAAGAGTGCTGTCATAGAGTCTTGCGAGCCTTGAACTGATGGCAGGATGGCTTCTTATAATGTCGAATTCCTCGGAAGTCAAGGGATCTCTCTTGAAATAAAGTTCTTCAGGAACTACAATCATGCCCAGATCCTGTAACTCGGTGACAAGATTAAGATCCTTGAGCATATCATCATCAAGATTCAGGAAAATACCAAATGAGTTGGCAAGAATCAATGTTCTTTCAGTAAGTTCTTCCGACAGAAAACCTTTGTCATACAAAACACGCTGGATATCTATAAGAACATTTGAAGCAATCTTGTCTGCCTGTTTGTTCTTATACATAAGGGCATCAGCTGCACGGAGTACAGAAGAGAGAGGTTTTTTTTCGGAAATCTTTGTATCTATTCCGAAGGAAATAGATGGCGGGATAACGTTATCTTTATCTTCCGCACAAAGTTCTTTTATCTTTCTGCAATATTCCTTTGCTTCGTTGTATCCGGCACCCGGAAGAATGATGTTGAATTCATCACCGCCGCAACGGCAGATAATATATTCTTCTTTAGCAACTTTCTTCATGATATCGGAAATAGTTGTAAGCAATGTGTCGCCATGTTTATGACCGAATACGTCATTGGTCAGCTTTAAGTTATTAACATCACTGACAATAATTGAAACAGGATGAATCTTTGCTTCTTCAAGCTCTGCAAGCTTGGCATCAAAGTATGCACGATTGTAGACATGTGTAAGCATATCGTGGGAAGACGAATAGGAAAGTCGAACGTGTTCCTGCTGCAGTTTTTCTTCGAGAACAGTACGTCTGTCAAGTTCTTCCGTTAGCTGGAGGTTATGAGCCGCAAGCTTTGACAACTGGCTTGTGATAATAAAAATAAGATTCGCGATATGTCGAAATTCTTCGATAGTCATACTCGGCAATTTTTTATATTCTCTGGAATAAATTTCCGGGTCAATACCGAGAGCGTTTGCATATTCTGCATTGTCTTCATCCGACTGGTTGTCGGCATTTCTTACCTGTCCGAGCATCCAACTTGCTATGTGCTTGCCGTTGACGATAATACTGCATCCGGCATCTAAAAGATTGGCTGAAAGACAAGGAGAGATGATGGGACCTTCACAAGGTCTTCCCAGATATCTGTCGCTTTTCTTGCAGTTCTCACATCCGATAGAAGAAGAACGGATGATGTCATAACAAAAAGAACAGAAATTACTTGGTCTGGTAATAGGTGTTCCGTCAGGCTCGACGATAACAGAGCCTACATGAAGAGTATATGCTACCTCGTCCTGTATTCTCTGGATTTCTTCTATATCAAATAAGTCGTAGAATGTATAATCTTTAGTATAATCTTCCATAACTTTATATCCTCTCGTAAAATATGATGCACAATAAAACTTAATAACTATTATAGTACAATAAGTTTATCAATACAAGGAAAAATTGCTCTTCGATTTGCATTTATTTTTAATATATGATATAATATTTCCAGCATACTTGGTGAATACAATTAAAGAAAGGTGGTATATATGAGCGATTTTTCGGTAACTAATAGTTTGTACGGCAGCTATGAGAAGCTTTCAAGCGGTTCAAAGATTAATTCGGCGGCAGATGATGCGGCGGGACTTGCTATAACAGAAAAACTTGAAAGTCAGAAGAATTCTTACGATGTTGGCGCTGATAATGCCGCAACATCACAGGATATGACTGACGTGGCAGAGGGGGCGCTTTCTTCTATCACAGATGCACTTCAGAGAATGAAAGAACTTAGCTTACAAGCAAAAAATGCATTTTATGGTGACGGAGAGAAAAAGGCCATTCAGACAGAGATAGACCGGTTAAAATCATCTATTTCGGATATTGCAGCTAATACGCAGTTTAATACATTGAATCTTCTCGATGGTTCGATGGGAGAGTCAAATGTAGTAACCAATCCGGATGGAAGCGGTTCTGTAATCGATATGCCTGTAGCAACACTTGAATCACTTGGACTTGCAGATTATGATGTAACAGGTGAGTTTGATATGTCAGCTATAGACAAGGCTCTTGAGAAGGTTACTATGGCACGTTCAGAGCTTGGGGCTACATCAAACGGACTTGATTATGCAATCAATTACAATTCATACGCATCATATAACCTTACTGCAGCAAAGAGCAGTAAAGCAGATACAGATTTTGCCGAAGAGATTTCGGAACTTAAAAAGAATCAGATTCTTAATGAATACCAGCTTATGATGCAGAAGAAAAAAGAGGAAGAGGAAGAAGGAGTTGTAAGACTCTTAAAATTCTAAAAAAGTACAGAGCATTGCAGGAGACGGCAATAATATTTCCAATAGGGAAAGCTGTCACAGGGCGATGCTCTTTTTGCGTTTAAATCTTGATTAAAAATAAGCTTCGTGATATAATTTTAACGAATTTCGGTCAGGAACCGATTCAAAATATTCAGAATGGAGAATCACTATGGAAAAAATTAGAATGACCACACCTCTTGTAGAGATGGATGGCGATGAAATGACAAGAATATTATGGAAGTGGATTAAAGATGAATTAATTCTTCCATTTGTAGACTTAAAGACAGAATATTATGATCTTGGTCTTGAATACAGAAACCAGACAGATGATAAAGTAACAACAGACTCTGCGATTGCAACAAAAAAATACGGTGTTGCCGTTAAGTGTGCAACCATAACTCCAAATGCAGCCCGCATGACTGAATATGACCTTAAAGAAATGTGGAAGAGTCCTAACGGAACAATCAGAGCTATTCTTGACGGTACAGTATTCAGAGCGCCTATTATTGTTAAAGGTATCGAGCCATATGTAAAGACATGGAAGAAACCTATTACTATTGCAAGACATGCTTATGGTGACGTATATAAAGCAACAGAGATGAAGGTTCCTTGTGCGGGAAAGGCTGAACTTGTATTTACTGCTGAGGATGGAACAGAGACAAGAGAGCTTATCCATAATTATAAGGGAGCAGGTGTTCTTCAGGGACAGCACAATCTGGTGGATTCGATAGAAAGCTTTGCAAGAAGCTGTTTCAATTATGCACTTGATACAAAGCAGGATATCTGGTTTGCAACAAAAGATACTATTTCAAAGAAATATGATCATACATTTAAAGATATTTTTCAGGAAATATATGATAATGAATATGATGCAAAGTTTAAAGAAGCCGGTATTGAATATTTCTATACACTTATAGACGATGCGGTGGCAAGAGTTATCCGTTCAGAAGGCGGATATATCTGGGCTTGTAAGAATTATGACGGTGATGTTATGAGTGACATGGTTGCTACGGCGTTCGGTTCTCTGTCGATGATGACATCAGTACTTGTGTCACCGGAAGGTAATTATGAATACGAAGCAGCGCACGGTACTGTTCAGAGACATTATTACAAGCATTTAAAAGGTGAGAAAACATCAACTAATCCTATCGCTACAATATTTGCATGGACAGGAGCTCTCAGAAAGAGAGGAGAACTTGATAATATCCCTGAACTTATGGAATTTGCTGATAAGCTTGACAGAGCATGTATTAAAACTATTGAAGACGGTAAGATGACAAATGACCTTGCAATTATTACAACATTTGAAAATCCTACAGTACTTAACAGTGAAGAATTTATTAAGGCTATCAGAGAAACATACGAAGCTATGTAATTTATATTTAAGATGTTACAGTCAGGATTGGGGGACATTCTATGAATAAAAGACCTGTTAGCGGTGAACTGTACAGACATTTCAAAGGTGGTCTGTACCAGATTGTATGTATTGCAAAACATTCTGAGACAGAAGAAGAGATGGTAATATACCAGGCGATGTACGGAGATTTTTCTATATATGTACGTCCACTTAGTATGTTTATGAGTGAAGTGAGTCCTGAAAAGTATCCGGAATCACGGCAGAAATACAGATTTGAAAAGACTGAGATTACAGAAAAAGTAACTGAAAGTGAAACAGAAAAAGCAACATGGAAAGAAACAAAACCTGTTACCGATATACTGGAGTCTGATAATGAAGAGATGTGTGATCCGAATCTCCTTGCATTTCTTGAGGCGGATTCTTCAAAAGAGAAGAAGAATATTCTTATGTTTATGAAGGATAAGATTGATGACAGGATGATAAATGATATTGCTGCATCACTTGATATTGTGGTGGATGAAGGTGATATTGAACAGAGAATTGCAAGCATTATCAATTGTCTGAATACAATGTCAAAATATGAATGCGACAGATTTTCATAGAATAGGCTTAATTAAACAGAATCAGTAGCTGAATGACCATTATTACATGTTAAAATTCATGTGATAATGGTCTTTTTTTATATCTAAATCACAACCATTTGTGTTTTGTTATAAAATTAAGCACCAGATATTGAAAAATTTTTCATTTTAGGCTAAAGTATTAATTAGATATGCCGATAAACATATTAAGGTATATTATGAAATTCGTTAAGTAGCAAAATATAGATAAATTCACGGCATGGAGGTAGTAATATGTCAAGAATACTGAAATATTGGAAACAGTTGGCTTTGGTTGCAGTTGCGGCAATCGGTGTTACAGTTGCCATTAGTGTTATTATGGCATCCTGTGTTACCGTTACGATTAATAATAATGTAACAGCGATGTGGGTTGTGGGTGATACGGAGAATTGGACAGCTACAGCCGAAGGTGATATTGATGATGTTCCTGTTTCTTCATATAATATTTATTGGGAAACTTCCGACCCGGCGATAGTTTCTGTAAGCACAGAAAACTATGACGAGGATAAAGCGGCATATTTTGGCACGGGAGCCGTTGTTACGGCTACGGGTGCAGGTAGAGCCACAATTAAAGCCTATTATATGGATGATGCAGGTAACGTGGTTGCAAGTTCTACGAGAATGATTCAGGTTCAGTTCGGAATCAGCAACAAACCGACAGAGGCTATTGTAAGAGACGAAGGCGACAAACAGACAATCTGGACGAATTATTTTACAGCTCTTGAACCATTGGAATGGACATCATCAGATACAGATGTTGTTGTTATTGATACAGATAATACAACCGGAAGTTACGGTGCGGTGGAAGCAGTTGGTGCAGGTAGTGCAACTATTACCGTAAAAACACCGGATGGTCAGACCGATTCTTTTGACATAGTTGTAACTGCAGAAGTTAAGAGTACGGAGCAGGTTAGAATATCTCCAAACGAAGAACTGTCGTTATTATATAATACAAATGGTGCAGCAGCTACAAACCTTCTCTGGTACGTAGAAGATGAAAGCATTGCTTCTGTTAATATTCTTGGTACTATTACAGGTAAGGGAGCAGGTGTAACAAAAGTTTATTGTTATCCGAATTACGAATATTCAAAGTCTCCTACATATGCATCGTATACACCGAGAGAACTTGCCTTGGAACTTGGTGCTTATACGGAAGTTCGTGTCAACTTTGGTATTGCAAACGGAAATATCACAATGACGGTAGGCGATATTGCCGAACTTGTTGCAAATACAGATTCAACCGGTGTTAACTGGACTTCTGACAATACGACAGTTTGTACTGTTGATTCATTTGGTAAGGTAACAGCACTTAAAGCAGGTACATGTAATATCAAGGCAACACTTGACAGTACCACATTGTTCCCGGGTGAAACTGTTCAGAGCGGAACTATTCAGGTAACAGTAGTTGACGGATTTGCTCTTAATATTACGGAACAGATAATAAATGTCGGCGATGAATTTGATTTGTCGGCGATTGTTACAGATAAAGATGCTACGGTTTCATGGATTGTATCAGATGAGTCGGTTGCATCGGTTACATATAATGAAACGGACAGATATACAGTAAAAGTTACAGGTCTTAACAGAGGTACAGCGACTATTACGGCGGTACAGACTATTAATGGTGTCAGAAAGATGGCGACCTGTGAGGTGTCGGTTAAGAGTCCTGTACAGGATATCATACTCTATCCGACAGAGCTTGAGATTGATAAGGGTGCTGAATATCCTATGGTTATAACTTTTGTACCGGAACTTCCCGACAATATGTCAGTGCTTTGGGTATCAAGCGATGAATCGGTGGCAACAGTTAACCAACAGGGTGTTGTTACGGGTACAGGCGGAGGTGACTGTACGATTTCGGTTATCACACTTGATGGTATAAAAGTGGCATCATGTAGATTACATGTAAGAATTCCTGTAACGGGAATTGAGATGTCAGTGACAAATGTAGAGACAAGCCTTGCAACAGGTACATATCAGCTTTCATATACAATTACACCTACAGGTCCTGGTGTAAATACAGATGTTGTATGGGAAACATCAAATCCTGAAGTGGCAGTTGTTTCACCAAGTGGTTTGGTTACATTTATCAGCCCGGGTAAAGCCACAATCATCGCGCAGACGGTTGATACCGGTACAGAAGGAAGCTTGATTGCAACTTGTGAATTCTATATCAGCGATCCTGTTATAAGCGTTGCGATTGATTACAACGATGTAACAATGAAAATAGGTGATACATTCCGTCTTACAGCTTCAGTTTTACCTACAACGGCAACAGATAAGACTGTAACATGGATTTCATCAAATACAAATGTAGTAACAATTGACAGTGAAGGTTTACTTACAGCCGTAGGCAGCGGTAATGCAGCTATCCTCTGTCAGTCAAATGACAGCGGCGTTACGGCGATGTGTAATGTTACCGTATATCAGGCTGTTGAAAGTATTGAACTCAGTACTACACAGATTAGTGTACGAAAAGGAACTATCTTCTGGATTTACGGAGCGGCTAAGCCGGATAATGCAGTAAATAAAACAATTATCTGGAGTTCTTCGGATACAAGTATTGCGACAGTTGATCAGACAGGTATGGTTACAACAGTTGCTCCGGGTGAATGTTCAATTATAGCAACAAGCGAAGATACAGGTGTTATTGCAAAATGTCTTCTTGTGGTTACGGAACCTGTAACAGGTATTGAACTTAACTTTACGGAAAAAGAACTCATGAAAGGTGAACAATTTATCATCATTCCGACTATATCACCGGTTGATGCTGACAATAAGTCAGTTACATATAAATGTAGTGATGAGTCGATAGCTGTTGTTGACGAAAATGGTGTTGTTACAGGCCTTAAAGGCGGTAGTTGTATTATTATCGTAACCACAGTGGAGAGAGGACTTATTGCAAGCTGCAAGGTTACGGTAAATGAGTTTATTACATCAATTAAGATTGATCCTACCAGTCAGTATCTTAATAAGGACGCAGCCAGATATCTTACGGTTACAATGACACCGGATTCCGCATCGAATAAGGGTGTTAACTGGTCAAGCAGCGATACCAATATTCTTACTGTTGACGAAAAGGGTAAGATAACAGGTATCAATTACGGCGAAGCGATAGTTACAGCTGCTGCGGCAGACGGAAGCGGACTTTTTGATACAGTTAAAATCAGAGTTATCAAGCCGGTATCTGAGATAACAGTTACACCGGCCACGGTAACAGTTCTTGAAGGTAAAGAAGTAACGGTTACAGCGACCGTTACGCCTGATGATGCAACTATAAAAGGTATTACATGGTCATCATCAGATCCGTCGATAGCGACCGTGGATTTTAACGGTACCGTGTATGGCGTTAAGGCCGGTGTATGTTATGCATATGCAACCAGCGATGATGGTAACGAAGTAGTAGGTATTTGCAAGGTAACAGTTAAAAAAGCGATACCGGCAACAAAAGTTACAATCAATGCCACACAGATAGTATTGCTTCCCGGTCAGTCAAGATCAGTTACAGCAAGAATGTCTCCGGCAAATACGACAGATGAGTACAGATGGGTATCAGATGATATTTCTGTCGCAACTGTTGATGAGCAGGGAAATATCTTTGCAAAAGGTCAGGGTAACTGCAACATAATCTGTATAAGTGATTCCGGTGTTGAATCGATGTGCCAGATTATAGTTCTTGCAATGAATGCAACAGAGATTACTATAGAGCAGTATGATTCATTTATCCTTGATGTATTTGGTGCAACTCAGAATATAGCATGGTATACAGGCAATAATCGTATAGCAACAATCGATGCAACAGGTAAGGTTATCGGTCGTAGCGTAGGCAGCACAATTATTACAGCCAGAGTTCATGGAAAAATTCTGTATGTAAAAGTAAATGTTGTTAGGATAAAAAAATAACCAATATATTACAGGAAGTATCCGAAGTTGTTTCGGATACTTCCTTTTTTGCCACAAATATAAGGTTTTTTGTATTTGTTTTGTAAAGAAAAATTAACAATAATGGATTTGCAAGTGTTATTTAATTATGGTATAGTTATTAAGTATTGAAGCGTCATAAATAGCGTGATATTACAAAAATCGCCTATATGGATTATATTGTGCGATTCCTTCGTTACGCTTCGGAATGGAGATATTGTATGAAATGTAGTAAATGTGGAGAAGAGTGTAGAGATAACCAGGCATTTTGTCTTAAATGCGGGAATCCGATACAGGTTGTTCCGGATTTTAATTTAATAGAGGCTGAACTTGCAAATAATATCGGTGTATTACTTGAAGAAGAAATCGCAGATGAAACTTATAATGAATATACCGATGTTTCCAATATGGAAACAAAGAAGATAGATTCTAATCTTGAGAAAGAACTTAAGACCTTGGAAACGAATAAAAAAGAAGAACGTGTTGTTATTTCCGGTAACAGAATCGTTAATTCAGACAAGGTTACAGAGTCAGCAAGTCCTATTGAAAGACGAATGATTGTATCACGTCGCAATAAGAAAAAACAAAGAATTATCATAATGTCGGTAATTACTTTGGTGGTGCTTCTTGCAGTAATAGGAGCTTCGATGTTTGCAATCTCAAAGTTTTCTGAAAGAAATGAATATAATAAGGCAACATTTGATTCAAGTTACAATAAAGCTGTAGAATATATGCTTGATGGCGATTATGAAAATGCCATCAAGCAGACTGAAATAGCTATTGATAAGGCAACTAATGTTAATGAAAAGGTTAAAGCCAGATTGTATCTTGACCAGATATATGAAAAAGTAAGTGGTTCGGAAGAAAAGAAAATTGCAAATCTTTTAGAAATCACAAAGCTTTGTCCTAGCGAATCCTCATATTTTAAAAGGGTTGCACAGTATTATCTTGAGAAAAAGCAGTATGAGAAATTATCTGCATTTGTAAATTCTATTGAGAATGAAGATGTGTTTGCAGCATTGTCTGAATATACGGTAGATGTTCCAAAAAGCAGTGTTGCTGACGGAACTTTTGCAGAGTATTTTAGTGTGGAATTAACAGCAGAAGAAGGTTGTAAGATTTATTACAGAATCTATGAAGTGTTTAATATTTCGGATGATATTGGCTCTGCGCAGTCATCAACAGAAGAGGCAGTATATTCGGAGCCGATTGCATTTGATAAAGAGGGCTCATATGTGGTTCGTGCATATGCTGTAAATGAGCTTGGAGTGTTGAGTAAAGTCGGAGAGTTCAGATATGTTATATCGTTATCAATTCCGAATGCACCGGTGATTACACCGACCACAGGCGAGTTTACCGAATATTCGAAGATTACGATTACGGTTCCGGAGGGTGCAGTAGTATATTATACCATTGATGATGTAAGTATATCTACAGAATCGAATGTTTATGTAGAACCGATAGACATGTTGGTTGGTGTTCATATTATCAGAGCGATTGTTGTTGATAAATATGGAATGCAGAGCGAAGTAGCTGAGGAATCATATACATTTAAGCCAAAGGAAAATTATTCACCTGCCGAGGCAAAAGAATTGTTGGAAAAAACGTTGATTGAGGATGGCGTAATCTTAGAAGATACAAAACTTACAGAAGACGGATATGAGGTCAAGCTGACTTATAAGGAAACGAAGAATTATATCGGAAATGCAGGTTACTATATTTTTACCGTAACTATTTATGATGAGAATTCAGAAGTATTCGGGGAAATGCTTTATGGCTTTGATTATCATAAAGGTGAAGGTGTAAAGGTTGACGAAGTAGATGGTGAATATAAAATCGTTGACCCGGCTGCCGGAAATGGTGAAGACAGCGTAGTAGGATAATAGAATTGTAATAAAAGAAAATAATAAATTTGGACCGGTTTTGAAATGTATTTCAAAATCGGTCCTTGTTGTTAAAAATGCAATTTATAAATGCAAATGATTATTCGGCAGATTCGTCTTCGGAGTCTGTTGATTTCTGTTCGGCCTCTTCAAAATCAGCAACTTCAAGTTCGGCTTCTTCCAGGTCTTCATCGGTTTCATAGATTTTTGAGTAACACTCGTCGGTAAGATATTCAAGGAAACTTGGATCATCAATATCGAATTTTTCGGTAATCATGTGCTTTATAAGAACAAATCTCTGATAGTAGAAGAATAAATCATCTGTTTCGATATTGTTATCTTCGATAAGTTTGTTAATAGATTCTTCTGCAAAATCTCTGTTGTACCTAGTCATTATATAGTCAATAACATCATGAATAAGCTTATCGTTTTCAAGAGCTACAGGTCGAAGCTTGTTGGCAGAACTGAGACTCATGAAGCCTGATACGATAAATACAGTGAAAAGTACACCCATAACAATATAGAAGATGATGTGTACGGAGTCTGAAAGGTGAAGATCAAACACGTTAAGGTACTCGCATATGAGGAAGATAACACCTAAAAAACCAACAGCTAAAAGACTTGTTGCAGAAGAAGTAAGATCCGCAAGCTTATCCATAGGTTTTACATATGGTTTGATTTGCTGTATGGATGCTTTTTCAGAAGGCGCTGTCATAGGGGAGAGTTCATCTTCGTCGGCAGACATAAGTTCATCGCCGTATTTCTCTGCAAGAAGAGAAGCAACTTCATTATATTGATTGTTATTAATTAATAGATGATATGTATTCTCTGAGTCAATGTAGTATTGAACATCATATTCATCTTCAATCAGTTCATTGAACGCAGTGAGGACAATACGCTCATCGGTATCAGCTAAAACCTCACTATAATCGTCTTTACTGCCTTGCAAAAGCTCTATGTTACAGCTGTCGCAAACAGTAATTTCATCTTCAAAATCCTTTTTACATATAGGACACCAAGCCATAAAAACCTCCATTCCGCATGTAATGCGATATCATATCTTGTATTATATTACAAAAAGTCCATTATCACAAGAAATATACTACATTAAAGTGTCATTTTTGTGATAATTATGATATTATGTTAAGGAAATGGAAGAATATTCTAATTTGTATAATACAGCAATAGAGATAAGGAACATACAGTTATGAAAATTACTATACTTACAGTAGGAAAGATAAAAGAAAAATATTTTACAATGGCGATAGATGAATATTCGAAGCGCCTTTCGAGATATGTAAAGCTTGATATAGTAGAGGTGCCGGATGAAAAGACACCTGACGGAGCATCTGAAACAGAGGAAGAAAATATACGTGTAAAAGAAGGAGAAAAAATCCTTAAAAATATTAAAGATGATTCTTATGTCATAACACTCGAGATAGAAGGAAAGCAGCTTGATTCGGTAGAGCTGGCAGAAAAGATAAATAAGATAGGAGTATCGGGAAAAGGGCATATTACATTTATTATAGGTGGTTCATTGGGGCTTTCAAAGGAGATAAAAGACAGAGCAGATTACAAGCTGAGCTTCTCCAGAATGACATTTCCTCATCAGCTGATGAGGGTGGTTTTGCTGGAGCAGATTTACAGAAGTTACAGAATATTAAATAATGAACCATACCACAAGTAGAGTGGGTTTTTTCGCAGATTGGTATGTAATGGGTGGCGTATCATATACTAAGTGAGAAATACCAATATTTGGTTGAGAAGAGAATGATGTTAAATAAAATGCTTGAACTATTGAATTGGTACAGATATTTGAGTATAATATAAATAGTACTAATTAAAGAAATTGTAGGTGACAAAAATGAGCAATACAGAACGAATAATAGAAAATGTTAATGCTACAATGACAATGGAAGATATGCCACTATTTAACGAAGATAAAGATAGAATTCGTGAGTGTCTTGAAGGAAATGTTTCTTTTGAAACAGCTATTGAGATGTTGTTAAAAAAGTACACACATAAGCAGGTGGGCTAATGAAAGATGTTTATTATTATGAATATGAACAGGATAGTTATTATTGTTATCCAGGGACATATGTATTGAAGAATAAACTGAATATAACTGATGCAGATGAATTAAAATCAGCGGAACGTGAAATTACATCACTTAGAACGGCATAATTGATGATTGAACCAATGGATGGTACTCTTGATTTTGGATACTTAAAGCAAATTCATAGGTTTCTGTTTGGGGATATTTATGAATGGGCAGGTAGTGTTAGAAGTGTAAATATTTCTAAGGGGAATCAGTTTTGCAGATGTGAGTTAATAGAAGAGCAGATGTCTCAAATAATGGGTAAATTGGCTGATGAAAATTATTTATATGGTTTAGATAAAGAAAAATTAGCAGAAAGACTTGCGTACTATATTGGTGAAATTAATGCGATTCATCCTTTTAGGGAAGGTAATGGCAGAAGTCAGAGAATGTTTATTGAGGTATTAGCATTAAGAAATAGATACCATTTAGATTTCGCGTTGATTTCAAATGAAGAAATGCTTGAAGCAAGTATGCAGACATTCAATTTAAAGTATGAACTTATGACGGCATTATTGTTAAGGGCTATGAATAAATATTAAGTAAATTAAAGTTTATAAGAGAAATCTTATAAGCTTTAATTATTTATAAGTATAGATTTTCTGTAATATATCCTCCTATGGGTATGTTACGGAGAACCATACCACAAGTAGAGGATTTTTTTATGAATAAAATAGGAAAATATTCAAATTCTATAGATTTTGAAACAGAAGTGAAGTAAACATAGTTAATGTTCCTAATTTGCTGGAATTATAAGTTTTACAATGGTTTATCATAAAATATTATATGGTTATAGCAAAAAAGGACTGTTAATTAAAAAGACCGCTTGCATTCACAAACGGTCTAGTGTATAATTCAAGTAGAAAGGTTATCGGATGCGACATCCGATTGCCCTCAGTAAATGAAACTATAAAGAATAGCATCCTAGACTTTGGACGGTACAGGGATGCTATTTCTTTTTATTGATTTCGTTAATAAACGACAGTGCCGCAAAAATAACTAACAATAAAGTTAAGACTTCCATTGTATTCATGGGCATCACCCTCCTTATGTACTAGAGGGCATCAAACATCGGAAATTGCATCCGCTTTCTATTGAATTATACAAGAATATTATATCATAGAATGGCACAGAACACAAGTTCGAGTCGCTGTTCAAGTATTAAAATTTGTAATTATATACATATAAAAATTAGATTATATAAAATATGAGAGTTTTACGGAGAAACCTCATATGTGTATGTTACGGAGAACCATACCACAAATAAAGGAGGTTTTTTAGCAGTGTTATGGGTGGCGTAGCATATCGTAAAAAATTAAGAAATTAAAAAAATTAAAATTCACCCAACATAAGTGCAAATAATGGTACTAAATATATAGAAGCGTAAAAAACATGCATGATCGCTTACTAAAACGGATGGAGAATATTATGAAACTGACAGAGGATATTCTTTGTAATTATACTAAGAAAATATATGGTTTTGCTTATGAAAAGACTGGGAATCATTATGAAGCGGAGGATTTATCTTCAGAGATAATGTTACAGCTACTTGAGTGTGCAACAAAAAATAAGGATATAAATCATATTAGTAGCTTTATTTATACGGTCTGTTGCTATACATGGTCTAAATATCTGCGTAAAAATAAAAAGTATTGGGATAATGTTGATATCGAAGAAATACAGCAAATTGTAGCCAATACTGATACCGAGGATGAAGTTATGGATAAGTTTATTTATGCCGAACTTCACAAGCAGATTTCATATTTGTCAAAGATTCACAGAGAAATTGTGATTATGCATTATTATGAGAATAAGACTACTGCAGAAATAGGTATGATTCTTGGAATAAGCGAAGGAACTGTCAGGTGGTATCTTTCCAATATCCGTGATACATTAAAGGAGAGAATTGATATGAGTGAAAATTTGGATTTTAGACCTATTGCATTACGTGTTGGAATGGATGGATGCGCAGCGGAACCGGGACTTCTTAAAATACTCGAAAGTGATTTGCTTATGCAAAATATTGCATTGGCTTGTTATGGCGAACCAATAACTATAACTGAAATCTCTGAAAAGTTAAATGTGGCTGCGGCGTATCTTGAAAAACATATAGAAAATATGGTGTATATGGACTATTTAAGACAGCATGGTAAAAAGTATCAGACCAATTTTTTTATTAGCAACTTTGAGGTTGAACTTGCAAAAGTAAGATATGCATATTCTTATGCGGCACCTCTTGCCGAAAAATTGTATGATGCTGTTATGGCAAGAAAAAAAGATTTTTTTGAAATTGATTTTTATGGTAATGGTACAATTAATGAAGAATTCTTTTTGTGGTATGTTTTGTTAAAGGTTGCGCAGGAAAAATCATATGAACAAATGCAAAATAAGTGGAATGATTGTAAACTTGAGAGACCATTTAGAAAGGATGGCTCTGAATATTGGATAATTGCTGATAAAAAAAATGAAGGCAATGTGGATGATGAGAATTTAAGAAAGTTTGCTGATTTCAGAACCTGTATAGGGTATAAATTAAACACAAAAGAAGGCGTTGGAGCTATGTATCAGGCGGATACTTATTTTCTGCATGGAGTTGACGGAGAAAAATTCCGTGATAATTCTACACCGAATATAATTAAACTGTTACAGGCAGCAAAAGCAGTTATGAAATTAGATGATGGCTGCGAAATGAATGAGTTTGAAAAACTGTATGTATCTGAATTTATTAAGCAAGGATATATATCGTCAGATAAAGGTAAGCTTGTATTTAATATACCTGTATTTACGGGTGAACAATGGAACGCGTTGAATGATATTGTTGCAGAAATAAAAGCATCGCTTGGAAAAGATTTTTTAAAGGAATATCTTGATGGTTATAGTGAAATGATGGAAAAATTCATTCCGAAGTTTCTCAATAAGAATGTAAGGAACTATCATAAATATGCGATGCTTGGTGGGTTTGACTTATTTGCACATATTATAAAGAAAGCGACAGAAGGTGATGGAAAGTATAAGTTACAGATTCCAAATAAAGATGATGCACGATATACGATGACCTGCTTGGTAGTGGAAGATGAAAAAAATAATGTTTAGAAAAATTAAAAAGACCGCTTGCATTCACAAACGGTCTAGTGTATAATTCAAGTAGAAAGGTTATCGGATGCGACATCCGATTGCCCTCATTAAGATTAATACTTTATGAAATAAGCATCAAACTTTTCCAGGGTTTAGGATGCTTATTTCTTTTTATTGATTTCGTTAATAAACGACAGTGCCGCAAAAATAACTAACAATAAAGTTAAGACTTCCATTGTGTTCATGGGCATCACCCTCCTTATGTACTAGAGGGCATCAAATGCCAGAAAATGCATCCACTTTCTATTGAATTATACAAGAATATTATATCATAAAACCACACAGAACACAAGTTCGAGTCGCTGTTCAAGTATTAAAATTTGTAATTATATACATATAAAAATTAGATTATATAAAATATGAGAGTTTTACGGAGAAACCTCATATGTGTATGTCGCGGAGAACCATACCATAAATAGAGGAGGTTAAAGAGTTGAAATTATTAAAAGTATTGGATGAAATGAATTATACAGATGATATGGAGGTGTTGGAGTTCACTCATTCCAGAGCATTAATCTGCGTAGACGGTCTGTATGCCATGCAGAGAGCGAAAAGTGGTGAGTACAAACTTCCGGGTGGCAGGTTGGAGCCGGGAGAGACGCCGGTTCATGCTTTAATCAGAGAAGTTGAGGAGGAGACAGGCTTACTTGTTGATGAGGACAGCATTAAGGAAATAGGAGAGATAACAGAGATTCGACAGGACGTCTTTGATGCAACAAAGAAGTACATCTGCCATAGTTTTTATTACAGCTGTGCCATAAAGCCTGAAAAAGGGAGCATACATAGAAGTCAGAATGAACTTGAAAAGGGGCTTGAACTGGAATGGGTGACCATGGAAGATATGATTGCGGCTAATAAGGCGTTAGAATTGGAATCATCTAGGGAGAGGGACACCATATTTATGGAAATGATGCAGAAAAGATAAAAGCGGACCGTTTGCGATGGCTGCCTGAATTTAAGGTGTCGCCATTACAAACGGTCCTTTTGTTTGGTATTTACGGTTAATGGTATATAACCGAATTATTTAGTTGTTCCTTTGCCGGTTTAGTTAAATAATTTTTGTACTTTAAAATCATCTTGTCCGAACATATAGAAGTAGTCATCTATATATAAACCGCGCATGTAGCAGGTATCGCCGTTGAGAGGAACATTGAGAATTTCCTTGAATTCGTAACCGTCAAATAAAAGTACAATATATGACGTTGAATCAGTTTTTATATCATACAAGCCCAAACCTAGAAGTTGGTTTTCGCGGTCAATATAATATGCTTTGTATTCTGAACTGATAAAGGCATATTTTTCATATGAGCAGACTGAATCAACAGAGTTTTCGCCCTCTTTGTACATTTCTATTTTTACAATGGTAGAATTGGAGCCTAAACCAATGCCGAGAAGATGACCGTTTCCAAAATTCACAAGTGATGAGGAGTAGCCCTCAATAACGCCTGTATCCTTATATGTTATGTTATTCAAATCCGACAAATCAAAGAAGTATACCGGGTCTTTAAATGTTACAACTACAGCAGTACACACATAAGCGTTGTCTTTATCAAATCTTACGGATTTCACGGTATCGCCTTCTGGTGCAAATTCATTGACAGAGGCAACGATTTGCAGGGTTGCGGTATCAATGCAGAACAGACTTGCGCTGGTAGAACCGTTTTTTGTTTCAACAGTTGTAACAACACGAAGGATATCATTGTATTCATCGAAGCTGTACTGATTGTTGATATATCCGTTAACGCTTACGGAACCCTTCGGATCAAGAATGCCATCAGCATAAGATAATGTGGAAATCTCAGTTGTACTTAAGTAATTATCAGACCTGTATTCTCTGGTTGCATATATTGTATCGGAAGATATATATATCTCTTTTGAATATGAAAGGAATGCATAATAACTGTTTACTGCCGGGTTGTCGAGGTCTAAAAGCGATATGACAGTATAGGCAGAAGATGTTATTTTGTCAGGAGACATTATATCGTCGGCCGGAATGCCTGATGAAACTCCATTTGTAATAATCTGTGGGATGAAAGTTGTTTCATCATCATATGAAATGTCTGACTTGTATACATGATAATTTGTCAGAACAAGAAGCTTTCCATCCTTGAGACGGGATGAAATATATGAGCCGTACATGGTCGTAACATCTTTTTTTGACACTGACGAAGGATTTGAAATGTCAAGTGTGATGATATCTACAAGCCGTTTTTCTCCTTCTTGATAGTATGGAAGAATCAAAACTAATGTTTTGCAGTCCTCGGTCAGGTACATTTCGGTTTCGTCATAATATATGTAATATGATGAACTTTCGTTATTGTCGGTGTCTATTTCGTACGTTGATATTTGCACCGAGTTTTCACCGGCTATGGAGTATACTCTCAGAATGTTTTCATCAAGGTAAAAAATATTTTTGCTGGTTCGTTTTATCAAATCGGCTTCAATAACACCGTCAACCTGATTATCTGTGGTTTCTTCGTATGTAACATCCTTGATATTGGATGGAAAGTCGGGCGACTCACCTTCAACACTGCCATTAAAGAAATCGTTCATAATACCTCCGAAGCTGTATTTCTTTTTGCTTTCCTTGGGACTTGACAGGCTATAGAGTATTTTTTCAAAATTATTATTATATTTTGGTTTTGAGTATGTATATGTATTCAATTTTTTTATAATGCTGTAATATTCGCTGTCTGAATACTTTGAAACATCAGGCATACGATAAAAAGGGGCAAATAACCATATATTGCCCAGCGTAAGCAGTATACACGCACATGCGGCAATCAAGGATATGCGGAATATATTAACCGGACGTTTTTTGTTATGTGTGGAATACGCCTCATCAATATACTTATCATCTATCAGGTTTACGGATTCAAACCATTTCTGTTTGTTCATATACTAATCCCTTCCTTTTCCAAATATTTTTTTAAGCTGTTTCTGGTACGCAGCAGGGTTATTTTAACATTGCTTTCGCTAATGTTAAGTCGACTTGCAATCTCTCGTACTGAACACATATACCAGTATCTGTGAATAAATATAATACGAGTGTTTTGTTTGAGAGAAGCAAGGAAATTGTTGATAAGTTCCTTGAGAGCCAGCTCATCATCAAGAGCAGTCTCGTTTGCCGGCAGACATTCATAGAATTCATCAATAATTCGCCCGGTTTTTTTTGGACGTTTCTGAGCATTCTTTTTGTTATATAGGTTAATTGAGATATTTCGCACTATTTTCCCAAGATATGTCCTTAGTGATTCCGGTCTGTTTGGAGGAATCGAATTCCAGGTATTCAGATATGCGTCATTTATACATTCCTCCACATCTTCATCGGAGCGAAGAATATTATAGCTGATGTAATGACAATATCCGCTGTATTTTTCTTTTGTCTCAAGTATTGCTGTTTCAGAACGATTCCAAAACAAATCAACAATTTCATGATCTTCCACTATGCTACCTCCTGTTCTTTTAAGGCCTTTCACCTTAAAAGACAGATTTAAATAATATTTGGTTACAAAAATTATAGCATAATCTGAAAAAAGTTGTAAAAATATTTAGTCCTTTTGTAGATAACTGATTACATGGGATAAAACATTAATTTCCACCCGGGCCGTCTTTTCTTGGTCGGGTAGATTCCGGAAGAGGGTCGGTAGGTTCAACTTTATCCGAAGTTTCAGGTAAATCGGTTTTTGGAATATTTCCGTCATCATAGACATTCTTGGATTTGTTTGTTTGATTTTTATTATCCATTTTTATACCTTCCTTTCATTTATAAGATGTATAGATTACTGTAAATAATACATATAATTAAAGTGTCAAATAATTATTGACAGGAAGACATTTGTGGTTTGAATAATACAGATTTAATTGCAGATACTACAGATATGAAAAGGAGGTATATGTTATGTCGGCTATAGAGATAAATAAGGAAAATTTTAAGAAAGAAGTAATAAATAGTGATAAACCGGTTTTGGTAGATTTTTGGGCAAGCTGGTGCGGACCTTGTAAAATGCTTGCACCAATAGTAGAGAAAATAGCAGAAGAGAACACGGATATTAAGGTTTGTAAGATAAATGTTGATGAAGAACAGGAACTTGCGATGGAGTATAAGGTCATGAGCATTCCTACTCTTATTGTGTTCAAAGGTGGTGTAGCAGTAAACCGTTCGGTTGGTGCCAAACCAAAGAATGAAATTCTTGGTTTGATAAAGTAGAAAAGATGGGTACGATATTTCGCCCCGGATGAACTGTAAAAGATAAAGCAGTAATAATATTTTTTTACTCAATTTATCAAGCACTATAATTATTTCTATGATATTATAATGGTACGGTACCGTAAGTTATTATAAAAGATGAGGAGAACGATATGAAGTCATTGATTATTTTAGCGACAGCATTAAGTTATATTGAAGAGAATATTTCTAATGATGTTAAAAATGAAGAAATTGCGAAGGCATGTTATTGTTCAAAATCATCTTTGGAAAAATTGTTTCAATGCACCTATAAAACTTCTATTCATAATTACATTATTAATCGCCGTATGACGCTTGCCGCAAAAACCATAAAAAATAATCCTGATATGAACTTGCTGGATGTGGCAGTAATGTATGGATATGGAAGTAACGAAGCTTTTACACGTGCATTCAGACAGATTTGGAACTGTACACCTGTGGAATTTCGCACACGCGACAGATTCACAGCATTATATCCGGGATTTACAATCCCGATGGTAGAAGGAGATGCTTACGTTATGGAAAGACGACCGGTAGATATTACAGAGTTGTATGACTTGTTTTTACAAAGAAAAGATTGCTATTTTGTATGTTGTGATATTAAACATATGGAACCGATAAATGAGATTTCGATGAAGGCGGGAGACTTGGCTATTATTACAGCACTTGAAAGAATGAATGCGGTTGCAGGTAATGAGGATATCGTATTCAGAATCGGCGGTGATGAATTTGCTATGATTACCGATAATACAGATATTACATATGCAGAAGGTATTGCAGAAGCCTTAAGAAACATGAATGGACAGACTTTTGCATTTGATGGACAGGATATTCCTTTAAATATGCATGTGGCTGTAACAAAATTTGAAGGAAATACTCTCAGATATCAGAAACTTTTCAGTCAGTTACATATAGCAATTGATACAAATAAAAAGTATTAAATAAGTGAAAAAATAAAGGAAGCGGGATAAATATCCCGCTTCGTCGCATTTAAATATGTAATTATTAAATGTATTATTTGATAAATTTTAAGATAGCAAGAACAATACCAACTACTTCATAAATCCAAATAAGTGTGCTGATGATTCCTGCAACCCAGTTGATGATAGGCATACCTGCAACGAGTGAAAGAACAACACCCAAAACAGCTGCAATTACAACATAAATAACGATTGCAACGATGAGTCCTACGATACTTCCTCTTTTGATGTTACTAAAAGGAAAAAGTGGTAATAAAGCTTTCATTTGTATATCCTCCTTCAGAGATAAAATTCTTAGTGATATTTTATCGCAGAAACCTGTCAATGTCAATTAGTGTATGAAAAAGTTGAATAATATGATATAGTAGTGGTGTGCTTTTCGGAAGACGTCAATGTAAATAATTACATGGCGATGTTGATTTTAAAATGGTTATTTTTGATTCTTAAGAATGGAGTTCTTATGATTAAGGCAGTTATTTTTGATATGTATGAGACATTGATAACTCAATATAGAAGCAAGCCGTATTTTACGGCTCATATTGCAGAAGATGCAGGCATTGAGGAAGGCGCATTCAGAAAACTGTGGTATAGCACAGAGGATGCCAGAACGGACGGGATTACTGATATTAAAAGAGTTGTGACTGATATAATGAAGGGTTTTGACTGTTATAATCCGGATACAGTCGAAAAAATATATCAAAGCAGAAAAGCATCAAAAGCAGAGCAGTTTTATCATTTGCACGATGAAATCATACCGTTATTTAACGAACTAAAGAACAGAGAACTAAAGGTTGCAATAATAAGTAACTGTTATTTGGAGGAAGCAGAGGTAATTAAGGAGAGTATCCTTTATTCTTTGACTGATGTAGCGGTCCTTTCGAGCGAGGTGGGATGTCATAAACCGGATGAAAAGATATATAATATATGTCTTGAAAGGTTGGGATTTAACGCCGATGAGTGTATCTATGTGGGGGATGGAGGTTGCAATGAGCTATATACGGCGAAAAAAATAGGAATGAAAAGTGTCCAGGCCTGCTGGTATTTGAAGGAGTGGACCCAAAATTTCAGACAGGAGTTTGAAGGGGCAGAAAGCCCACTTGAAGTTTTAAATTATATTAATTAAATACTGTAATATATTTATGGCATGTACATATACTTTCTGTAAGTAGTGTACATGCTTTTTTATGTTAAAACAGAGATATGTAAAGGAGGTAAATATGCGTAATATTGCAAAGAAAACACCGCTTGATGTTTTGCCGGATTCAATGAGGGAGAATATAATGGAGGAGCTGTTTGAAGATGAAAAAATATTTGAAATAAGAATTCGTGTAAAGAGACGTGTATTTGTTATTACTGATAAAAGAGAATTTGAGATATGCTGCTTTGTTAAAGAGGACACTATATGTGAAATACTGGAATATGCAACATGCCATTCGTTATATGCATATGAAGAAGCTGTGAGAAACGGATATATTACCATGGAGGGCGGACATAGAATCGGTATGGCAGGACAAGTTGTAATTGAGAATAATACAGTAAAAACCATAAAAAATATATCTTCTTTAAATATACGATTTGCAAATGAAATTACAGGTGTGGCAGATGAACTTTTGAAATATGTAATTGATGACGGAAAAATATGCAATACACTTATTGTTTCGCCGCCGGGATATGGTAAGACAACTGTCTTGAGAGATCTTGTAAGGATTACTTCAGGAAAAAAGATTAATAATCATAATCTCAATGTGGCTGTTATAGATGAAAGGAGTGAAATTGCAGCGTCTTATAATGGTGTGCCGCAGAACGATGTAGGAATGAATACTGATGTGCTTGATGGATGTCCGAAAGCTGAAGGGATGATAATGGTTATCAGAGCACTTGCACCGGATATTTTGGTTATTGATGAACTTGGTCTGGAGAATGATGTTTTATCTTTGAAATATGCATTAAACTGCGGATGTCATGTGTTTGCAACTATCCATGGCGAGTCGATAGAAGGTGCAATGAGACGGCCGGTGGTAAAAGATATATTCGAGGACAGGTTGTTCGATGTATACATAGTGCTGGGTGAAAAGAAAGGCGTTGTTGAGGGTATATATAATGCCGATTTGATAAGGATTGGATAAAGTATGATAAAGATTCTTGGAATGATATTTGTTGTATGCTCGACAACAATGATGGGTTTAGCATATAGTAACCGTCTGAATGAACGCCTGTGCGATATTAGAAAGATTCAAAAATCAGTTGTGTTGCTTCGCGGAGAAATCAGATATAAGGGCTCAATGCTTGCGGAAGCATTTGTGAGTGTGGGAACAAAAAGCGATAGAACTATTTCTGAATTTTATATTTCTCTTGGAAATGAAATTCGGAATAATACAGTAAAATCCATGTCTGATATGGTGCATGATTGCATAGTATATATCGATAAAACAAATCTCAGAGAGACAGATGTGGCACATTTTGCTGAATTTATAGGTAATCTCGGTTACCTTGATAAAGAGATGCAGATGTCACATATACAACTTTTTCTCGAGCAATTTGAAAACAACAAGGAAGATAGTCTGGAACAGATAAAAATGAACAGCAAGTTGTACAAGTATATGGGAGTGGCAATAGGAATAATGGTTTGCCTTCTGATTGGATAAGAACTTGTGGGAAGGAGCAAAGGCATCAATGCCTTAACAGATAATGGAAATAAATATTTTGTTTAGGATAGCGGCTGTGGGAATTCTGGTTTCTGTAATTAACCAGATATTAAAACAAAGTGGAAGAGATGAGTATGCATTTCTTATAAGTATAACAGGTCTTATATTGGTCTTGTATTGGGTTGTACCCTACATATATGACTTGTTTGAGACAATAAAGAATTTGTTTGTATTTACATAGGTGGAGTATGGATATTATAAATATTGCAATTTTAGCTATAACAGGTACGGTTATTTCGTTGCTTATAAAGCAGACAAGACCTGAGTTGGCATTTGTATTAATTTTTGTATGCTCAATAATGATTTTTTCTTTTGGTATTTCCAAGATAACATCAGTAATAGAACTTATTAAAAACATGAATGGCTACATAGATATTAATGAGAAATATATAGGGTATATAGTGAGAATAATAGGGATTTCGTATGTTGCAGAGATTGCATCTGATTTATGCAAGGATGCAGGACATGGAGCCATGGCTTCGCAGGTTGAAATATTCGGAAAGATATCGATACTGGCTATAAGCATGCCTGTTGTTACGGCGCTTATCGAAACAATAACGGACATGCTGGGTTAGAGGTGTTGGTTTATGAGAAAGGTTTGTTTTTTTATTTTACTGTTGATATTCCTATTGAGTCGTAAAGAGAATATACGGGCGGAGATGTTCGAGTTCGGAGATGCCCAGAATGTTATGGATAAATACTCGGATGCAGGTTTTGATATAAGTGAAACATTTGAAAATGCCAAGTCGGGGGACAGCTACGAAGGTATAGAAAAAATATTGTACGGTTTAAAAGGATATCTGACCGATGAAATAAGCAGCAATAAAAAAGCCATTATTGTTATTATCTTAATTGCCGTCGGAAGTGCTGTACTTACCAATTTTGCTGTGGCTTTTGGGAATGAATCTGTGTCGGAAACCGGGAATATGATGTCATATATGATTATGACAGGGTATATGCTTGCGGGATTTTCGCTTATATTGACAGTTGCAAGAGATGCGGTAATGGGAATATGTGATTTTTTCAGAGCATTGATTCCGTCGTATTTTTTGTCTGTAGGTCTTACGGGAGCAGGGACAAGCGCGGTGGGATTTTATGAGGTTGCACTAATTATGCTTTATGTGGTCAATAAGATTCTGCTTAATGTTATGATTCCGGCAGTGCTGATTTATGTGGTGGTGATGATAGTAAACAGTATCAATTCCCGAGATTATCTTTCAAAATTTGCAGAGCTTGTCCAACTGGCAATTGTCTGGGGGCTTAAGGGTATAACAGGCGTTGTTATAGGCATAAATGTCATTCAAAGCATGATTCTGCCGTCTGTGGATGCGGTGGAAGGGAAGACAATTACAAAGGTAATAAGGATGATTCCGGGAATAGGCGGAGGTGCGGAAAGCATTGCCGACCTGATTATAGGTTCAGGTGCGCTTATTAAGAATGCCATCGGCACAACCGTGATTATCGGGATGATTATTATATTTGCGGTTCCTGCAGTAAAATTAATAATATATATATTTATGTACAAGATAACCGGTGCAATTCTGCAACCGATATCTGAAAAAAACACAATAGGATGCATAGACGCTGTGATAGATGGCGCGAAATTACTTTTCAGAATAATGTTATATTCCGTAGCATTATTTGCTGTAAGTATAGCTGTTATCTGCATGGCAACAAATATAAAATATTAAAGGAGTATAAATGCTTGAATATGTAAAAGAAATTGCGATTTTTCTTATATTTTCCCAGGCGGTAATGAGTCTTATTCCAAAGAAACGATATAATAAATATATGAGGCTGTTTTTGGGTGCGATTCTTATTGTCCTGATTGTAAGGCCGATAAATGATTTTTTTTACGGAACGTTTGAATTTGATAAAATTCTTAGTGATATTGAGTATGGACGGGAGATATCAGAACTTGAAAAAAATATTAACGGAGCTGATGAATATCTGTCCGGGAAGGCCATGGAATCTTATGAGATACTCATTGCCGGAAAAATTGATGAAATAGTCGCAGATAAAGGTTATGAATGTAAAAAATGTGATGTTGAGTTTGAGGAAAATGAAGGACAGTATAATATAAAACGAATTGCAGCGGAGTTGACAGTAATGCCGGCAAGCAAGGGTGAGGTTATTGTTGATAAAGTAGTAATTAATGTGTTTGATGATAGGGAAATATATGATTCGGATGATATGGCAGAGGTAAAAAAGCTTATTAGTGAGGAATATGAGATTGGCACGGAATATATTTCTGTCAATATAAGGAGTAATAGATGAATAAGGATAATAAACATGTTAAAGTGAATATTTCGTCGATAACAAAATGGTTTAAAGATAAAAATATCGGAACAGATAAAATGTTATTGCTCGGTCTTGCCGGTGTAATATTAATTATCAGCCCTATGTTCTCGGGTAAAAAGAATAACAGTAATAATGAGGCATCAACTACCGCCGTAAATTATGAAATGACATGTAAAGAGTATGCCAAATATATGGAAGAACGTGTGTGTGAAATAATAAAAAATGTCGAAGGTGCCGGAAATGTAAAGGTTATGATTAATTTTAAGAGTACCTCCGAAAAGATTGTACTTACCGAATCGCCGTATTCATATAATGAAACAAATGAAGAAGACGGAGCAGGTGGATTTAGAACGATCTATGAAGAAAACAATGAAGAAAAGGTAATATATGATTCGGATGATTCGCCTTATATAACAAAGGAGGTGCTTCCTGAGATCCTGGGGGTGGCAGTAATTGCGGACGGTGGTGAAAATCCGGTTGTAAAGGAAAAAATAATTAATGTAATAAAGGCATTATTTGACTTATCAATCAATAAAATAGCAGTAGTAGGTAATGGAGGTTGAATATGAAAGTTATTCTAAGAAAAAATCAGGTAATAATTACGATTTTGGCGGCTCTTATTGCGGTTGCAGGTTACTTGAATTATGTAGATAATAATGCAAACCGATTGGCCGATACGGTGGATGCGACAACTACATACAATAATTCGGGAATTAATGATGAAGATGTGGATATATCGGATATATCAGATGCAGATATACAGGCGGGACAGAATGAACCATCAGGAGAGGAAACTGCATCAGGAGAAGAAACCACATCAGGTAACGAGAGTGAAGATATTGTAAGTAATGATTCGGATATCATTGCAGAACCGGGGCAGGCAATAATTGTAAACGGAACAAGTACACTTAATTTTGCCATTACGGCAAGACTTTCAAGAGAGCAGGTTAGGGCAGGCAATAAGGAACTGCTTATGACAATTATTAACAATGAAAATGTAACAGATGAGGAAAAACAGGAAGTTATTCAACAGCTGATTTCGCTTACTGAGAATGCAGAGAAGGAAAATGCTGCGGAAACATTACTTGATGCAAAAGGATATGACAATGCTGTGGTAACGATTACAAGCAGTGGTGTGGATGTCGTCGTGGGTGCCGGTGAGCTTACAGATGTTCAGAGAGCGCAGATTGAGGATGTGGTAAAAAGAAAAGCAGAAGTGTCTGCCGATAAGATTACCATAACAACATTTAGTGAATAATTTATAATTAAAGATGTTGCATTTATATGCATTTTTGGTATAATATACTTAATAGTTTTTAGATTGTGGTCCTTGATAAATTTGTTGTTTTATGTATATTTATGTAGGGAAATCTTAAACAAATTTCGCAGATACAGGAGGTACTATTATGAAAAATAATTATATAGACGAAAAAATCGGTGAAGTAAGAATTGCTGATGATGTGGTGGCTGTTATTGCCGGTATTGCCACTATGGAGGTTGACGGAGTTGCTTCTATGGCAGGTAATATCACAAAGGAGATTATTTCAAAGCTTGCCATGAAGAATCTTTCAAAGGGTGTTAAGGTAGAAGTTTTTGATGGTACGGTTACAGCATATCTTGCTATTTATGTTAAATATGGTTTTAATATTCCTGAGATATCAAAACTTGTTCAGGATAAAGTTAAAAACTCTATTGAAAACATGACCGGACTTGAAGTTACAGGTGTTCATATCAGTATTGCCGGGGTAACTGTAGAAAAATAATTTTGATTTGTAGGGAATGACTTTCGGTCATTCCCTAAGATATCTTTTAGGTGTAATTTACACGGAAGGGACTTACTTTGAAGAGACGAGATTTAAGAATTAACACATTTATGATGCTTTTTTTGACACAATTTCATGATGAAGCAGAGCTTGAGAACCAGTACGAACTTTTCTGCGAACAGATTGAGAATCTTGAAGAAAGTGACAATGCATATATTCATGACAGGGTATTTGATATCATTTCAAAACTTGATGTTATTGATAAGGAAATATCCGAAAAGACGGTTGATTGGGAGATAAGCAGAATGGCAAAGGTTGATCTTACCATTTTAAGACTCGCTTATTATGAAATCAAATTCGATGATGATGTTCCTGAAAATGTTGCAATAAATGAAGCTGTTGAGATAGCAAAGATATACGGAGGAGACAATTCGCCGTCATTTGTTAACGGTGTTCTGGCGAAGCTTGTAAAATAGTTAATGAAGAATGTATATACTGTAACTCAGGTAAATGCTTATATAAAGAGAATGTTTTCTGAGGATTACGCATTAAATAATATTATGATAAAGGGTGAAGTTTCCAATTGCAAATATCACTCATCCGGTCATATTTATTTTACGCTGAAAGACGCCGGAGCTGTTATGTCCGGCGTTATGTTTTTAGGTAACAGAAGCGGACTTAAGTTTAACCTTGTTGAAGGTATGAAGGTTATTGTCAGCGGAAGTGTCAATATATATGAACGTGACGGTAAATATCAGATATATGCAAAAGAGATAACCATGGACGGAGAAGGAGACCTTTACAAAAAGTTTGAGGAACTTAAAAGGGAACTGAAAGAAATGGGCATGTTCGAGGCTGAATATAAAAAGCCGATTCCCAGATTTGCTAAAAAAATCGGAATTGTAACAGCTTCTACCGGTGCAGCTATCCGTGATATCTGCAATATTGCAGAACGAAGAAATCCTTTTGTTCAACTGTATCTGTATTCTGCAAAAGTTCAGGGAGAAGGTGCGGCTGAATCTGTTGTTAACGGTATCAGGGCACTGGATGCGATGAATCTTGATGTGCTTATCGTCGGACGAGGCGGTGGTTCTATAGAAGACCTTTGGGCATTTAATGAAGAGATTGTGGCAAGAGCCATATTTGAGTGCAATACTCCGGTTATATCCGCAGTTGGACATGAAACCGATACCACAATAGCTGATTATGTATCTGACCTGCGTGCACCTACACCATCGGCAGCGGCAGAATTGGCCGTGTTTGATGTAAATCTTTTTTTACAGGAACTTGAAAACATAAGAGCCGGGATTTCAAGGAATCTCACCGGAAAAATAGAATATGCAAAGAAAGTCTATGATAATTATTATCTCAGACTCGAGCATAAATGTCCGAGAATGCTTATTGACAATAAATATCAGGAGCTTGATTATATACAGGACAGGCTGTTGCAGAAAATCAAGGAAAGATATTCTGAAAAAGAGAGGATATTTTCTGTGTATTGTGAGAAGTTAAACGGTTTATCACCGCTTAAAAAATTAAGCAGCGGTTACGGATATATCTCTGACACGGAAGGAAAAACTGTTACAGAAGGCAGAATGGTTTCTGAGGGAGATATGCTTAATATACGGATGAAAGACAGTCTGCTTGAAGTTAAGACGGAAAAGGTTACATTGTTGTAGAAAGGTTTATAATATGGATAATAACATTAAAAAACAGGATTCCTTGGAAGAAAGTTTTGAAAAGCTTAATAATATACTTACAGAATTGGATACGCCGGGGATTTCTTTGGAAAGTTCATTTGAAAAATATGATGAAGGGCTGAAATTAATCAAGGAATGCAAGGAAAAACTTGATATGTACGAAAAGAAATTAATACAAATAAATGAATCAGAAGTTGCAGAATGAGTCTTTTTTTGACGAAAACGCAACACAAAAAAGGGAAAAATGATGGATTTAAGTGCAAAAATAAAAGAAATTGAAGAAATAATATACCAATATCTTCCTGAAACACAGGATAAACAGGCTGAAATGGTTGAAGCTATGAATTACAGCGTAAAGGTGGGAGGAAAAAGACTGCGCCCGATGCTTATTCAGGAAACGGCAAAACTTTTTAGTGCTGATGTAAAAGATGCTGAGCCGTTTATGGCAGCCATTGAGTGTATTCATACGTATTCATTGGTGCATGATGATCTTCCGGCGATGGACAATGATGATTTCAGACGCGGGCAGCTTACAACACATAAAAAATACGGTCATGCTGCAGGAATTCTTGCAGGAGACGGATTGCTTAATTATGCCTATGAAATATGTGCCGACGCGGTTTTATGTGCCAAGGATACATTAAAAGCTGCAAAAGCAATGAAAATCATAGCAGACTGTGCGGGAATATTCGGTATGGTGGGCGGACAGGCTGTGGATGTTGCATTGACAGGAAAACCGCTGGATGAAGATACACTTGAATTTATCTATGTATTAAAGACAGGCGCATTGATTAAAGCTTCGATGGTTGCAGGAGCAATCATCGGCGGAGCTGATGAAGAAGAAACAGCGATTATAGAAAAGATTTCCGTTTTGATTGGACGTGCATTCCAGATTCAGGATGATATTCTTGATATTACAAGTACCACAGAGGTGCTTGGCAAACCTGTTTTCAGTGATGCAAAAAATGACAAGACCACATATGTAACACTTTATGGATTAAATGCCGCAGAGAAAGAGGTTAAACGTCTGACGGATGAGGCGACAGAGCTTTTGATGACATTACCGGGTGATAAGCGGTTTTTATGTGACTTGTTTGAAATATTAGTTAACAGAAAAAAATAATAATGTGGTGTGACGGATATGTTTTTAGAGACTATTAATAAAGAAAATGATATAAAGAAAATTCGTAAGGAAGATTATGATAAGCTTGCTGAAGAGATAAGGGAGTTCCTTATCGAAAAAATCAGCATGTGCGGTGGTCATCTTGCGTCAAATCTCGGCGTTGTAGAACTCACAATGGCACTGCATCTTTCTTTGGATTTGCCTAACGATAAGATTGTCTGGGATGTGGGACATCAATCATACACCCATAAAATTCTAACGGGAAGAAAAGATGAGTTTAATAAACTGAGAGCTTACGGTGGAGTAAGCGGGTTTCCGAAGAGGAGAGAAAGTGAGTGTGATGCGTTTGACACCGGTCACAGTTCGACATCTGTTTCGGCGGCACTGGGTATTGTTACCGGTTATGGATTGTCCGGTAATGACGGAACTGTTGTGGCTGTAATAGGAGATGGTGCGCTCACGGGTGGCATGGCATTTGAGGCGTTGAACAATGCTTCAAACATTAACCGTAATTTTATCATTGTTCTTAATGATAACCACATGTCTATATCAGAAAACGTAGGCGGATTATCATCATATCTTACAGGCATTAGAACAGATGAAAAATATAATGATATTAAAGCAGGGGTGGTTAAAAGCCTTAACAGTATTCCTGTTGTCGGAGAAAAACTGGTTTCAAACATCAGAAAAACAAAAGACAGTATTAAACAGCTTGTAGTACCGGGAATGCTTTTTGAAAACATGGGAATCGTATACCTTGGTCCTGTAGACGGACATAATATTACCCAAATGGTAAAGGTTTTCAGAGAAGCAAAATCTTTGGACAAAGCTGTACTTATACATGTTATTACGAAAAAAGGTAAGGGATACAAACCTGCTGAAAAGCATCCGTCAAGATTTCACGGTACAGGTCCGTTTGACAAGGAAACGGGAAGAAGTATAGTCCCTAAAACAAAAGAATCATATACAGATGTATTTTCAAATGCAATTGTTGAGGCAGCCGGAAAGCATGATAATATTGTAGCTGTTTCGGCGGCTATGCCTGACGGAACAGGTCTTACAAGCTTTAGTAAGGAATTTCCGGAAAGATTTTTTGATGTAGGAATAGCAGAGCAACATGCGGTTACATTTGCCGCAGGACTGGCAGTAAGCGGATACAGACCTTTTGTGGCGATTTATTCGTCGTTCCTTCAAAGAGCATATGACCAGATATTACATGATGTGTGCATTCAGGATTTGCCTATTGTTTTTGCCATAGATAGAGCGGGACTTGTAGGGGGAGACGGAGAAACTCATCAGGGTATATTTGACATTTCATACCTTCGTACAATACCAAATATGAGTATTTGTGCACCTAAAAACAAATGGGAACTGGAGGATATGATTTCTTATGCATCGTACAGCAGCGGGCCGATTGCCATAAGATATCCGCGCGACGTTGCTTGGACAGGTCTTGAGGAATACCGGGAACCGATTAAATACGGAAAAGCAGAAGTTATATATGATGAAAAAGATATTCTGTTGTTCGCCGAGGGAAACATGGTTAAGAGTGCATGCAAAGTAAGAGATGTCCTTAAAGAGAGAGGATATTTTGTGTCCCTTGTAAATGCAAGATTTATTAAACCTTTTGATGAAGAGCTTATCTGTGAAATGAGTCGCAGACATAGTCTTATCGTTACATTGGAAGATAATGTTTTGAATGGCGGTTTTGGAGAAGGTGTTACAAGATTTGTTGAGAATAACTGCAAGGAATCAGATGTACTGAATATCGGTGTACCGAATATTTATGTCGAACACGGTTCCCTTAAGGATATTCGAAAAGAATCTCATTTGGATACAGAGACAATTGTTGAAAGAATTGTTGATAAGATGGAAAGAAGGGCGAATGTGTGAAAAATTTTTTTATCGTAGCCAATCAGGCAAATGTTGATGCAACACTTGCGGCAGAAAACATAATCAGTTTTTTGAAATCACATGGTGCAGACAGGGCCGATTTCTATGTAAAACACAATGAAAACGATGAACAGAGTGAATACAGATACACAGATCCTCAGGTTGTTCCGAAAGATACTGAGGTAATAATAGTTCTCGGCGGTGACGGTACATTGCTCCAGACGGCCAGAGATTTAGTGAATCTGGAGATTCCTCTTATCGGTATTAATTTTGGTAATCTTGGTTTTCTTTCCGAAATCGATAAAGAAAAGCTGGATGAAACACTGGAACGACTTATCAGAGATGATTATTCCATAGAGTCAAGAATGTTGCTTGTTGGAAATGTTTACAGAGATAACAAATGTATTTCTGAAGAAATTGCATTTAACGATATTGTTTTAAACAGGTGCGGAAGCCTTGGAATTATTGATTTCAGAGTGTCTGTTAATGAACAGTATCTGAGTGCGTACAGGGCTGACGGAATCATTATTTCCACGCCGACAGGCTCAACGGCATATAATATGTCGGCAGGGGGACCGATTGTAAATCCTTCAGCGCGTCTCATGGTTCTTACACCGATTTGTCCGCATACTCTCAATGCAAGAAGTATTATTTTCGGTGAGGATGATGAAATAAATATCGAGATTGTTCCGGGTAAACGTCGTTACAGCGGCACCAGAATAGTTTCTTTTGACGGAGATGAAGAGATAACTTTGTACGATGAGGACAGAATAATAATTAAAAAGGCAACAAAAGAGGTAAAAATTGTCAAGATGAACAGCATCAGTTTTTTACAGGTTTTAAGGAGGAAGATGGAAGGCAATGAAAACAGCTAGACAGAATAAAATACTTGAATTGGTATCAAAAAACGAAATAGCAACGCAGGAAGAACTTGCAGATAAACTCCTTGCCTGCGGATTTGATGTAACACAGGCAACCGTATCACGAGATATAAGAGAACTGGGATTGACAAAGATTTCTCTGGATGGTGGTGTTTCGCAGAAGTATGTTGCCGTTGTTAAAGATGAAAGCACAATGAATGATAAATATCTGAAAGTTCTTAAGACAGGCTTTGTTTCAATGGCTATGGCTCAGAATATCCTGGTTATTAAAACAGTTGGCGGTATGGCTATGGGTGTAGCCGCAGCGCTGGATGGTCTTAAATGGCATGAAATAGTAGGTTCAATTGCAGGGGATGATACTATTATGTGTGCAATAAGAAATATTGATGATACATATGTTGTGATGGAAAAACTCAGAAAAATTGTTTTGGAATAATGATGATAAGGGATTTTTCGTGATTTATATTGAAAAATCAATCTATGGGGATTGTAGAAAGGGATTTGTTTTATGCTTTTAAATGTACATGTGAAGAATCTTGCATTAATTGAAGATGTCGATGTATGCTTTGATGAGGGACTTAATATTTTGTCAGGAGAAACCGGAGCCGGAAAGTCTATTATTCTCGGCTCTATTAATATTGCTCTCGGACATAAGGCACCGAAAGAAATGGTAAGAGACGGTGCAGAATACGGGCTTGCTGAACTTGTATTTTCTGTTGATGATGAAGATACAAAGAAATATTTGAAGGAGGCAGGTGTTTCCTTTGATGATGGCGATGATGTTATTATTTCAAGAAAAATTGTTAATGGTCGCAGCATTATAAAAATCAACGGCGAAACATTTTCGGTAGGAGAATTAAAAAATATCGCAGGGTATTTGATTAATATTCACGGTCAGCATGACAGTGAGACACTTTTGCACAGAAACAAGCATCTTGAGATACTTGATGAATATGGTGGAGAAGATATTGCCATACTTAAGAATGATTTAAAATTTCTCTATGACAGTTATAAAGAATTAAACGAAAAACTTGATGATTTTCAGATGGATGAAGAGGAACGTCTGAGAGAAATGTCACTGCTTGAGTTTCAGATAGAAGAAATAACAGATGCAAATCTTACGGTTGGCGAAGATGATGCTCTTGAAGAACGCTTCAAATTCATGTCAAATGCATTAAAAATTGCTAATGTTTTAAGTGAAATACACGAGACTGTAGGTGGTAACGGCGCCCTTGGAAATATAGGGAAATCTGTAAAAGAAATAGGACAGATTGTAGATTATGACAGTAATCTGGTACAGATACAGAACCAGCTTTTTGATCTTGAAGCAATATGTTCGGATGTGGAAAGGGATTTATCATCATATATTAATAAATTGTCTTTTGATGAAGAAGAAACAATGGAAGTTTCAAAACGGCTTGACTTAATTAACAGATTTAAAGCAAAATACGGAAATACTATTGAAAAAATAAAAACCTTTGCCATAAAATCAGAAGAGAGATTAAGCGTTCTTCAAAATTTTGGCGAGGAGCGGGAAAAACTCATAAATGACATAGAAAATATAAAAAAAGAATACTTTAAGACGGCAGCAAAACTTACAGAAGCACGTAAGGAGAAAGCAGAAGTCTTTGCAGGAAGACTTATCGAAGCGCTTACTGAACTAAATTTTATGGAAGTAAGATTTGAGGTAAAGTTTGAAGATGCTTCGGACATGACGGCAAAAGGAATGGATGTTGTTGAGTTTATGATTTCCACAAATACCGGTGAGTCTATTAAGCCGCTTGCTGAGATTGCATCAGGCGGTGAACTTTCAAGAATCATGCTTGGACTTAAGAGTATTATGGCGGATAAAGACCGGATAGGAACAATGATATTTGATGAAATAGATTCCGGTATAAGCGGACGTACTGCACAGAAGGTTTCAGAAAGACTTCAGGTGTTAAGTAAAGAACATCAGATTATATGCATTACACATTTGCCGCAGATTGCCGCAATGGCTGATAACCATTATCTTATCGAAAAAAATGTTAAGAATGGAAAAACCGTAACGGAGATAACGGGTCTTTCGGAAGATGAATCCGTTAAGGAACTTGCGCGTATGCTTGGCGGTATGGAGATTACGGAGAATGTACTTGCAAATGCAAGAGAGATGAAAGCTTTTGCAAAATCTAAAAAATAGTAAGTTATGGTAGTTAACCATAGTCGGAGCAAAACAAAAATAAATGTACATAATAACAGAGACAGGATATTGATGATGCTTGTCTCTGTTTTTTATTTTGTGGAATGGAGAAAAATATGAGTTATCGTACATTTTATAGAAGAATATTATTGATGATATTTTTGGCAGGAAGTATATCTCTATGTTTTTTTGTGCGTAAAGAAATAAATAAAAACATACCTGATGATTTGATGATGTCGATTGACTCAAAGGAGACTATACCTATATCATTTGGCAAAGATATAGTGGTTACCGGAGATAAAGTAGGGAGTTATGTGGTCGATGTCAAATTATTTGGCCTGATTTATTTGAAAAGCATCGATGTGAAAGTGATTGATGATACGGAAGTTTATCCCGGAGGTTCGGTTATAGGGATGTATCTTCAGACAGAAGGTGTTATGGTTGTCGGAGCAGGAGAAGTATATGATGCGGAAGGAATAAAACATGAGCCGGCGCTGTCTCTTGTAAAGGCAGGGGATTATATCACGGCTTTGAATGATATAGACGTAAGCTCAAAATCGCAGCTGGTATTTCTTGTAAATAAATATGGAAAAGAAAATATAAAGCTCACAATAAAAAGAGAAAATGAGATGTTTGATATAAATATAAAACCCGTGCAAACCGGAAAAGAAGAGTATAAACTAGGTATATGGGTAAGAGATGATACTCAGGGAATAGGAACCGTAACATACGTTACTAAAGATGGTTTTTTTGGAGCGCTGGGTCATGGTGTCAGCGATGCTGATACCGGGAAATTATTGGATTCCAGAGGCGGACGACTGTACAAATCAAACATTTGGGGCATAGAAAAAGGTCTTCCGGGAGAACCGGGAGGTTTGTGCGGATATATCAGCTATGAGGATACAAATATTCTTGGTGAAATACATGAAAACTGCAGCAAAGGTATTTATGGGGTTATAACAGCAGAAATTTCCGATGTATGTAGTGCAGATATAATGAAAATAGGGTTTAAGCAGGATGTTAAGACCGGCACGGCATATATATACAGTTGTCTTTCCGGTGAACCGGAATATTATGAGATAATAATTGAAAAAATAAATATAAATAATAGTGACAATAAAAACATGGTATTGAAAGTTACCGACGAAGAATTGCTGGAGGCAACGGGAGGTATCGTTCAGGGAATGAGTGGCAGTCCGATTATCCAAAATGGGCGAATTGTGGGTGCTGTGACACATGTTTTAGTGAATGATCCAACTAAGGGGTATGGGATTTTTATTGAAAATATGTTGGAGCATTGAGAAATGTAGCAGCCATAAGGAAAGTCGATATGGGAGCTTGCTCGCAATATCGACTTTTTCTTATGGCTGATATATGGCGAAAGCCATACAGCGAGAAGTAGCGAAGCGGATTCGAGCTGCATTTCTCAATTAAGTAGAGGGATGCGAGGCGATAGCCAAACACTGAGGAAAAGCGAAGCTTTTACGAAGTGGCTTGGACAGAAAGATTAAGAAAAATAAGGACGAGTTATGTTGGGAGCAACAAAACAATCACCATTCAAAAACTAAAAAATCCTGCAGAGATTGTCAGAATATGTGAAAACATCGATATGCTGTTTCCTATCATAAGAAATGGTTATGATGAATTGTATGTAATGAGCTATAAGGAGTATTTGAGAAGAAAAGCAGTTATAACGCTTGTAAAAAAGACTTTTTGAAATAAAACGCAGAAATAAGCAGTTTTATTTCAAAAACATAATGACTTTTTGAAATAAAAGAGATATAATGAATGTAGTTATTTCAAAAAGAGGTGAAAATATATGAATCGAGCAGGAATATATGTTGACAATTTAACAGGAGAGGCTACTTATCAATCTTTTAAACCAAATCCATTACCACCTATGCCGGAAATTGAAA
>SVEK01000053.1 GCA_015057405.1 Lachnospiraceae bacterium
ATTTCTCCGGTAATTGGTGTTAAACCTGCGGAGGATTATCAGTTTAGAGTATTCTCTACACCGGTTGGCCCGTATTTTAAGGGCGGAGCTAAACCTATTACAATTAGAGTAAGTGATTTTGACCGTGCAGCTCCTAACGGAACAGGACATATTAAAGCAGGTCTTAATTATGCTATGAGTCTTCATGCGATTGTTACAGCTCATAACGAGGGTTATGATGAAAATATGTATCTTGATCCTATGACACGTACTAAGGTTGAGGAAACAGGAGGAGCTAATTTCTTATTCGTAACTAAGGATGGAAAGGTTGTAACACCAAAGTCAAACAGTATCCTTCCTTCAATTACGAGACGTTCACTTGTTTATGTTGCTAAAGAGTATCTTGGTCTTGAGGTAGAAGAAAGAGAAGTTTATTTAGATGAACTTAAAGATATGGCTGAGTGTGGACTTTGTGGAACTGCTGCAGTTATTTCACCGGTTGGCAAGGTTGTAGACCATGGAAAAGAGATATGCTTCTCAGCAGGCATGGAGCAGATGGGCGAGATTACTAAGAAACTTTATGATACACTTACAGGAATTCAGATGGGACGCATTGAAGCTCCTGAAGGTTGGATTCACGAGATTAAGGTTGACTGATTAATTGTGAAAATGTAAAGATGTATCAGGTTCGTATTTGTGTATATAATAAATATATTGATGTTATTACTTAAAACATACAGACACATGGGTAAAAGAAACGGGATTTGTAATGTGAAATGTTATGTTTAATTGAATGCGTTTAGTGTAACAATATTATATGACAGGAGGAATGTTAGGATGAAGGTTTTGGTAATTAACTGCGGAAGCTCTTCTTTAAAGTATCAGCTTATTGATTCTGATACAGAGGAAGCTTTGGCAAGTGGTATATGTGAAAGAATTGGAATTGGCGGAAAATTTGTTTACAAGCCTGAAGGTGGCGAGAAAACAGCAACTGATGTTGAGATACCTAACCATGAAGTAGGAGTTAAACTTGTTCTTGATGCGCTTGTAGATCCTAAGACCGGAGTTATTGAGAGTCTTAATGAGATTGGTGCAATAGGACACAGAGTTGTGCATGGTGGAGAAAAGTTTGCTTCATCCGTTGAGATTAATGAAGAAGTATTGGCAGCGATAGAAGAGTGTAATGAACTTGCGCCACTTCATAATCCGGCCAACATAATAGGAATCAGAGCATGTCAGGCAATCATGCCGGGAGTGCCTAACGTGGGAGTGTTTGATACAGCATTTCATCAGACAATGCCACCGGAAGCATATTTATACGGACTTCCTATAGAGTATTATGAGAAACATAAGATTAGGAGATATGGTTTCCACGGAACCAGTCATAGTTATGTATCAAAAAGAGCTTGTGAATTCCTTAATCTTGATGTGAATAACAGTAAGGTGATTGTATGTCATCTTGGTGGCGGTGCAAGTGTATCCGCAGTTCTTAACGGTAAATCAGTAGATACAAGTATGGGACTTACTCCGTTAGAAGGTGTTATTATGGGAACCAGAAGCGGAAGTATTGACCCTGCTATTGTAGATTTTATTTCTGAAAAAGAAAATAAATCCGTTGAAGAGGTTATGACTATTCTTAATAAGGAGTCAGGTGTGTACGGATTATCAGGTGGTGTTTCAAGTGATTTCCGTGACATTAACGCTGCAGCTGATGCGGGTAATAAACTTGCATATCAGGCGCTCAGAGTTGTTTGTTATAGTGTTGTAAGATATATTGGTGCGTACGTTGCAGCGATGAATGGTGTTGATGCTGTTGTATTCACGGCAGGGCTTGGTGAGAATGACCATCTTGTTCGTAGGTTAATTGTTGATCATCTTGGTTATCTTGGGGTAACTCTTGATGAGAAGAACAATATGACACGTTCAGAGGAGATAATGATATCTACTCCTGATTCTAAAACAAAGGTATGTGTAATTCCTACCAATGAAGAACTTGCAATAGCAAGAGAAACAGTTGATATTCTTTCAAAGTAAATATATTCGCCCGGTTTAGGGTGCCGTATAAATAAAAAAATAGAATTCCCTGTGGGAGACTCTTCGACTGCGGCAAGTTGTAGTATTAACATCTGCAATTTGCCGCGGTTTTTATTCAGAACGGAATGCATTGTATTACACGATAAAACAATAGACCAATAAAATCCTGATTTATCATTTCGTGGGGACATTTATCTCCAAAGACGGCTCTTTTGTAAGGATTGATATGATTCATCATATGAGAAGGATGTGTCTGTGTAAAATAATCGGGGATTCACCTTTGGGGATAAACATACGTAAAAAAAGAGTAATAAAAAAAACAAAAAAAAGTGTTGACAATTTCATTTCAATGGTGTACTATAATCAAGGTCGATGAAGTGAGAACAATTTATCGCCGATACAATGCGCGAGTGGCTCAGTGGTGGAGCATCTCCTTGCCAAGGAGAGGGTCGCGGGTTCGATCCCCGTCTCGCGCTCTGAAGAAAAAAAGACATCCGATTGGATGTCTTTTTTTTATAAGAAATTTCAATGGAATACTACGAACGTTTATTAGCTTCGAGTAATAAAATTATGCAATATCTTGTTTATACGACAGACATTTTTTACTCAAAATATCAAGCGGATTTTTATTCGAAATGATATAATTAATCCATAATATTATAAAAGAAGGTTGAGGCAATGAAAAACGTAATACTTATTACCAAGGCTTTGGCATATATTGAGGACAATCTTACGAATGATATAAAGACAACTGATATGGTCAAAGAACTATATTGCTCAAAATCTTTGGTTGAAAAGCTTTTCAGATATGCAACTAACATGAGTATTCGGGATTATATTATTCGAAGAAGAATGAGTAAAGCTGCAAAGGACATAATGGCATTGAAAGATGTTTCATTATTAGACATAGCTTTTAAGTATGGTTATGGTAGTAATGAAGCATTTACAAGGGCATTTAAAAATGTGTGGCATGTTTCTCCCTCTGAGTATCGTAATTTCCCGGTGCGGTGTGAGTTGTTTCCGGCACTTAACTTTGAAACAGAACTTATGGAGGATGAAAGCATGACGAAAAAAAAGAAAGTTGATATTAGTGAACTCTATGATTTGTTGAAGGAACGGAAGAATTGTTATTTTGTCGGAGTAGATATAAAAAGTCTTTGCCCGATTAATGATATTTCTCATGAGGCAGGCGATATCGCTATTCTGACGGCGTTAAACAGGCTTGAAAAAGCATCAGGCGATGATGATATCGTTTTTAGAATTGGTGGAGATGAATTTGTAGCCCTTACTAATTCAGAGGATAGTGAATATGCAAAAAACATTGTTAACGAAATTATTTCGCATAACGGAGAACCGATTAAGTATAAGGAAATGGATATTCCACTGTCTCTGCATGCAACGTATTATAAATTGAATTGTAAGAATATAAGGTATGCGGAGTTGTTTTCGCATATGCAAAATGAACTTGATAGTGTCAAGTTAACTCAGTAGGAAAAATAAAAACGGATGAAGGCACTGTCGTGTGCCTGATTTGGTTTGCTGCATGCATGATGATTCCGTACTTGAAATATCGACGGTTTAAGGCGGATTATATTGGTAATAATAAGAGCAGGATTGTCACTTGATGTGTTGTTGATTAAAAAAGTGGGCGGATTGGCGATGCTTATGGTATAGTTCAGGATTGTTTTGAAATGATGGGAGCTATTACTTTGGCATCGCTTTTTTGCTTACTAGAAAATTTATATGTTACATATGATACTGTTAAAACGGTAAATATATGTATATGTTGAGTTTTGCCTCTGAAATAAGGCTACATTTGATTGACGTAGCACAATATCTAGTGTAAAATAAAGGCATGGGGGGTCGATGTTATGTCATATGTTGTGGACGACATATTTGATAAGCTTGTTGATATAGAAGGTGCAGCAAGCAGAATTATTCAGGGATCTGAGGACCAGAAAGTTCATAAGAAAGCAGAGTATGACCAAAAAGTGGCTGACTATGATAAGAATCTGGAAGCAGGAATTGAGAAAGAACTTTCAGATGTACGCAAGCGTCTTCAGGAAGAAGAACAGATGCAACTTGATGCTTTGAAAAAAGAAGCTATGGAAGAAGAAGCAAAGCTGGATGCTTTGTATGCTAAGGAACATGATAACTGGGTAGAGAGTATATTCAGTTCCATCGTTAGTTTGTAATAAGCATAATAAATGTATTGAGGGATAATGTATGAGTGGTTTGTTGGAGTATAGCGGACTTGCAACCAAACTTAAGGCTATGGGGGCCTGTTTGCTTGGAAGTGACGATTATGAATATCTGATTAATATGACTTCATATGAAGAAGTCATAGAATATCTTAAGAGACACAATTCATACAGTATTGTATTTGGCGAGAAAAAATCTGAAGGATTAAGCCGCATCTCAATTGAACAGCTTTTGCAGGACACTATATATATGGATTATAAAAAAATATATCGTTTTGCAAGCATGGAACAAAAGCTATTCCTTCAGACATATTTTGTTAAATACGAGGTTGCTGTTATAAAGATGTGTCTCAGTCTCTGTTATGGGCATTCTTTAGAAGGGATGGGCCCTTACAGTTATACCGGTCTGTTTGAAGAAGACATGTCAATCAATATTCCTTTGCTTATTAAGTCATCTAATATGGATGAGCTGATTAATAATCTGGCTGATACTGAGTATTATAAAGTTCTTAATGTGCTCAAAGGACGAAGTGATAGCACGTTGTATGATTATGAGATACTGCTCGACATTTATTATTATAATAATTTATGGAAGTCTCTTCATAAAAAATTGTCCGGCAATGAATTGCGTATGATGAAAAAATTGTACGGTACTCAGATTGATTTGCTTAATATGCAATGGATATACAGAGCTAAAAAGTATTATAACATTTCGGAAGCTGATATTTACGCGCTGTTAATTCCGATTTACTATAAGCTTAGAAAAGATACTATAAAAGCAATGGTAAAATCAGGAAGTATTAGTGAAATGGAGAGCATTATACTTGGAACCGTGTACGGACGCCTTATGGATACAAAAGAAGATGAATGGCTCTCTAAGGCATATAATAAGACGATTAACAGTCTTATGATAAAAAATATTCGTAATAATCCATATAGTGTGGCTTGTATCGAATATTATTTTCACCGAAAAGAAAAGGAAAATGAGCGGCTTATACGTATTATAGAGTGCTTAAGATATGGCAAAGAAAAGGAAACCATAAGAAAAATGGTATACGATATAAAATAATAGGAGGTAAACTTAATGATTGCTAAGATGCGGTTTGTTAGACTTACCGGACCGGTAAGTGAGCTTGACCGGGCAATAGAAAAGTATGTATCCGGACATGAGATACAGCTTGAAAATGCAGTGGCAGAGCTTAAGGATATAACCGGCATACGAAGCCACATAGAGTACAATAGGTACATCGACATACTTAACAAGGTTGCAGGGTATACTGAATATGTTGACAAAGAATTCAATTGTTCGGCCGGTTTTTCAGATGTTTCTGCGGATGATGCTGTTGCAAGTCTTGAAAAGTTTGCGGCTGATATGAGTTCTCTTCATGTGGAACGTAAGGGATATCTTAACAAAAAGGAGCATTTAATATCTCTTTTAAGGGATATTGAACCATATTCGAACTTGCAGTTTGACATTCAAAAACTGAAGGATTTTAAGTACATTAAGTACAGATTTGGTCGAATGACTAAAGCTGATTACAAAAAGCTTAAGGATTATTTGGACGAAGATATGTGTTCGATATTCTGTGAATGTGACAGTGACAAAGACAATGTCTGGGGAATATATTTTGTTCCGTGTTCAGAAGCAGGAAAAGTAGATGCTGTATATTCGTCATTACATTTTGAAAGATTTGTCGTGGGAGATGAATATAGCGGTTCTCCAAAGGATGCTAAATCCGGTATTGAAGACAGGATTAATTCTGTCGAAACCAAGATACTTGAATGTGACAAAACAATTGAGGAGTATATTGTACGGCATAAGGATGAATTTTCTAAAGCATATTACAAAGTTAAAAAAGCGTCAGGCAATTTTGATGTACGAAAACTCGCAGCAATTACAAGTGACGGTGAAAATGATTCTTTTGTATTATGCGGTTGGATGGAACAAAAGAATGCCGATGAGCTTTATCAGGAATTAAAAAACGAAGAACAGATATTTTTCTTGAGTGAAGAAGATCATGTTGGACCATTTGGCGGTCCGCCTGTAAAACTTAAAAATCCAAAGATATTAAAACCGTTTGAATTGCTTATCAGGATGTACGGATTGCCAAATTATCACGAAATGGATCCTACGTGGTTTGTTGCGATTTCATATTCGTTATTATTTGGAATCATGTTTGGTGATGTAGGACAGGGCATATGTCTTGCTATCGGCGGATTTATTCTTTATAAGGTTAAAAAGATGGATTTGGCCTATGTAATTGCGGTGGCAGGTATATTTTCTACTATATTCGGTTTCTTATTCGGAAGCGTGTTTGGTTACGAGGAATTACTGAAACCGCTGTGGATTAAGCCTACTGAAAGTATGGCGAGCCTGCCTCTTGTAGGTTCTATGAATACGGTTTTTGCAGTGGCTATAGTTATAGGAATGGCTCTTATAATATTAATGATGATATTTAATATTATTAATGCTGTGAGAATGAAATGTATGCATGATGTTTTATTTGACCATAATGGTATCGCGGGAATTGTATTTTATGGAGCAGTATGTGTAGTAGTGTTGTTATTCATGACAGGTCATGCATTGCCGGGTGGTATAGTTTTAGGAGTAATGTTCGGTTTGCCGTTGTTGTTGATTCTTCTCAAGGAACCGCTTACCGCGATTATTACCAAAAAGACAGATGAACTTCCTAAAGAAAAGGGAGTTATGGTAATTCAGATGTTTTTTGAAATAATTGAAGTATTGTTAAGTTATTTCTCCAATACATTATCCTTTGTCAGACTCGGAGGATTTGCGGTAAGTCATGCGTCTATGATGGCCGTTGTTACCATGCTTGCAGGTGCAGAGCACGGAGAAACAGGTAATATACTTGTTATTATACTTGGTAACCTGTTTGTATGTGCACTTGAAGGACTTATTGTTGGAATTCAGGCAATGCGACTAGAGTATTATGAGATGTTTAACAGATTTTATAAAGGTGGAGGACGAGAATTCACACCTTATGAATAAAATAAATAATAATAATCATTTATAATTTAAGGAGGATTACAAAAATGGAAACAAAAATATTAGCAGAGGGACTTGTTGTTGTGGCATTAATTCTTAGTATATTTATTCCGTTCAGAGTATTTTTTGCAGGAGAGAGAAACAAAAAGAGATATAAAAAGATTATTGGAGTTAATACAGTATTGTTCTTTGGACTTTTGATTACAGGTGTTGCTATTTTATTTGCGCCATCTGCTTCAGCTTCAGAAGCAGCAGCGGTAGCAGCAACCGCAGCAGACGGACTTGGAACAGGCCTTGGATATATAAGTGCAGCACTTGCAACAAGTATATCAGGTATAGGTGGCGGTATAGCAATTGCATCAGCAGCCAGTGCAGCACTTGGTGCAGTTAGTGAAGACTCTTCAGTATTTGGTAAGTCGCTTGTATTCGTTGGTCTTGCTGAGGGTGTTTGTCTTTACGGATTCATTATTTCCATTATGATTTTAGGAAAACTGTAATGAAATTATATTTGATATGTGACAACATGGATACTTATACCGGTATGCGACTTGCCGGAGTAGAAGGTGTAGTAGTACATGATAAAGAAAAACTTAATGATGCAATTACTTCTGCCATAGAAGATAAAAGTATTGGTATTTTGTTGATTAATGAGCGTTTGTGTAGCGAAAACAGAGAATATATTGACAAGCTTAAACTTACACTCAGACAACCGCTTTTGTTAGAAATTCCTGACCGTCACGGTACGAACAGGGCAGAAGATTATATTACAGATTATGTAAGAGATGCAATTGGAGTTAAGTTGTAGATTGTGGAGGGTAATCAATGAACGAAGAAGAAAAACTTAAGAAGTTCCTTGATATTACTTTAGAGGCAGCCAAATCAGACGGCATGAAGAGTGTTGAAGCCTATGAAGAAGTTTTAAGCAGAAACTATGAGGATTATGTCAAAACTGCAGATCGTAAAGCATCCCTTAGTCTTACGCACAGCGTCGATAAACTTAAAAGGGATATGAATAGTGAAACTGCTAAAAGACAGATTGAGATAAGACGCGATTATAACAGTTATCAAAATGAACTTAAGGATAAGTTGTTTGCGGATGTTACTGCCAGACTGATTGAATTTAAGGGCACATCGGGGTATAAGGATTATATAAAAAAATGTATCGAAAAAGCCGTTTCATTTTGTGAGGGGGCACCGATGACGATATATGTGACTGAGTCAGATTCGGATTTTATACCGTTTATTAATGATGTTCTTAAGGAAGCTTCTCTTAAAGATGTTGAAGTAGAAATATCCGGGGATGATTATATAGGTGGAGTTTGTATTGCAATACCATCACGTAATGTGCTTATTGATGAATCATTTAGTTCTAAGTTAAGTGATAAGAAGCATAAGTTTGTTTTTTGATTATATGATATATGGAGAAGACTATGGAGAATAAGGGTATTATATATGGAATTAACGGTCCTATAATATATATTAAAGGAAAGACATCCTTCATGATGAATGAAATGGTATATGTGGGAGATGAGAGGCTTATTGGTGAAGTTATCTCACTTACTTCTGAACGTACCACAATTCAGGTTTATGAGGAAACCCAAGGGCTTAGAACCGGTGAAGTTGTTGTCGGAACCGGTGCAAGCATGGCGCTTACTTTGGCTCCGGGTATTCTTAATAATATATTTGACGGTATTGAGAGACCGCTTAAGGAGATTGCCAACAGATCGGGAGCATTTATTAGTCGTGGTATCAACGTTGAGCCGTTGGATGTTTCAAAACTTTGGAATACAAGACTTAAGGTATCTGTGGGTGACACAGTTATGGGAGGAACGATAATTGCTGAAGTAGATGAAACATCGGCAATTGTTCACAAAGTAATGATTCCGCCTGATGTGTCAGGTGTTGTTACCGATGTGGTTTCCGACGGAGAGTATAAAATAACGGATACACTTATTGTTATTGAAGATAGTAATGGTAATAGTCGCAAAATCAATATGATACAGCGTTGGCCGATTAGGGTTCCGAGACCGGTTTCAAAAAGATATATGACGGACAGACCTCTTATTACAGGTCAAAGAATTCTTGATACATTGTTTCCGATAGCAAAAGGAGGAACTGCTGCTATTCCGGGGGGATTCGGTACCGGAAAAACTATGACACAGCACCAGATTGCAAAATGGTCTGATGCAGATATAATTGTTTATATCGGTTGTGGGGAACGTGGCAATGAGATGACACAGGTTCTTGAAGATTTTAAGGAACTTGTTGACCCAAGAACGGGTAAGCCACTTATGGATAGAACTGTTCTTATTGCTAATACATCCAATATGCCTGTTGCTGCGAGAGAAGCAAGTATATACACCGGTATTACTCTTGCTGAATATTATCGTGATATGGGATATGATGTTGCTGTTATGGCTGATTCCACATCAAGATGGGCAGAGGCATTAAGAGAGTTGTCGGGACGTATGGAAGAGATGCCGGCAGAAGAAGGTTTCCCTGCATATCTTTCTTCAAGACTTTCGGCATTTTATGAAAGAGCCGGAAGAGTACTTAATATTAATGCTAAAGAAGGAAGTGTTACTATTATTGGTGCAGTATCGCCTCAAGGCGGAGATTTTTCTGAGCCTGTGACGCAGAATACTAAAAGATATGTAAGAGCTTTCCTTGGACTTGATAAATCTCTTGCTTATGCAAGACATTTTCCGGCCATAAACTGGTTGACAAGTTATAGTGAATATATCGATGAGATGAAACCTTGGTATGCAGGAAATGCAGGGGCGGATTTTATGGAAAACAGAAATGAAATGATTGCCATTCTTAATCATGAAAAATCACTTATGGAGATAGTTAAGCTTATTGGTAGTGATGTTCTTCCTGATGACCAGAGAATGGTGCTTGAGATAGCAAGAGTTATTCGAGTGGGATATCTTCAGCAGAATGCATTTCATAAAGATGACACGTGTGTGCCGCTTGATAAACAGGCTTTAATGATGGATACAATATTGTATTTATATCGTAAGTCTAAGGACTTGATAGACAAGGGTATGCCGATGTCTGTTCTAAAAGAAACAGGTATCTATGATAAAATAATTGCAATAAAATATGATGTGCCTAACGACAAACTTGAGATGTTTAAAGAGTACAGAGATGCAATTGATGATTTTTATGCGGATGTTCTTGCTCGTAATGCATAATTAGAGGAGGATTAATATGTCGATAGAATATTTGGGATTAAGTGAAATTAACGGACCTTTGGTTGTGCTTGAGGGCGTACAGGATGCTTTTTTTGATGAGATTGTAGAGATTAATGTTTCGGACAAAGAAAAAAAACTCGGAAGAATAGTTGAACTTTATGCAGATAAAGCAATTATTCAGGTGTTTGAAACTACTGACAATATGTCACTTATTAATTCAAGAACAAGACTTACCGGAAGACCGATGGAATTTGGTTTGTCTGAAGAAATACTAGGAAGAGCATTTAACGGTATTGGTAAACCTATAGACGGACTTGGTGAGATTGTGCCGGAAGTAATGAAAGATGTAAATGGTAAACCGTTAAGCCCGTATATGAGAGAATATCCAAGAGATTATATTCAGACAGGAATATCTGCTATAGATGGATTAACAACTCTTATCAGAGGACAGAAACTGCCGATTTTTTCAGGAAACGGACTTCCGCATGATGAACTTGCAGCACAGATTGTAAGACAGGCATCATTAGGGAAGGATTCTGATGAGGAATTTGCTATAGTATTCGTTGCTATGGGCGTAAAGTATGACGTTGCTGATTATTTCCGTACTACATTTGAAGAAAGCGGTGTTATGGATCATGTTGCGATGTTTATTAATCTTGCTAACGATCCGGTAGCAGAACGTCTTATAACTCCAAGAGTTGCCCTTACAGCAGCTGAATATCTCGCATATGAAAAGAACAAACATATTCTTGTTGTACTTACAGATATGACAGCATTTGCAGAAGCTCTTCGTGAGGTATCATCAAGTAAAGGTGAGATTCCTTCGCGAAAAGGTTATCCGGGTTATTTGTATAGTGAGTTTGCAACTATATACGAAAGGGCGGGAATTGTTAACGGAATAAAAGGTTCAGTAACACAGATTCCTATTTTGACAATGCCTAATGATGATATAACTCATCCTATTCCTGACCTTACCGGATATATTACAGAAGGACAGATAGTTCTTGACCGTAATCTTAACGGACAGGGAATATATCCGCCAATAAGTGTACTTCCGTCTTTATCTCGTCTTATGAAAGATGGAATCGGAGAGGGTTACACAAGAGTTGACCATCAGGATGTTGCGAACCAGCTGTTTTCCTCATATGCAAAAGTTGGGGATGTAAGAGCTTTGGCTTCTGTTATCGGAGAAGATGAGTTATCAGATATGGATAAATTGTATTTGCAGTTTGG
>SVEK01000054.1 GCA_015057405.1 Lachnospiraceae bacterium
CCGTTGTGTCTTCTTTTATCTTAAGCTCACACTCAAGTTCTCCACACCACATTGCCTTAACAAATCCCGGTTTATTAGCAACAGTATCCTTGAAGGATTCGTAATCAGTAACCTCGTACAAACTACTGTACAAGTGCTCTTTTGCACGATTGAACATATCCTGCTGCTCTTGTTCAAGAATTTTTTGAAGCTCAGCAACCGCATCATCAATTGCCACTACAGTTTTCTCTCTGTTATCACGTCGAACTATTACACACTGTCCTGCTTCAATATCCTTAGGTCCAATCTCAATTCTTGCAGGAATTCCAAGAATCTCCTGCTCAGAGAACTTCCATCCCGGACTCTTATCCGAATCATCAAGCTTAACTCTGACACCGGCAGCTGCAAGAGCATCCTTAATCTCTGCCGCCTTATCAAGTACACCTTCTTTATGTTGTGCGATTGGAACAACTACCACCTGTGTAGGCGCAATTCTTGGCGGAAGTACAAGTCCTGAGTCATCACCGTGAACCATTATAATAGCTCCGATAATTCTTGTTGACATTCCCCATGATGTCTGATGAACATATTTAAGGGAGTTATCTTTATCTGTGTATTGAATTCCAAACGCCTTAGCAAATCCGTCACCAAAATTATGACTTGTACCTGACTGGAGTGCTTTTCCGTCATGCATCATAGCCTCTATTGTGTATGTTGCGTGAGCTCCTGCAAACTTCTCCTTATCTGTCTTACGACCCTTAAGAAGCGGTATAGCAAGCACTTCTTCACAAAAATCAGCATATACATTAAGCATCTGTATAGTTCTTTCTTCCGCCTCTTCAGCTGTTGCATGGGCGGTATGACCTTCCTGCCATAAGAACTCAGCTGTACGTAGGAAAGGTCTTGTTGTCTTTTCCCATCTTACAACCGAACACCACTGATTATATACCTTTGGCAGGTCACGATATGATTGAACTATATTAGCGTACAAATCACAGAATAAAGTCTCTGAGGTAGGTCTTACACATAATCTCTCCTGTAACTTCTCGTTACCGCCATGTGTAACCCATGCTACTTCCGGAGCAAAACCCTCAACATGATCCTTTTCTCTTTGAAGAAGACTTTCAGGTATGAACATTGGCATATATACATTTTCTACGCCGGTGTCCTTAAATCTTCTGTCTAATTCCTTCTGGATATTCTCCCATATTGCATATCCGTTTGGTCTGAGAATCATACAACCTCTTATACCTGAATACTCAATAAGTTCAGCATTCTTAACAACGTCCGTATACCATTTTGCAAAATCCTCATCCATCGGAGTTATCGCTTCTACAAGTTTCTTTTCTTTTGCCATCTGTCTATTCCTTCCTATACTACCGTTATAACTTCATATATTTCACATAACCATTATACATTTAATCAAATGTTCCGCATAATCATTACAACATCTAATCCAATATTTTAAATAAACACCTAATTAAAAACAAATATGTCGCATATCTGATTACGTATTACTGCCGCATCATACATTAGCAAGACTCTGTTCTATATCAGCAATTATGTCTTCTATATTCTCAAGTCCAACTGAGAATCTGATGAGTCCGGGATCAATACCACATGCAATTAGCTGTTCATCCGTAAGCTGTCTGTGAGTTGCTGTTGCAGGATGAAGTACACAGGTTCTTATGTCTGCAACATGAACTTCCCTGCTGGCAAGTTTAAGTCCGTCCATGAAACGAACTGCTGCTGCTTTACCACCCTTAATTCTGATTGCGATTACACCACTGGCTCCGTTCGGCATATACTTCTTCGCCAATTCGTAATACTCATCATCCGGAAGTCCCGGATACGTAACCAACTCTATTTTATCTGATGCCTTAAAATACTTAGCTACTGTCATTGCATTTTCACAATACTGCTTCATTCTCATTGGCAATGTTTCAAGGCCCAAATTAAGCAAAAATGCGGAATGGGCAGCCGGATAAGCACCTATATCTCTCATAAGCTGCATTCTGGCCTTAATAATGTATGCCATATTACCAAATGTCTCTGTATATACTATACCGTGATAAGATTCATCCGGCTCAGTAAACTCAGGGAATTTTCCGTTAGTCCAGTCAAACTTTCCGCTGTCAATAATAACACCGCCGTTTTGAAGGGCATGACCGTCCAAATACTTTGATGTTGAATGAACAACTATATCAGCTCCAAACTCAATCGGCTTACAAAGAACCGGTGTAGCAAATGTATTGTCAACAATCAACGGAATTCCGTTATTATGTGCAAACTTTGCAAATCTCTCTATATCAAACACAGTCAATGCAGGATTGGCAAGTGTCTCACCAAATACAAGCCTTGTGTTTGGCTTAATTGCAGCCTGAAGTTCCTCATCAGAAGCCTCCGGGTCAACAAATATACATTCAATTCCAAATCTCTTAAGTGTTACAGCAAACAAATTAACAGTTCCGCCGTATATGGCCGAAGTGCTTATAAAACTGTCTCCTGCTGAACAAAGATTAAGTATAGACAAAAGAGACGCAGCCTGACCTGATGTAGTACACATAGCTCCAACTCCGCCCTCAAGCTCTGCCAACTTTTTCTCAACTGCATCCACGGTAGGATTAGCAAACCTTGAATACATGTACTCATTGGGGAGATTAAACAAGTCTCCTATATGTTCAGTTGACTGAAATCTGTAAGTTGTGCTCTGCACTATCGGAACTACTCCGGGTCCGCCATCCTCCGGTGTATATCCGGAATGCAGACATATTGTCTCGTCCTTCATTGTATATCCTCCAATTCATATATCAATTTCTTATAAAATCTGCTTGCCTATATCATTACTTTCGTTGGGAAACAGATACAAATCTAAAATAATTAGAATAATCAGCTTACTTTAAGCTTAAACTTCTTAATTGCCCTCTCATCTTTGATATCAATCTTTTCCATGGCAGCTCCAAGTTCCGCGAGCTTTCTTGGGAATTCTTCATATCCTCTTTCAATATATTCAATCTGGTCAAGAATTGTGAATCCCTCAGCCACCAGACCTGCAATAACAAGAGCTGCTCCTGCACGAAGATCCGGAGAACTTACTGCCGCACCCATCAGCTTGTCAACTCCATTTATCACAGCCATGTTGCCTTCAACTTTAATATCCGCACCCATTCTTGCAAGCTCGTCTACATATTTGAAACGATTCTCAAATATACTTTCCGTAACAACACTTGTACCCTCTGACAACGCAAGCAATGTAGTTATCTGCGGTTGCATATCTGTCGGAAATCCCGGATAAGGTAATGTCTTAACGTTGGTATGCCCAAGTCTGTTCTTAGCCACAACTCTGACAGCATCGTCAAATTCTTCTATCTCGCAGCCAATCTCTTCAAGCTTCGCAGATATAGCATCAAGATGCTTTGGAATTACATTTTTAACAAGGACATCTCCTTTTGTTGCAGCTGCCGCTATCATAAATGTACCGGCTTCTATCTGGTCAGGAATAATGGAATACTCACTTCCGTGAAGGCTATCCACTCCTTTTATCCTTATAACATCAGTTCCCGCACCTTTAATGTTGGCACCCATACTGTTAAGGAAATTAGCCACATCAACAATATGTGGCTCTTTAGCGGAGTTCTCTATGATAGTTGTTCCTTTCGCTCTGCTTGCAGCAAGCATTATGTTGATAGTTGCACCTACGGAAACAACGTCAAGATATATATGACTTCCTACAAGATTATCGGCTTTAGCATTGATAATTCCACCCTGCTCAATCTTAACACTGGCTCCCAGTGCCTCAAAGCCTTTCTTATGCTGGTCAATAGGTCGGCTTCCGATATTACAACCTCCCGGAAGGGCAACCTGAGCTTCTTTAAATTTACCAAGCAACGAACCCAAAAGATAATAAGAACCTCTTATCTTCTTAATATATTCATAATCCACGTACACGGACTTAATTGTCGCACCGTTAATTCGTACCGAATGTCTGTCAATTCTGTCAACAATAGCACCTATCCCCTGAATCGCTTCAAGCAATACGTTAACATCATTCACATCCGGAATATTTTCAATAATAACAGGCTCATCTGCCATTATGGCACCTGCAAGTATACCAAGGGCAGCATTCTTGGCTCCTTCGATAACAACCTCTCCGACCAGTGGTTTACCACCCATGATTATATATTGATTCATATTGCACCTCTATAAAATATACTCTCAAATACACCAAATAAAGTCTTATTTATGTCAATTTTTTGTCATTCATTTTTACGATGCTTGTAGTATAGCATAGATTGTATTTTTATTAAAGAGTTTTTTTCCCCTTTTCCCCTGATAATTCTTGTAAATTTTTCAAAAAAATCTTATAATGTAATTATGAACAAGGAGGGAACCTTATGTCACGTAAATATCTTAGTATTAATAATGATGATGAATCACTTCAGGATAAAGTTCATCAAAAGCTCAAATTCAGAACCGGCAAATTCGTTTGGAGAGTAAAGTTTAACACTCCTCTTGATCCTCGCACAATTAACAATAACAATCTTTATGTCATGACTACCAAAAAGCTTCTCCTGCCGACTAAGATTAGTTACAACAGTTCAACCAATGAGATTGAGATTGAACCTACCGGTGCGTATTCGAGAGAAGACGAATATATTCTTCATGTTTCTACTCGTGTGCGTTCAGCAGGAGGGCAATACCTAAAAGAACCTGTACAGGTCCGATTCAAAATCGACTAATGTATTACATAGTATTTTATCTGGTTGTTAAGAACCTCTTGCAAAAAGAGGAATCTTGACAACCTTTCTTCTTGATCAACTAATATTATTACCATCTTTGATGAATAACCATCAATTATTTTCAACAAACCGTTAATGGTTTTGACAGACATATCCGCTGCATTTTCAATAATAAGACAAGTTCCAATAAGGTCCTGAACCTGTTCACAGATATTAATTCCATTTAACTTTTGTGCTGATATTTTTGCGAGTCTCGGGTTTTCAATGTATTTTTCTGCGTCAATACAGTCTGCAATCCCTTTTGCAAGTTCATCTGCATTATCCTTTGAAGAAAGCGCAATTGCAAAATTAGCACCCGGCTTTATTCCGGATTTTAACGATTCATACATACTGTCTGCCATCACATAATTGAACCTGCTGCCATGTCTGGATATCTCCGGCAAAACATCTGAGTCTTCTTTGTTGTCACCCAATTCCATGATGCTAACTGCAGGTGTGTCTGCGTTATCAACGTTATCTTCCGCAAGTATGTCTGCTACCGTTTCTGCCGTTGCACCAGCCGCGTAGTCCTCTGCGAATGTGTCTGTCGCTGTGTTATCAACGCTATCTTCTGCAAGTATGTCTGCTACCGTTTCTGCCGTTGCACCGGTCGCGTAGTCCTCTGCGAATGTTTCTGTCGCTGCGTTATCAACGCTATCTTCCGCAAGAACATCTGCCACCGCGCCGGCCAAGTATTCCTCTGCAAGCACGTCTGTATCTGTAGTAGTGTTGACCGCGTAATCTTCTGCGAATGTATCTGCAACCGCGTTGTCTGTGTATTCCTCTGCAAGTGTATCTGCAACCGCGTTGTCCGGGTATTCCTCTGCAAGCGTATCTGCAACCGCGTTGTCCGGGTATTCTTCTGCAAGTGTATCTGCAACCGCGTTGTCTGTGTATTCCTCTGCAAGCGTATCTGCCGCTACGTTGTCTGAGTGACCGGATTCCTTGTCCGCAAGTTGTCTTGCGAGCTCCATCGCATATGATATATCCATAGTATCTGCAATATCCGGAGAATCAGCATCATCTCCGGATGCTTCCTCAACCACTCTGATTACTCCTGTATCATCAGATACAATGACTTCTTCTAAAGCTGCTATATGCATATTGTCGTAATGTTGCTTAAGTAGACGTGCCTTTTCAACAATTTCGCCGGTTGCAAACCACAAAATTATGTCTTCACATTCTCTTACACATTCCTTTGCCATCCCGGCTTTGTGATACTGTCTGGCAAGCTCATACGCCCATTCTTCCATGTAGTATTCCCTTTTGATTACCTCAAGGTCATGTATAATCACTTGTCTTGCAGCACCGCAGGCTTTATCTATTCTGTAGCGGAGAATGTATTTGTAGATACTGTTTTTGTCCACATTAACATATTCTTTGTAACATCTTTCCGCTTCCTTGTTATCTTTGCTTTTTAAGCACAATAAAATATAACCATACAGATTCTTTCTGGTTTTATATTGTTCGCAGACTATTCCGTATAATTCTTTTGCTTTGTCATATTTTCCGCATTTTCTGAAAGCATCGGCAATCAACTTCAAATCCGATACATCTTTTATCTTACCGGTTTCAAGGTACTCTGCAATCTCCAATGCTTCGTCATATTTTTTTTCATCCAGTAGATTTCTAAGCTGAACGTATTTTAATGTATTCTCGTATCTGCCCATTATAAGTGTTCCCCTTTAACTGTATCTAACTGTTATAGAACTCTTTTGTTCTTTCGATTTCAGCCGGCACCTCTTTACCTGCTCTTGTAAGGTGAATGCATTTGGCCTCATATTCTCTAAGTTTCTTTGTGTTATTAAGCTTAAATCTTTTCATGGCAGAAAAATATACCGGCACACTTTCAAGCTGACCACGAATTTCTTTAGCAAAAGGACAGTAGGTTGCAAATATCTCTCTTACATACTTGTTAAGTCGCATACCTCCTGTAGATTCTCGCATTATCCATTCAATATAATCTTTCACAAATATTTCTTTAGTGTTGTTTCGAGCATTTCTAATCTGTCTGAATATCTTTTCTTTCCATTCATCCGACAAAGCACTGTTCTTTCTGAAAAACTGAATATAATCCTGATATTCACTGGTTAAAGACTTGATTCTGACATCGTTCCACTTTACACCCTGTATGGTTTTGCATAATTCCCATCTGAATCTTCCGAGGACACTAACCATAGTTACCATCTCATCAGCATCAAATAATGCCGGATACATGATTCTTCCCTCTGAATCTCTTCTCTTACCGGATATCTCCTGCCACATAACTGCTCTGCTTCCGTAACATGGCATCAAAATCACGTCCGGATAAACATCTTTGACAACATAATCTTTTTCTATACCGATTTTAGGGTTGGTATACATAACTTCCCTTGAAAAAACCGAATAGTCAATCGCTGTAACATTATTAACCGTACTGTTAAGTTTGTATGCAGTCAGTTTTACATTATACAGATTTTGTATACAAGCCTCTCCGTATAGGATCGGAACGAACGCAGTAGGTTTTTCCGACAACTGCCTGTTAACCGAGCGGAACATATTATTAAGCTCATAAAGAACTCTCTCTTCGCTATTATCAAGCATTGCCTTTGCTTCTTTATCAGTAAGTTCTTTGCGAACAACTTTATCACGAAGATATTCCGTAAAATCCATATCAAACTCGTTCTTAGAAGGCTCTTTTTCACCTTCGTATATAAGACGAAGCCACTCATAAAATGTATATACAACGCACGGGCCTTCTGACGACTCCTGCAGTTCTAAATCATCAATGGAAACAAGCATCTCTAATTGTTCACGAGATAACAATTCTTCACTGATAAACCCGTATCTAAGCAATAACTTAATATAAATCGGTATCGATTCATCCAACAATGTTCTTAAAAATGCCTTCGAGTATATTTCATAAAAAACGTCGCTTATGGAACGTCTCAGCTTTATCATTTCACTGTCAACTACATATTTGTCATTTTTGCCCATAAATGTGACAATATCACTTCTGAACGCCTCTGTCTCAGCAGCTGTTAAGCCTACATATTCCGTTATCTTCTCCAATGAATCTTCAAGCTTTATAAGCTTTTCTGAAACAGCATCTTTGTCTTCATTCCAGGCATGTACGGAATTATACTTTTTGTCAATTCTGGCATCATCTATATCAGCTGTTCTTCCAAGGTAGCTTTCATAAAACTTTTTCACATTATCAATATCTTTTTTCAATTCATCGAGTACTAATTTCCAGCCGGAACCGTCTTTTCCCTGCTTTTCAAGATTAATGACCAAATTAACTAATATTGAAAATATATTGATTCTGTTTTTTGCAAAGATTCCCACTCTTTCATCAAGCTCACGGATTTTATCATATGTATCTTCGTACAGATTGGTAAGCAGATTCTGTTGTTCTTCTACATGACGCATATATATTACGGAACTTGCACCATAATACTTGCTTTGGATTTCCTGATTAATACCATTACTTACGATGTAATATTTAACCTGATCCTCGTAAGACAATGTCGAAACAATATTACCACAATGCTCCTCAAACCCGATAAGCTCCTCCGGTTCAAAATAGTTCTCTATACAGCATGTAAGATAATCATTGTAAATGTTTTTTATTTTCCTGCCAAGAGACACTGCCTCTTCTATAATCTTTAGATACAGTGAGTAAACTGTCTTAATTCTTTTGCTAAAATAATAAACCAGCAGTCCACCATAACCCGGATACTGTTTTAATGCTCCGGGAATGTCGTCTACTGATTTTAACGGAATGGAAATAACTACTGTATCTTCTATGGCAATATAATCCGCAAAAAAATCACCTTTATACAGGTCATAAACTCCGATGAAGCTTCCATTCCCCACAACGGTACGCAGCTTATCATTCTGTATCAGGACTTTTCCTTTGACGATTACCATAATAGAATCTACGGCATCTCCACAACGATATAATACATCACCTTTATTAAATGTGACGGTCTGTTCAATAATATTACCTTCTGCCATGGCTAATTCCTCTTAATTACTGAAATCTCATGCATTTACTAATAAATGCACCGGTACATTATCGCCCCAAACAATTAATTCAAATATATATTCTTCTCCGCAACATAATTCCCGGCGGAGCATTTTATACGAAAAGACGTGAATTCTTCCCTCTCGTATAATATAAAAAATCCGTGCGTCCTGTTTCGAATCTACAACCCCGGACGTTACCTTCAAAGTCAACTCAGCTCAGGCACCCTCGCGGCACACAGGTGGTTTTGCTTAGTGCTGCTTCATTCCTGACCTGACACGGTTCACAAATACCTGTTGCGCAAGACCCAAACGTCAACATCTCCTCGGAAGGGCAGCTCCGAAATCGTAAGCCCTAGACCGGACATCACCCCTGCTATAGCGGATTGCAGGTACAGGGCACCGCTAACTCCCCGGCTGCACGGAAATATTATGACATAATTGTGTTAATAGTATAATAGGTTTTTTTTCTGATGTCAATGTTTCTTCTTGCTTTCCCGCAGTTCCCTAAAAAATTGTTGAATTATATCTGAACACTCTGATTCCAGAACATTGTATGTCGTTTCAACCTGATGATTAAAGCCTTTCATATCAAGAAGATTAATTACCGAACCTGCGCAACCTGCCTTCGGATTCATACTTCCGATAACTACTTTGGGAATTCTTGCCTGAACTATTGCACCGGCACACATTGGGCACGGTTCCAGAGTAATATACATTGTACAATCTTCCAGTCGCCAGTCTCCTAAAACCTTTGCGGCTTTCTTAATTGCAGATATCTCTGCATGACCTAACGTACTTTTTATCGTATTTCTTTTATTATACCCTCTTGCAATAATTTTATTATCATATACAATCACACATCCAATCGGAACCTCGCAAAGCGCATATGCTTTCTTTGCCTGTCTGATTGCTTCTTTCATGTATCTTTCATCATCAGATAATCTCTTCATACTTTCCCTCATATGCTAATTATGTTATAATTTAATTATAATACACAATGCTAAAGGTGACAACATGGATAAAGAATATTATTCTTCCAGATTACACGTAAAATTGCTTGATACAACCAGAGTATCAGATGTTCTTGACTTTCTCATACGCAATAGGAATTGTTTTGAAATATATGAGGAGCCAAAACCAAAAGATTATTATACTATCGACTATCAGAGCCGGGTGTTAAATGTAGAAGCTGCCACATTTAATGACAGCTTTTATATGCGATATTATCTATCCCCACTGTATAACAAAAATATAATCGGAACTGTTTCCTTCAAAAAATACCAACACAATAATTGTACCACCATGCTTGTAGGATATAAAATCGATAAAAACTTTCAGCGGCAGGGTTACGCCTACGAAACCCTGTCTCTGCTTATTCCTCGCATTTTTTTCACAGGAGAAGCAACCAGGCTTGAAGCTCTGGTGGATGCCACTAACACCCCGTCAATCAATCTTCTTAAAAAACTCGGATTTATCCACCACAGTGACGACATCGCTTTTAGAAATATAGGGCGTGGAAACACCCTCCATCATTTGTATTCTTTAGAGTCACCTATATCTGTTAAGGATATGCACCAATAACCGAATTCTCCTCTTAACTCCTGACAATCCTTCATAGGTCTGAACAGCCCAAATCCGAACATCTTAGCCATATATTCATCCCTGTTATGATATATACCCGGGACACCTATTATATAGGACGGTTTATTCTCTTCGGTTTTTAACAAAATCAAATGTCTGTAACTGTAATACCCGTGCAATAAGAAACTGTTGTTAGCTATATACCACGTATCTATCGGAAGCCTTCCTATGTCCTGCGGCTCTATTCGTACACATACCGCCGATTCATCATTTTCGAAAGGGAACATACGAGGATAAGTCTCTAACATAATGTCCGCTGCCTTACCAATTGACAATGGAGTCCCGGGTGACGTGACACTTGAGTCCGGGGCAGCACCAACAATTGGACGGACACTTGAGTCCGGAGCAACACCAACAATTGGACGGACACTTGAAGCACTATGGACATCTTCTGAAGTTGCAATAACATCGATATTGTCAACGGACAGCCTGTCTTCTAATTCTATATCATGGTCATCACATGATTTCTCGCCGGATATTCCATCAGCTTTCCCATTAGATTTCTCGTCGGACATTCCATCAGCTTTCCCATTAGATTTCTCGCCGGATTTTTCGTCAGTTCTTTCGTCAAATTTTTCAACAGAATTTTCCCTAAGTTTTTCTTCAAATTCCA
>SVEK01000001.1 GCA_015057405.1 Lachnospiraceae bacterium
TAATGTAAGGTCATATCTTAGTCCCATGTCTGACAAAGCATCGTATGCCTCACTTGCAATAGCTTTATCAAGTTTATCGCCTCGTTTTAGTATCTTGAAGATCAGATTGAGATTTTCTCCGCCTTCACTTTTGTTAAGATTTTCAATATCTTCAATAACAGGCGTTATAATGTGTTCAAAACCATTTTCTTTATAAACCTGTAATATTTTATTCTGTAAATAATCACGAAGTCTGACCTGATTTGGCAGATAATCATTAGTTCCTTTTACAGTTGTTACTTTCATAATAATAATTCACCTTTCATATTACATATTCTGTAAACTAAATAAAAACAATTATAACATAACATATAGTGAAATATCAATAACCTCTGTCTTTGCCCATATAAAACAGACAAATTGCCCCCGGTCCCACATGTGTTCCGGAACATCTGTCATAAACCCGGTTAATAATAGTTGCATCCGGAGTTATTATTTTGATTTCATTTTCAAGATGTAAAGCATCTTCTTTACAATCACAATGTGCGATACCAACAATAGGATTATTGGCAAAATCACAATACTGTCTATAATCATCAATTAATGCTGACAATGATTTTTTTCTTCCGCGAACCGTTTTATACAATTCAATTTTCCCTAAATCCGTAGCATATAAAATAGGTTTTATACCAAGAACATTTCCCACAAGAGAAGCCGATGCTGATATACGACCGCCTTTACGCAAATATTTAAGATTATCAACCGTGAAAATGTGCCTCATTTTAAGTTTATTATTATCAATCCATTCAGCTGTTTCTGATAAAGACATACCTTTGTCTCTTAACTTTGATGCTTCTATAGCCATAAAACCTTCTCCAAGTGATGCAGCTAAAGAATCAACAATGACACACTTATTATCGGGATATTTGTCTTCCAACTCTTCTTTTGCTATAAGCGCTGACTGGTATGTCCCTGTCAATCCGGAAGACATAGCAACAAACAATACATCCCTTCCCTGCTCTAATGACTGTTCAAATACTTCCATAAGAGTTCCCGGCGACAGCAAACTTGTAGTAACATCTGCATCCTCACGTAGTTTGTCGTAAAAGAATTTACCATCCTTCTCGTCATCTCTTCCCGGCTCATAACACATGTACGAAACCCCATCCATGTTACATACATATGATACAATTTTTATATTATATTGCACTGCCAAATCTTCTGTTAAATTACTAGCTGAATCAGTAATTATATCAAACATGTAGTATCCCTCCTTACATCATCCGGTTTTTATTACTAAATTACACCTTGGTATGTTTTGTGTCAAGGTAATGTCTTCAAGCTATGAATGAAATTTACCTTCTTCAAATATAGTTTATATATAAGCCAAATATATACTCAAAATAATTGGCAAATACTCAGCACAATGTTATAATTATTTAGGAAACGTCATCTTGAGTACTATATAATAAGGATGGTGCATATGAAAAAATACATAAGTTTACTAAGAGTTAAACACTATGTTAAAAATCTGTTAATACTTACACCGTTATTCTTTGGCGAGGGTATTTTTGATATGAAAACACTCACCAATGTTGTGTATGCTTTAATTATTGCCTGTCTTGTTTCGTCAACAATTTACATATTAAATGATATAAATGACATTGAAAAAGACCGCAAACACCCTGTTAAATGTAACAGACCTCTTGCAAGCGGTATAATAAGCATACGAATGGCAATAACAATACTAATCGTATTGTATATTGCAATAATTCTTTTAAGTACTTTGGCTTTGTTCAAAAACATTTTTTCATATGATGCCTTACTTTGGCTTATTGCATACATAATAATCAATCTTCTTTACAGTCGCGGACTTAAAAATGTTCCTGTAATGGACGTTGTTATCCTCGCATCAGGATTTGTCATACGACTGTATTATGGTTCATGTGTTGCCAATGTTGCTGTTTCTTCATGGCTATATCTGACTGTTCTTGGCGGAGCATTTTACCTTGGAATGGGGAAACGTCGAAACGAACTGCAAAAACAATCTGTTGGCGACACACGAGAGGTATTAAGAAAATACAGCTATGCATTTCTCGATAAAAATATGCACATGTGTGCCGTATTTACTGAAGTATGCTATGCACTATGGGCTGTACAAAATCAACACAAAACACTAATGTGGACAGTTCCTATTGTAATGATTATTTTTATGAAGTACAGCCTTGATATTGAATCAACAGAATCAGACGGTAATCCGATAGATGTTGTACTTGAAGACAAAACACTTTTATTACTGTTAGTTTTATATGCATTGGTTGTGTTCCTAAGCATATATGTACTATAGATAAATAAAAAAAGGAGGACGTATCAGAATGAATGGTACATCACACAATAAAACTATAGGAGATATATCATTACTCTCCTTATTCACTTTATTTTTTACAATAATAATAGTTCAAACATTACACTTTGTAAATGTTGGCGTTAATTTTCTAATATTACCTGCAGCTATTATTATATCCGTATTACTTTGGATTAAACTCACTAATTATACCGACAACAAAAAAATCATTAGTATAATAGCATTATTTTTGTTATTATTTGTCGGGTTAACACTAATTGCCGGCAATTTCTTATCAAATGATTATGATGGAAACTCATATCACAAAATGGCGGTAGGATTTCTAAAAAACGGATGGAATCCGTTATACGAATCCGCCAACACATTTTCTCCAAGATATTTTTCTAACGAAACAGTTACATCTATGGATATATGGATTGACCATTACGGTAAAGCATCCTGGTTTTTTGCTTCTGCCGTCTATGCATTTACAGATAACATAGAGTGCGGCAAAGTATATAACCTGCTTTCTATTATCACTCTTTTTGGAATTTTGTATAATTATCTTTCCGAAAAATTTCCGTCAAAGAAATATACAAACATCATCATTTCTGTATTAACTGCCGCTAATCCTATTACAATACCGCAGATTCTCCAATACTATGTTGACGGTTTTATGTGTTCGATGCTTTTTATTTTGATTATCGGTCTTACTATACTTATTGACAATGAAATTAACAACAATAAAATCAAAGCGTGGTCTATAATATTTCCGGCAATGATAGTACTTGGAAACATCAAATTTACCGGTTTAGCTTATGGCGGAATATTCTGCATTATATATTTTATATATTCAATTATTAAAAACCGAAAAACAGAAAGCAAAACCGTAATTTTCAAACGTTTTGCAACATTCAGTTTTACTGCGGTAGTTACAACAGTTTGGGCCGGTGCTTCAACGTATATTCAGAATATAATTGAACACGGCAATGCACTTTATCCACTTGCCGGGCCTGATAAAGTTGACATAATAACTGACAATGCGCCTATGGGATTTGCAGGTAAATCTTCAATCTTCAAATTATTCTATTCGCTCTTTAGTCAATCCCAAAATCTAAACCGACGGGAAGAATGCCCTCTTCCAACATTGAAATTTCCATTTTCAATATACCCTGAAGAATACAACGAATGTTACCGTGGTGATCTTCGAATCGGTGGTTTTGGAGTATTCTTTGGCGGCTTGATAATAATAGCCTTAATAATTCTTATCACATGGCTTATCATTTCTATTATAAAGAAAAACTTTAAATCACCACAAATATACATAACCGTTAACATGTTAACAATAATTGCATTATCATTGATTATTTCTGACAGCTGGTGGGCAAGATATTCACCTTACATATACCTTCTTGTTATATTTGCAATTGTGCCGCTACTATACTATACCGAACAAAAATGGCTTAAAATATGTTCAGCAATAGTTATTCTTTTGCTCCTTAAAAATAATAGTATATTTGCCGAACCACTTAACAACGCAATGAAAGCCTCCTATCAGGAAAAAATGGCCTTCCAAAGTCTAAGCGGTACAACTATTGATGTAATTAACGAAATCGATTTCCCGGGAATATTCTTTAATCTTGAAGACAACGATATTACATATAACATAATTTTTGATGAAAATATGGAAGGTGAAGAAGCAATATACTATAATTATATGAAATATAATAAGATAAGCGAATAAGTAAAACACGCCACACTAAAGTGCTAATACAGATAGCAAATGTTAGCCTTACCCACAGCGCACTCCTTAGCGGAGCATTTTAACTTTATAAGAAAGCTAATAAGGCACCATTACACATAAGTAATGATGCCTTATAATTTAATTCAAATTCGATTTAAGAAATAATTCTTAGTTACCCATCTGAGCAGCAACCTCAGCAGCGAAGTCTTCATTCTTCTTTTCAAGACCTTCACCAGTCTCGAATCTGATGAATTCTGTTACAACTAAATCACAGCCTTCTGCCTTTGCAACTGATTCTACATACTTAGCAACTGTTTCTTTATTCTCAGCTTTAACATATTCCTGCTCAAGAAGACATACTTCCTTAAGTTCTTTATTAAGCTGACCTGCAACGATTTTCTCAAGAATATTCTCAGGCTTGTTAGCATTCTTAGGATCATTCTTAGCATTTGCAATAAGAACTTCCATCTCCTGCTTCTTGTAATCTTCAGAAACTTCATCAGTTGAAACATACTTTGGTGACATAGCTGCAACCTGCATTGCAACGTTCTTAAGACATTCTTTAACACCGTCGCTATTGCTGTCTGTTCTAGCCTTTACAAGTACACCAATCTTTCCGCCTGCATGAATATAAGAAACAATAATTCCGTCCTCAGCAGTAACCTTGAGGAATCTACGGATATTCATGTTCTCACCAATCTTAGCAATCATAGCTGCAAGCTTCTCACTTACTGTCATGCCAGCTTCTGCTTTCCATTCCTCAGTAAGAAGTGTCTCAACATCTGTAGCAGATGTTGTAGCTGCCTGAGCTGCAACTTCTTCAACAAATGTACGGAATACATCATTCTTAGCAACGAAGTCTGTCTCACTGTTAACTTCAACAATTGAAGCAACCTTATTATCAGCGCTAATATTAACTGCAACCATTCCTTCTGCTGCAATTCTTCCGGCTTTCTTAGCTGCCTTAGCAAGACCATTCTTTCTAAGGTACTCAATAGCCTTATCCATATCACCATCAGTCTCTGTAAGTGCCTTCTTACAATCCATCATACCGGCACCAGACATCTCTCTTAACTCTTTTACCATTGCTGCTGTAATAGCCATTGTTATATTCACTCCTTTATTATATCCAATTCAAATTAATGAGTAAGTTATATGTTATAATATCAAACAAAATTATGCTTCTTCTGTAGCTTCAACTTCTTCTACAGGAGCTTCTTCTGTCATAGACATACCTTCATTTGCCTCGATAACAGCATCTGCCATCTTAGAAACAATAAGTTTAACGGCACGAATAGCATCGTCATTACCAGGAATAACATAATCAAGTTCCTCAGGATCACAGTTAGTATCAGCGATACCGATAAGAGGAATTCCAAGGATGTGAGCTTCCTGTACACAAATCTTCTCTTTCTTAGGATCTACAACGAAGATAGCATCAGGTATCTCTTTCATAGTCTTAATTCCGCCAAGATTCTTCTCAAGCTTATCCCACTCTTTACGAATCTCAATTACTTCTTTCTTAGGAAGAACATCAAATGTACCATCTTCTGCCATTTTCTCAATTGCTTTAAGTCTGCTGATTCTTGTCTGAATTGTCTTGAAGTTTGTAAGCATACCTCCAAGCCATCTCTCGTTAACATAGTACATACCGCAACGCTCTGCCTCTGTCTTAACTGAATCCTGAGCCTGCTTCTTAGTACCAACAAAAAGAATCTTTCCGCCTTCTGCTACAATGTTCTTAACAGCATTGTAAGCTTCATCAACTTTTCCAACTGACTTCTGAAGATCGATGATATATATACCATTACGCTCAGTATATATATACTCTGCCATTTTAGGGTTCCATCTTCTTGTCTGATGTCCAAAATGAACACCTGCCTCCAACAACTGCTTCATTGAAATTACACTCATTTTCTTTACCTCCATTTGGTTAATAATCTTCCATGTGTATCACTTTATGCGATTATTTCATACAATAGCAATGCAATAATTGCATCAATACGAAACACCAATCACACAATCAACACATGTGCTTTGTTACAAACACCAAAAAATAATAACACAATCAATATAAAATATCAAGTATTATTTTCTAGTTTTTGTAGTTTTACTTGTTATTTTTTTTTGCTAAGTAGTTCTTATTCAGAACCAGCATCATTTTCATCAAAACTTTCATCAGATGATTCTACGATAGTCCGGTCATCTGTCTCCAAAGCTGTTTCTTCATTAATGATGTCTTCAGAAGAATCTGCCGGTATATCTGCTTTCCCTCCAATATACTTTCCTTGGTAAAGTGCAATAATAGCATCTATTCCAAAATATAATGACAATCCTAAAAACACAATCGATACAATAATCAAAGTTGTTAGAGGAAGTCCATTTCCTTTTCGATAACCATCTATCAATTCATAATCGGTATAAATAATATAACCTGCAATCAGCACACGAAAAATCAACATCGTTTGTGTAACGCTATATTTTTTTGATTGTTTCAAACTTTCTTTATATTTTTTGTTAATAAACATATACCCTCCAATCCTGTTTTACATATCAAAACACTTTTAATATCTTTTTTTATACACAACAATAATATTACAATAATATATTTTACATGTAAAGCAAATTCAATCAACCACATAACACAAAACATTTGGTTCAATTGCTATGTGAGACATATTATCCACTATAATGTCAGGTAATTACTTCAATAACAAATGACACCCCACCTGACATACCACCTGACACACAATCTTAAAACAGATTCATGAAAACATATAAAACCGTTGAAGCCATATAATCATTTTGTCAAATCATATACAACTCCAACGGTTAATTATAATTTTATATTGATACAGAACAATCTATAATCAATCTTTCTGCTTCTTTGATACTACGTCAAAGATAACAGCTATAAGAAGTACTACACCCTTAACAACCTTCTGCCAGTTCTGATCAACACTCATAAGACTCATACCCATATTGATTACACCCATAAGTGTTGCACCAATAATAACTCCAGGAACCGTACCTACTCCACCGTATGCAGACGCACCACCGATAAAACATGAACCGATAGCATCCATTTCGTAGTTATCACCGGCCTGTGGTGTTGCAGACATCATACGACCCATTGTAAGAAGTCCTGCAAGACCTGCTAAGAAACCAAGGTTTGCATACGCAATAAAGTAAATCTTATTGGTATTAATACCTGAAAGTTTAGTAGCTTTTTCATTTCCACCAACAGCGTAGAAATATCTACCAACTGTAGTTTTTGAAGTTAAATATCCATATGCAAGAATTACAATAAGTACCCAAATAAGAACTGTAGGAATACCCTTATGACATGCAAGAAGGAAACCAAGTGCAATAATTACTACAACAATTGCTCCTGTTTTAAGAACGTCACTAACCAAAGAATTAACTGCATAACCCTTTTTAATCTTTGACATTCTGCCCCTAAATGTAAGTGCCGCATAAATTACAGCTGCTATAACACTCACTGCAAGACAAATCACACTAAGAGTTCCTGATGTAAACATTCCGAATGGTACTGTAACATCCGGCACATAACATTTAGCACCACCACCAAATACTATACCGAATATATCATTTGCAACCTGAACGTTCTGACCATCAAGCACTACGTTAGAAAGACCTCTGAAAAGAAGCATTCCTGCAAGGGTAACAATGAACGGTGGGACTCTGACATAAGCAATCCAAAATGCCTGAAATGAACCTACTAACAATCCCAGCACTAACACTAAGAGTACAACAATTAATACAGGAACAAAAGAATCATCTGCCATTATAGGATTATCTGATTTACGCAGCATCTGAAGAATAACTGCACCAACAGCGCCTACAAAACATACAACCGAACCAACGGAAAGGTCAATGTTACCACCGGTAAGAATCGCAAGCAACATACCGGTTGCAAGTACAAATACATATGCATTTTGTGCTATAAGGTTTGATACATTAATTGGTAAAAGTAATTTTCCCTGAGTAGAAACTTCAAAGAATATTACTACAAGTATTAATGCAATCAACATTGTATATTTTCTTATAAATTCTAATACTTTTGTATTATTCATAGCTAACCTCCGGTCTAATATTATTTTACTTTTTGTTTACAATCAGGCTCATTATCTTCTCCTGAGAAGCTTCAGCCGCATCAAGTTCACCTACAATCTGACCTTCATTCATAACATAAATTCTGTCAGACATTCCAAGTACTTCCGGCAACTCTGAAGAAATCATAACAACAGATTTACCTTCCGACACAATCTGATTAATAATGCAATAAATTTCATATTTAGCACCAACATCAATACCACGTGTCGGCTCATCCAAAATAAGAATATCCGGATCTGCAAACATCCATTTTGCAAGAAGTACCTTCTGCTGATTACCTCCACTCAGATTTCCTATCAGCTGATTAACTGATGGGGTTTTTGTTTTGAGCTTATCAACATATTCTACTGCAACAGCATATTCTTTATCATGATCAATAATCGAATTAGTGCTAACACCCCTCATATTGGCAAGAGTAGTGTTTTCTTTAATGGAAGAACTTAAAATAAGTCCGTTACCTTTTCTGTCTTCCGTTACATATGCCAATCCATGATCAATTGCATCTCTTGCATTTTTTAAAGCAACCTTTTTCCCATTAATATATAGCGAACCGGTTATATTAGTTCCGTAACTTTTTCCGAACACACTCATCGCAAGTTCAGTTCTTCCTGCACCCATAAGTCCTGAAATACCAACCACTTCACCTTTTCTGACTTTAATTGAAACATCATCAACGACTTTACGTTCAGTATATATCGGATGATTAACTGACCAATTTTTAATCTCCAAACAAACATCTCCGATAACAGTATCAGTTCTCTTTGGGAATCTGTCTGAAATTTCACGACCAACCATACCTTTAATAATACGGCCTTCATCAATGTTCTCTGCTCTATTATCTAAAGTCTCAATAGTTGCTCCATCACGAATAACCGTAATATGATCAGCTACATAAGCCACTTCATTCAACTTATGAGATATAATAATCGAAGTTAATCCTTCTTTCTTCAAAGAAATCAACATATCAAGCAAAGCCTGAGAATCTGATTCATTCAAAGAAGATGTTGGCTCATCCAAAATAAGTAATTTTGCATTTTTAGCAAGAGCCTTTGCAATTTCTACTAACTGCTGTTTACCGACACCAATATCCTTAACTAATACACTTGATGGTTCGTCAAGTCCAACTATCTTAAGATACTTGTCTGCCTGACCATACGTTTCATCCCAGTCAATGGCATATGATTTTCCTCTTTCATTACCAAGGAAAACATTCTCTCCAATTGACATGTAAGGAATTAATGCAAGTTCCTGGTGAATAATAACTATTCCCTTCGACTCACTGTCTTTAATATTATTGAATTTACAAACCTTACCATTATAAATGATATTTCCCTCATAAGAGCCATAAGGATAAGTACCACTTAATACATTCATCAATGTAGATTTTCCTGCACCGTTTTCACCAACAAGTGCATGAATTTCACCTTCTTCAACACGAAGATTTACATTGTCAAGTGCTTTAACACCGGGGAAGGTTTTTGTAATATTTTTCATTTCCAACAAAATATTTGCCAAAAGAAATTCCTCCTAACCGTCATGTAATGTGTTATTAACTTGCTTACTACATAAAACAGGCGGGCAGTAATACCACCCGCCTGAAAGATTCTGGTTTAATATAGATTAATAATTATCTACTATTTGAGGTCATCCTCTTTATAATAACCTGAATCAATTAAAAGTTCTTTGTAGTTATCAATATCTGCGAATACTGGCTCGCAAAGGTATGAAGGAACTACATGATCACCGTTGTCATATGTCTCAGTATCATTAATTTCAGGCTCTTCACCCTTCATGATAGAATCTACCATTCCAACAACCTTTTCAGCAAGTGTACGTGTATCCTTGAAGATTGACATTGACTGCTTACCAGCAATGATGTTCTTTACAGAAACGATATCACAGTCCTGACCTGTAAGGATTGGATAATCACCTGTGTAGTTAGCTTCGAGAGATGCAGCAACACCCTGTGCAGTTGAATCGTTAGAAGCTAAGATAGCATCAAGTTTTGTTCCATCCTGATAGTGTGCACCAAGAATTGTATCAAATCTAGCCTGAGCTTTCTCTGATGACCATTCTGCTGTAGCAACTGTATCCTGATCTGTCTCACCTGATGGACATACAAGTGTACCAGCATCAAGGTATGGCTGAAGTACATCCATTGCTCCGCCGAAGAAGAAGTTTACATTGTTGTCACCCGGGTCACCAGTAACGAACTCAATGTTATATGTCTTATCTCCTGCATTTTTAAGATCAAGTTTCTCTTCGATGTACTCACCCTGCTTCTGACCTACAAGATAGTTATCGAATGTTGCATAATATGAAACAGCTGGTGAATTCATAATAAGTCTATCGTAAGCGATAACCTTAATTCCAGCTTCAGCAGCCTGATCCATAACAGTACCAAGTGCATTACCATCGATAGATGCGATTACAAGAACTTTACATCCGTTAGCAATCATGTTCTCGATCTGTGTTACCATCTGTGCATTGTCATTGTTAGCATACTGAAGGTCTACCTCATATCCAGCAGCCTCAAGCTTCTCTTTCATGTTAGAACCATCCTGATTCCATCTCTGAAGATCCTTTGTAGGCATTGCAACACCAACAAGTCCGCCCTCAGTAGAATCATCTGCTGCGTCATCTGCCGCGTCATCTGCTGCATCATCTGCTGCATCATCTGCAGGTGCTTCCTGCTGTGCATTTCCATCAGTCTTCTCTGCGTCGCTTCCACCACAACCTGCAAGGAGTGATGCTACCATAGCAACACTAAGTACTACTCCTAAAAACTTCTTTTTCATTTATATATTCCTCCTCCAAAATAATTAGTAGATAGTTATGTATAAACATATCCCCTACGCACATTATAATAACACACATCAAATAGCATTAACTTGCAACAATCTATAAATTTTTATTTATAGATTGTGAAACAAAAAATAATAGGTAGCATAATTTTGTCAACACATTTTCTTTAGCAAAATAATGCTACCTACACAATTTTAATTAATTAATTCTATAATAGAAACAGATACAGCTACTTTTTTATATTAAGATATACTTCTTCGCGAAGATGAAATCCTTCCTTAATAATTATATCATCAATATTTTCTTTGTTTACGGCAACCGGAGGCAAATTGATATAAGGACATTTATAACTTCCGTTATTGATAGTTTCTGTATTATATACAGTAGTAATATCTCTACCTTGTGCAAGATTAATAGCACAGTCTGCAGCAGTTTTGGCAAGCTCTTCCACCGGTTTATATACAGTCATTAGCTGTGTTCCTTCTACAATTCTCTGACATGCCTCAAGATCTGCATCCTGGCCTACAACCGGTATTTTACCTGCATAACCTCTCTCTGCTAAGAATCGTATTGCCTGAGTCGCAATATTGTCATTGCCACACATAATCCCTGAAATATTATCAATAAGTGATTGATTTTGTTCAAGAAACTCATATGCATACTCAGCCTTCCAATTCACGGCATTCATAGCCGCTTTAATTTCAGCATTGGATTTAGCTAACGTTTCAACAAATCCTTCTTCTACCATTTTAACATTATTGTCTGTTGTCGGACCACTTAACATCAAATATTTTCCGTCGTCTCCGATAACATTCACAAGAGATGATGCCATAAGTGTACCGACCTGTTTGTTATCAAAAGAAATATACAAATTAATATCTGCATTATTAATCAATCTGTCATATGCTATTACCTTTATGCCGGCATTACGGGCTTCGTTTACAACATTTGAAAGACCATAAGAATCCACTGCAATAATTACAATAACGTCCATTTTTTTATTAATAAGATATCTAATCTGCTCAATCTGAGTATTCAAGTCTCCGCTGGCATTTTGCACATTTACTTTTGCACCATAGGTCTGTGCTGAAGCAACAAAGATTTCCTTATCTTTTGTCCATCTCTCAATTACAAATGAATCAAAACTCATTCCAATATGCAAATCATCATCATCTTCTACATCTGCAACTTCCTTAGGAGTTTCTTCAGAACAACCGCAAAACATAAATACAATTAGCAAAACAAAACAAAGGCATATTTTTTTTAACATTAAAATAATCCCTCCTTATACTCAGACGGAGTAACACCGACATGTTTTTTAAACATTCTGCTAAAATAATTCGGATCCGAATACCCTACATCCATACAGATTTCTTTAACACTGTGGCCATCCTGTTTTAATAATTCCTTTGCCCTTTCTATTCTGAGATTTGTTACATATTCAACAAAATTAACCCCAATCTCCTCTTTAAACAATCGACTGAAATAATACGAAGTAACATTTACTTCTTTTGAAATACCATCAAGGGATATATCTGAAGTATAATTATTATCAATATAACGTAACGCTTTGTTAATGATACTGTTTGATTTATCTTTTTTGGTATTGGCAACATTACCGGCAGCAATTCTTACCCTGTCAATAAACCACTCTTTTAATTCCGAATGTAATGCAAAATTATTCATTGAATCAAAATAACCGGTTCTTGATTTAAAAACATATCGCCTTCCGGATGCTTCATATGCAAGATGTTCTGCCCAAAGTATAAATTCAATTACTTTAATTCGAATGTCGCTTTCTTCACCATCCGATTCATTTAATAACCATTCATAAAACTTAGAAGCATATAAAATACTTTCATCCACATTACCCTGTTTTACATTTTTGAATAATTCTCTTTCCAATTCTATAGGATAATTAGATTCATATTCTACATTTACAGCAACATCTTCAGCATGGGCAACACTTCTTGTTGATTGAACAAGTGAATTAAGCGCCTCTTTATAAGATTCAGCCATATTGTCAATAGAATATACGCAGCCAAAACCTATTCTTATACATATTTCAAACTTTTGATTAATTGTGTAAACAAGATTTAATGCCGTATTAACTATATCCGATCGGATTGAATAATCTAAAACACTGTCTCTGTACGGAATAAATACCGGTATTTTATTTGCCATGCAATCACTGACGATACTATCAGGAAATGAATTTTCAATGTAAGATTTTATTTCTTTATAATTGTTTTGAAGATAAACTGTTGCACCTGATGCGTTAGTCATATGATTACCTTCCTGACTTTCTCCAAAAACACATGCCAGCATAAATCCGTAATCATATTCGATTCCAAGAAGTCTTTTAAAATTATTTATATCTTCATCAAAATGTTCCTTAAATAAAATATCATGGATAAATCCGTTCTGAATGATAGGGACTACTGTTTCAAGTTTTTCTCGAATAAGTAAATCCTCATCTCTTTTCCTTCGTAAGTTCTCTATCTGTTTTATAGCATCACTAAGTGCTTCTATAATCTGACTTTGCTCAAATGGTTTATTAATATACTTAGATACACCAAGTTCAATTGCAGTTTTTGCATAACTAAACTTATCGTAAGCACTAATAATTATAAACTGTATTCCCGGCTGGGTTTTTTTTATCTCTTTAATTGCATCAATACCATTAATACCGGGCATATGAATATCCATAAATGCAATATCAGGTCTAAAAGTTTCTGCAAGTAAAATAACTTCTCTTCCGGTTTTTGCAGATTCAATAATACATTCTCCTGAAAAATTCTTATTAATAATAAACTTAAGGGCATCTACAGTAATACCTTCATCATCAGCAATCATTATCTTATACATTATCTTCACCCTCCTGACATGGAATTAACAACACAACTTCTGTTCCCATATCTTTTCCCTCAGAATTTATTTGCATTACATTTTCAACACCATAATATAGTCTAAGTCGCGAAATAACATTTTTCAAACCAACACCATTATCACTAGTTTCATCCCTATCATATACTTTATTATCACTTGAATAAATTTCATTAATCACTTCCTGATTAATTCCAACACCATTATCACGAACAGATACACATACGTTATTATCTTCTCTCCAAACCCTAACATAAATATTTGCTTTCCAGTCAATATCACTTACACCATGCTTCACAGAGTTTTCTACAATTGGCTGCAATATCATGGACGGCACAATAACTGATGACAAGTCTTCGTCAATTATTTTATTATACTCAATATCCCCCGAATATCTTACATTGATAATATACATATAATTATCTACAAGTTCCAGTTCCTCTTTGAGGGAAACTGATTTACTGTTACTTACATTATATCTGTAAAAATCAGCAACATTTTGAATATATTGATATGTTCTGTCAGCTTCTTCCATCATTGCAAGCTGAGCTCCGGCATTAAGGGTATTAAACAAAAAATGCGGATTAATCTGAGCCTGAAGATAATTTAATTTTGCTTCTTTAAGATGAGTATCCATAAGAAGCTCTTTTTCCTGAAGTTCACGTTCCCTTGCCATATTTTCCGTAATTTTTTCGATATATTCCCGTATACTTGCAAGCATTTTGTTAAATGCCTTAGTAACAACGGCTACTTCGTCATCTGTCGTTATCTCAACAGGTTCAATAAACAAATCACCTTCAGCCACTTTATCGGCAGCAATAGCAAGTCTTGTAAGCGGTCTTGTAATTCTGTTAGTTGCAAATGTAACAAGAATTATTATTAATATTGCCGCAATAATCAATATTCCCATAGATAATTGTTGCGTATGGCGTAATACAGCAAGTATCGTCTGATAATTGGACGAATTAGAAATAAATATACGATTATTTAAGCTTTTAATATAATCAGAAAGGTATTGGCTAAGTTTAAGACTTTCTTCATACGAAATTCGATAACTAACAATGTCCCTACCACGTTTATATTCTATATTTTTGTCAGTAAGCGCTATATACTTCTGCGATATATTATAAATATTTTTTTCCATTAACAAATATTTGTCATCGACAACATCTTTATTGAGTTTTTCAAGTGAGTCTTGAAATTCCTGAACGTAACGATAATAATTTTCCATAGAATCAGTATTTTTATTTTCAAGATACTCTGTCATACTGGTCTGAATTTGCATCAATTCTTCCTGAATAAGATTTAATGTAAAGTTTTTTTCGTAAACCTGATTCATATTCCATACTATTTTATTTACATTGGTATAGATATATATATTGATCATTATGATTACTGTCATAACCGAAATAAATATAATAATCATTCTCATTCCAATGGAATTTACATATTTTCTAATAAATGAATTATTCATCAGCAACTCCCCCTTCTACATTATCAGGTGTAATAAGGGTTGTATCAACCATATAATATTCACTTACATAACCGGTATTAATATATTCCATCAATGCTTCTATACAATATATGCCCATAGTTTCTTTGTTGAATGAAATCAAATAATCAACAAGTTGTTTTTTAACAGCATTAATAACCATATCAGATGCTGCAATACCCATAATGTCAATACTTCCGACTTTATTATATTCAACAACCTGTTGATATGCACTTTCTGTTATTTTCTCAGAAAGACATATCATTATATCAGGTTCTTTTTCCATGTCTAAAAGTATATCTCTAATTGCTTCATCAGAACTAAAATCATTGTTACTGTCTATTAATTTAGTTTCTATATTAATATTATCTACATCAGAAAGTGCTTCAATAATAGACTGGTACATTGTGTGTTGTTCGTAATAACCTTCACTGTCACTCATTAACACAAGAATATTATTTGCATTTGAACGATTATTAATTTTATTAACTTCCCGTCCGAATTCAAAACCCACATCATAAGCACCTATTCCGACAAAACTGCTACGCTGACTATTTTCAACATCTGTCATAAATGTTACTACCGGAATACCATTTTCATATGCTTTATTAATCATTTCCGGAAGTAAAACATTATCATCTCCTTCTAAAATAATACCATCCACACCCGACATTATAGCAATATCCATTAACGCATTTTTTGAATAATTCTCCGGTAAATCTTTACCAATTATTTCTACATATGCATTCTGTGTTTTTGCAAACATGTTGGCGCTCTCGTATATTTTTTCCAGTTTATCACTTCGTTTATTATCATAAATCATAGCAAAATGATATGAATACTCTTCCGGTTGGTCAATATCAGATTTATCATTATTATCAACATTACTTTTAAAAACAACAAAATTAACAATTGTAACTAAACTAACAGCTACAATTGTTAATATTAAAAATACCATAATATACTTATGCTTTCTAAAAATATGCTTCATAATATTCTTTTATTCCGTAATTGCCTCAGCAATCTCTTTAAATGAATTATCAGAAGACAATTCGAAATCTCCTATAATTATTCTTCCGGCATAGTTATTATCAACCAGATATTTATCAAATGCTGCAGAATCTTCTATAATACCAAGTTTTTCCAAATTCTCCGAAACAATTCTTGACCAGTCGCCTCTGTTAATTTTTAAAACTGCTTTAACTACTTTTTCAGATTCTTTTTTATCATTCGTTTCTTTCGAAGTAACTACAGGTGGTTCTGTTACATTAGCCACATCATCGGAAACAGTTGGGGAGTCCGTTACATTAGTTGTATCCTCAGGAACAATTGGTGATTCCGGCACACCGGTTGTGTCATCATGAACACTTGGGGCTTCTGTTACATCAGCGGCGTCATCCGAAACAGTTGGTTGCTCTGTTACGTCGTTGACATCATCTGATACTTCACCTTCACCACTAACTTCTCCCTTGGAAGGCTCATTTGTCATTTGCGGGTCTAAAGTCATTTCAGGCATATTGGTCATCAAAGGAATATAAGTTGCCTGAATAGTATCATCCTCATATACCATACCAAGCTTTTTTGCTCTGGAAATTATTTCCTCATCACTTATCGATTTGAAATTATATGATATACTAAGAAGAATTGCACTAATCATAATTCCGAGTCCAACTCCCCTTAAAAAATATTTATGTTTCATATATTACCTCTTTATTCCTTAAACAAATCAATAACTAATTTTGCTTCGCCCTGACCTATTCCTAACTGTTTGGAAATTTCAAGTACAGTTTTCCCTTGCTCCCATAAAGAAAGAATTCTTTCATTTCTATCAGGGCCGGCTTTACTTTTATCAGTTTTTGATTTGCTCGAACTTTGCTTTTTACTTTCATTATTGGTAGATGATTTTACCGACGAAACATTTTTCTTTACAACAGAACTTTTAGTATCATCATTCTCCGGAGTAATTATTTTGTCAGTTTGTTCATTAGAAGAACTATTATTTCGCAGGACATCAACATGCGTATCGTCCTTTTTTACTCCGCTATTCTTCGTATTAGCGGTTTTGTTTTGTTTTTGTTTACCGGTTGTATCACTAACTGAATCTTTTGATTCTTCATTATTGTCAATAACTTTATTAATGCCATCTGAAAGCTTTACATATCTTATATCAAGTTCATTACACAAAACTTTCATTTCTTCCTGTTTCTTATTGAGCATATTATATAAGAACACTAATTGCTTATGTTCTTCATTAATCTTTTCCAGCACTTGATCCGAATACTCTTTAAATTCAATTATTTTTTCATTAGAAATATGACACAATCTATCTTCTACAGTATCAATCAATTCCTCAGATTTATCAGAAACAATATCTTTAACTCTGTCTTTAATTGTTGTTTCTTCTTTTTCGCCCCATAACGGCTGTATTGAAGAACCATCATAATTATTAATATTGTCAGATATTTTTTCAGTAACAAAAAAACTAATTACAACTAAAACACATCCGATAACTATTAATGCAATTTCTAAGCCAGTCATTGAATAAATCCTTCCTTATATAGTAATATCAAATCCACCACCATAAACATTTGTTTTTTTTGTTTTTTCTTCTTTGTTGGCAGAAGATTTTTTACCTTTTCTTTTATTTTCGGCACTTCCTCCCCGACCTTCTTTTGCATCGAAAGAGTAATGTTCTGTTTCGCTTTTTGATGATTCCACCGTACGTCTGCTATCGTGCTGCTCTGTTTTTTGGAAATTTTGATTAGTAGCAACATTAGCTTGTTCTCTTCCTCGGTGCTCATTAAACTGAACCTGCGAAACCTCTTGGGATTTTGGTGCAATCGTAACAATATCTATAGGTCTAATTGACATAACAAACCACCTCTCTAAAAGGAAGAAAATCTTATATCTGCTCCTTCTTTAACAAAACATGTATGTATTGCTTCTGTTGATATTTTTGCAATAGTGCCTGCAATATTAATCACAACACCGGAACATGCATTTCCGTGTACATATATTCTACCTTTTTTACATGCATCAAGAGCCTGCATAATAGCATTTTTTTCCTCTCTTGCAGATTCAACATCACTAATATACTGTTTATATAATTCATTAGTTTCCATCATTTGTTTCATTTTTTCCGGCGATATCTTGTCTTTATTCTTCAACATCTTTTGGAAAACAGCTATAGTCTGTTTCATTTTATCAATCTCATCTAACTTAAATTCAATTTCTTTTTCTAATTCATGATATCTATCCATTCGTCCGGGTTCAAGACCAATTTCAAGATTAGTAACCGAGCCCATTGATGAGCCCACATTTTTAGCTGTAATTCTTTTTGATGAAATAATAGTTCCTCCGGTAATAAGTCCTTTACGTCCGCTTGCAATAATTTCATCTGTTGCTCTAACGTTACTATGCATTATTACATCAGTTGTGATTGTTCCCATAGCGGTAACTTCTTCGCAATTCTCGAAAAATTTAGATACAATATTACCACCGGCATGAATTACCGCCTTATTGGTTCCCTGAACGCCTAAACCTATTGTTATATCTCCACCGGCATCAAGCATTGCACCTTCAACAACACCATTTACTATAATATCACCACTTGCTTTTACTGAATAACCGGTATTAACATTGCCGGCTATAATAACATTTCCATTATAGTTTATGTCTCCGGTAGAAGCATCAACATTAGCAGGTACCTCGTATACGTTAGAAACGTGAACAGTATTACCGACTAAAGATGCATGCCCGGAAACATCTGAATACATATCAAGTCCATCTTCAGATACTGAAATATTAATACCATGTCTCAATATCATTCGCTCAACTTTTTTGGGCGGAATCGGATGTCCGAAAATATCAGTTCCGGCTTTTCCAAAATCTGCCGGTGTAAGATGGGCAAGCCTATCTCCTTTGTTAACATGTGAAATATTGTCAAGTTGGTGAAAATCAACACTTCCATCTTCATTAAGACGAGGTTTTGCAATAGCATCTGTTTCAAAAAAATATTCTATATGAGCATCATGTCCGTGTACCGGCGGTTCAGCTTTAGCAAGTAATATATCAGTACAATATAATCTTGCTTTACAAAAGATTTCAATATTTCTGTTAACATAACCAAATGTAATTCCATTAAACCTTAATTCGTCTATTATTTCCTGTTTAGTCATTATTTCTCCGTCATTAGTAGGCGGATAAAATCGACCGATTACTTTTAAACCCTGTTCATCAATGTTTAATCTCATATGTTCGTTTTGTCTGTAATTTTTCTGAGAGTTAACCTTGAATTCTTTTGAATAATTCCCGGCAGAAATATATGCATTAACAGCTTTCAAATCATAATCTGTAATATTTTTTGCATCAAAATAATATATGATATCATTAATATTGATTGGTGCACCATTATCAATAGAACTTACACATTTAATATAAGTTCCGTCAGGTTTATTAATAACACTAAAATATCCGTTTCTGTCCATACCGCAAATTACCTCTCCATAAAAAATCACAAAAACAACAAACTACGAAAATAAACTTAACAACTCCACATCATTACCCAGATTTTTTTTCATCTTACCCAATGCTTTTGTATGAAGCTGGGATATTCTTGACTCTGACACTTCAAGAACATTACTTATCTCTTTTAATGTAAGTTCTTCATAATAATACAATAGTATTACTTTTTTTTCATTATCTGTAAGCGTGTTTAATGCTTCCAACAGCATATTACGTAATTCTTCTTTTGCAATACTCTTTTCAGGTTGTTCAAAAGCAGACTTCACAGTTGCATCAACTTTAATTTCAGTTCCCTGCTCCATAAAATCATCTAATGATACAATATTAGTATAATTAGCCTGTTGCTGCCAGCTTTCCAATTCATCTACCGTTATACCAAGTTCATCTGCAAGTTCTTCCTGCAGTGGAATACGACCATTTTTCGTTTCTAATAATGACATTGCATTATCAAGTTTCTTTTGTTTTTGCCGTAATGTTCTCGGAATCCAATCCATTTTTCTGATTTGATCAAGTATAGCTCCACGGATTCTAAGACTTGCATAAGTCTCAAATTTGATACCTTTACTATAATCAAACTTATCAATAGCATCAATAAGTCCAAAAATACCATAGCCAACCAAATCATCAAATTCAACCGCATATCCAAGATACATATTAAGTCTGCCTGCAACAAGTTTAACAAGTCCCGCATATTCAAGTATCAGTTTTTCTCTTATTTGGGGAGTACGATTAATACTATATTGCTTCCAAAGCAAATCAATATCGTTTTCCTTCAAGCCAAACACCTACTCTCGCTTTTTTAGAAGTACTAATTAATCATTCTTCAATTTCAAGTTGACCTGATTGTTCTGTGTATTCAGGAGATTCTAAATCAGATTCTGCCTCATTCTCTGCATTCTCTGCATTCTCTGCATTTTCCTGATTCTCCCTCATTTTCAGTTCATGTTCTTCCATTAATCTTTGTTTAACATTATACCTGATTTTTCTGATTATTCTTTCTGCAAATAGTCCAATAATATAAAACAAGACAATAACAACTATAAGAATAATGAGAGCACGATTAATATCAGTATAATTAAAAAACACCCTTATTGCTAATATAACACTTGCAACCGAAGCACCCAAAAGGGTAATAAATTTTGCTATATATTTATCATCCATAAAAATATCCTTATACTATATAACTTTTTCATTCATACCAACAATTTTAACTTTAAGCAAAGAAGTTTCAGGATCAAATACGATTGTTCTACCATGATTGAGTCCTGTATCTTCTGCAACAAGCGGTATTCTTAGTTGTTGTAGTTTTTCTTTTACTGCTCTAATATTATTCTCTCCAACACGCATCATACTGTTACTGCTTCCAAAAGCAAACATTTGCGCTCCACCTGCAATCTTAGCCTGAATTCTCGCTTTAGAAGCCCCTCTATTAATAAATCCATCATACAATGCCTGAATACCTGTATCTGCAAATTTAGCAACATTAGAATTATTCTGAATTATTGTGCTATCAGGTAACATGATATGAACCATACCACATTTTTTTATGGCCGAATCATACAACACAACACCAACACACGAACCAAGTCCTAATGTGGTAATTAAGTTGGGCGCATCACAATAGTTCATATCAGCAATCCCGATTCTAATTGTAGTTTGCATATAAGCCTCCATACTTATATCATTATAATAATGATTACATTCCTAACGCCTTCATAATCTTATGATAAGATTCAAGCGTAGGAAGCATAATACAGTGTCCGCCAAGTTCCATTCCGTCACATGTAATATATGATTCCATAAACAAAACTTTATCACTTTGACTTCCTAAAACAGCCATCGGAACACTTAGAATAGAAGCAGCCATATCAATTGTTGCAAATGGTTCTGATACACGAATATTGAATCCTGTCATTGATGCAAGGGAATTAACATATGCACTAACAATAATGTTACCTATTTCTTTAGATGCAGAGAAATCCATTTCATCAAAAACAGTATCTTCAGTATAAGTCTTTCCAAGTAGTGCTGACAACATAACTCCGGCAGTTACCTTTGGCAGTATACAAATCATACTGCCATCGATATCGCCTTCAATTATAAGCATTATACCAAGCACAACCATTTCTTCATTGCCAAAAGATTTAAGCAAATCATTAAATCCCACAAGAGCAGCACTAGGTACGTTCATCTCAACCTTTCTGTTAAGAATCTGTGATAGAGAGGTTGCTGCACTTCCGGCTCCTATATTACCAAGTTCTTTCATAATATCAAGATGCAGTGAATCTATCTCATCTAATCTCATGAACTAACCTCCTACTGGAATTCTTCTTCCTCAACTAACATATTCATGTTGATAACTGAAATAAGTGTATCATTATCCTTAGCAACACCCATAAGATAATTATCAATACTGCGCTGGTTTCTAAATGTTGGTTTTTCCAACGTATTTTCGTCAATGTTAACAATCTGCATTACTTCATCAACAATGAATCCAACATATGCGTTATTTTCAAATTTAGCAATAATAATTCTTGTAGTGTTAGTATATTCATCCGGTTCCATGCCCATCCTAATTCTCATACTCATAACAGGAACTACATCACCTCTAAGATTAATAACACCTTTGTAGTACTTTTGAGCTTTTGGTACTCGAGTTATTCGTTGCATACGAACTATATTTTCAATCAATGAAATATCTATACCAAATTGCTCGTTTCCTAATTTAACAACAATATATTGTCTTTTTTCTTCAACTTTAGAACCTAATGCTTCTATACGTTCTGCCATATTATTATCCATAATTTCACACCTCCTATACTAATGCATTAACATCAAGTATCAGAGCCACTTCACCATCTCCAAGAATAGTTGCTCCGCCAATCATCTTAACGTTTTTAATGTACTGTCCAATTGACTTGATAACAATTTCCTGCTGTCCGATAAGCTGGTCAATTACAAGTCCTGCCTGCTTATCTCCTTTATTTACAATAACAACCGTAAGATTCTCAATTCCTTCATCATCTGTTTCGATATCAAGAACCTCACGTAGTCTGATTATCGGAATGACATTACCTCTAAGGTTAATAACTTCTTTACCCTGAACAAATTTAATGTCAGAAACAGGAATATCCTCAATTGTCTGTATACTACCAAGCGGAATTGCATATTTTTCTTCTCCAACCTCAGCCATAAGTGCCTGAATAATAGCAAGTGTAAGCGGAAGTCTGATTGTGAATACACTTCCGACACCAAGTTCAGTTTTTGCTTCAATGCTTCCACCAAGAGATTCAACATTGGTACGAACAACATCAAGACCAACACCTCTTCCTGACAAATCAGAAACTTTTTCAGCAGTTGAGAAGCTTGGCCTGAATAAAAGTTCAATAGCATCTTTATCGCTCATCTTCTCAGCCTGCTCGTGTGTAATATGGCCTTTTTCTATTGCTTTTCTCTTAATCACTTCAACATTGATTCCGGCACCGTCATCTCTTACTTCAATAACAACGTTATTACCATCCTGATATGCATCAAGGAAAATGGAACCAACTTCTGGTTTTCCGGCTTTAATTCTGTCTTCATTACTCTCAAGTCCATGATCGGCAGAATTACGAAGAAGATGCATAAGAGGATCGCCAATCTCATCTATAACTGTTCTATCCAATTCTGTTTCTTCACCGGACATAAATAATTCCATTTTCTTATCAAGTTTCTTACTAATATCCCTAATCATTCTTGGGAAACGATTAACTACACTTTCAATCGGAACCATTCGAACTTTCATAACAGATTCATGAAGATTTGTTGTAACTCTTTCGAGATATTCAATCTGTTCCTTAAATGCAGTTTCGTCACTTGTATCAGCTAATACATTCATTGAAACAAGTCCATTTTTAGCAATAATAAGCTCACTTACAAGATTCATAAGTGTATCAAGTTTTTCAATATCTACACGAACTGAACGTCCTGTATGTTTACTGTTAGACTTGACAGCCTTACCTTGATTTTTATCACCTGCTTTTGACTGTTCTGATGTAGCACTACCGGCTGTAACCGCTTTACTGTCTAAAACAGGGTATTCGTCGCCACCATCCGCTATCTGCTGCGGAGTAACATATGTAGTAACAATAGTTTCTTTAATTTCTGAAACACCCAATATTACTTTTTTGACAGCTTCACAAGAAAGCTCTGTTGCAAATATCAGACTGAATTCAAGATCAAACTCTTCATCTTCAATTTTTTCAATAGTAGGTAATGATTTAATAACCTCACCTTTATCTTCCAAAGCTTTGAATACAAGGAAAGCTCTCGCCGATTTAAGAATACAGGTATCAATAAGTCGAACTGTAATGCCGATCATATTTTTACCATCATCTTTCAACTTGTTTATGTATGTTTTTTCGCCTTCATTAATAGTTATCTTACTAATTCTGTCATCTATAGGTTCATCACCAGTTGTATCAGGAATATCATTTTTAGTTTCCGTAGCTGACACATCTGCAGACACCGGATTATTACCGGTTCTTTCATTGAACATCTCCTTAAGACCGCGAATAATATCTTCACAATCATTGTCGCCTTCAGTTGAAGTTTCAATTACAGACTTTAAGTAACCTTCAAGAGCATCTAATCCTCTAAATAAAATATCAACAAGCTTTGAGGTTACGGTCATGTTATCATTACGAATCTCCTGAAATACATTTTCCATATCATGGGTAAGACGTTTCATCCTTTCAAAGCCCATTGTTCCTGCCATCCCTTTAAGAGAATGTGCAGCTCTGAATATTTCATTGATCGTATCTTTATTATCCGGTTCCTTCTCAAGAATCAAAAGGTGTTCATTAAGACTCTGAACATGTTCTCTTGTTTCATCTATAAATATTTCTAAATATTGACTTGTATCCATAATCATCGCACCCCCGTAATACTTGTAATAGCACTTGCAATTTCAGATAACGGCTGTACTTCATCCGTAATACCTGTTTCAAATATCATCTTAGGCATACCGTATACCGTACAGGTTTCTTTATTCTGCGCTATAACATAGATTTTTTTCTTGTCTTTCAAATACTTAATTCCTTTTGAACCATCAGCACCCATTCCGGTCATTACAACACAAACAACATGATCATACGGCAAATCAGCTATAGACTCATACATAATATCTGCACATGGTCTTAATCCACCAACAGGAGCATCTAAAACCAATTTAATTACATCACCAACACCTCGTTTGTGTATAATCTTAAGGTGATACCCTCCTTTCGCAATATAAACAGTACCCTTCTTTAACAAATCTCCGTCTTCAGCTTCCTTAACTTTTACTTTACTAATCTCATTAAGACGTTCTGCCAATGACTTTGTAAAACCTTCCGGCATGTGTTGAACAATTACCATCGGTGCATCAATATTATCCGGCAATAAAGGAACAACTTCCTGTAATGCTTTTGGTCCTCCTGTAGAACATGCCAGAGCAATAAGATTGTTGCCCGGAAGAGACTTATGTGGTCTCTTGCCGATACTCTCACGTTTTTTTACAATCTCATCGGCTGACATTACCTTTTTGCGCGCTTCCGGTGATGCAACTGACGAAACTGCACAATGAACCATGTCGATAATACTTTTGCTGAAAGTAGCACCTTTAATATCATTAAGTCCTGACGGTTTTTTAACAAAATCAAAAGCACCGTATTCAAGACATTTGATAGTTTCTTCACCACTTTCTGCTGCAACGGAGCTAACTAATACAACAGTTAAATTCAATCCTTTTTCATTTACCTGACGTAAGAATTCAACACCGTTCATCTTAGGCATCTGGATGTCTAAAATAATGCAATCATATTTTTTCTTCTGAACCATCTCCAGTGCCATCCGACCATCAAATGCAAAATCTTCAACACATAATTCTTCATCACAATTTATTATATCAGAAAGCACCTTTCTCATGAGTGCAGAGTCATCAACAATCAAAATATTTTTTTTCATATATGCCTCCCCTAATGTTTTATTCGTTTTCTCTGTTCCTCAAAAATATATCTCACAAGTCTTTCACGTATTTTGCTATTAAGGCTGATAAACTCAGCTCTTATATCGTACTGAGATATCGTACCGGAAAAATCTTTAGTACTTCTTATAACCCTGGCACGTACCTGAGCTATATTTCCATCCACATCATATAAAAAAGGTATTTTTATAATTATGATAGATTCCGGTTCGTAGTCAACACGGCTTTTAAACCTGATCCCACCGCCACTTATATCTACAACCGAATCTTTTACCCATTCGATTTTGATTGAATTATATTTATCAATTACCGTCTGTTTCTCTTCTTCATCAGTAAATCTGTTATTATCGATCAATTGTTTTAATTCATATTCTTCCGAAGTCTCAATTCTATGAAGGACTTCAAAATCACACAGAAGTCGAAAATATTGTCTCCGTTGAAGTTTTTCAAGCTTACCTGATAACTGCACATCAATCACATAAAGATTACTCTCTTTATATCGTTTTATTATTTTTGATGTACACTGAAACAAACCATTAGATGTGTATATAACAATTCTATAAATATCACCAATCTCAAGAGGGACTATTACATTTTTTTCAATCGGCATCGAAAGCTTTGCCACTTTGTTTTTTATATCAAAGTCAAGCAATTGGCTAAGATATTGCCTTGGTTTGGTTTTATTACCGGCAGAATCTTTTACTCTAAGCATATTAATTTTATTGCCAATTTTCAATTCTTTAAAATCCATGACATCCTCCCGGTTTAGTTTTTAGTTCTTAAACGAATAACATTCGAAAACAAGGTCTTAATACCTTTTGGTTTTACAAAATTAATATCACCGTCAGTATAAGACAGTAACATTGCCATATCCCGAAAAGCTTTAGATGAAGGTGATGTCGGATATTCCAACGAAACCGGTGACTGTTTCATTACAGACATCTGGCATTTTTCATCATATGAAATCATTCCAATAAGTTCTATGTCTATCCCAAGAAACTTCTTAACAACAACGCTTAATTTTTCAAAAAGCTCAACACCCTCTTCGTGTTTACGAACTCGATTACCAATCATTTTAATATTAATGTCATTAGGATTAAATCCGGGTTTTCTCTTTAATGTTTTTAGAAGAGAATAAGCATCTGTAATAGATGTAGGCTCCGGTGTTGCAACTACTAATACTTCAGAACTGGCTACAACAAACTCCATAACAGTATCAGAAATTCCCGCTCCGGTATCAATTATTACAACATCAGCCATCTTATCAAGTTCATATAAATGCTTAACAAATGACTCTATTTGATTAGCTTTCATGTTAGCAAGTTCACGAATGCCTGAACCACCTGACAAAAAACCAATACCTTCCGGGCCGGCTGTAATTACATCTTTTAAAGGCATTCCTTTTAACATAACATCAGCGAGAGTGTACTGTGGTCTTATGCCAAGCATTACTTCAATATTAGCAAGTCCAAAATCAGCATCAAGAATTATAACTCTATTGCCAAGTCTTGCAAGCTGTAAAGCCAAATTAACCGTAACAGTTGTTTTACCAACTCCACCTTTTCCGCTGGTAACGGTAATAACACGGGCAAGGCGTTCTTTCGGTTCTGAATTTTTCTTAATTATATTTCTAAGATTTTCTGCCTGATCCATACGCCTTACCTCCTAACATTATTTTTGCAATATCCTGTGTGTCAATCTTTGAAAAATCATCCGGCACATTTTGTCCATATGTAATGTATGACAAAGGAGATTTAGTAATTCTACGTAAATTATAAATATTGCCAATTCCGTTAGTTTCATCCAGTTTAGTAAATATCATTCTGTATTCAGTTATTTTTTTATATGCCTCTGCAACTTCAATTAAATCTTTATATTTGGTTGTTATGCTGAGAGTAAGATAAACATCTTTATTTGAAACTGAATCAAGAAGTTTTTTCAAATCATTTTGTTGGTCATTATTTAAATGCGACCTTCCGGCCGTATCAATCAACACATGATCAAAATCCTTAAACTTAGTCAATGCCTCCTTCAATTCCTCCGGAGAATATACTACACTCAAAGGAATATCAAGTATAGAAGCATAGGTAGTTAATTGTTCAACAGCTGCTATACGATACGTATCCGCAGTTATTAAAGCCACCTTACAGTTATGATTAAGTTTCAAATCTGAAACAATCTTTGCTATAGTGGTTGTCTTTCCAACACCTGTAGGTCCGATAAAAAATGAACAATGCATTTTTCCGTCACTTTTGGTGTTAATAAGCATTGGTTGCCCTAAATTTAAAATAATCTTTTGATAGACAATTGCTAAAACCCTGTCTATGGTAATGTCAGGTGTAATAAGATCTTTAATTTCTTCTATAAGTTCTTTCGCGTGGGTTGGAGTTACTTCCGAGTCAATCAACTGCTCGTAAATTAATTTTTTGTAAGAATCAACACGTCTGCTATCATCCGTTGCATCACTGTCATCACTAAAATGCTCATCAGATGAACCTTCATCAACTTTCTTTTGCGTATCATTTTTAATTCGCTCATCAATTAAATCTTTTATACTATCCTGAATGTGTGCAATTCTTTTTTCAAAATCTACCAACTCGTCATTTTTTGATGGCTGTTCAGTTTCTTTTATTTTTGAACGATTATCTTTTGAATCATTATTGTTTATAACATTATCATCTTTTGAAGCATTATCTTTTGAAACAATATCTTTTTTTCCGGAATTGTTTTTTTCTTCGTTTTTATCTTTTTTGCGGTCTAATTCACCATTGCGCATAGCCTGCTCAAGGGCATCAAGAGTTTTTGGGTTAGGAGTAAGTGAAACTTTTTCGTCCGCAACGAGATTAACCGTAGAGTTACTGTCATTGGCAGTTCCTGAAGATATATTATCATCAACAGCTGCAGTTACCTCAACCTTACATTTCATAAAAATTCTAAAAATTCCCTTTGGACGAATTTCCTTAATATTCATAACAACTGCATTATTACCAAGGTCTTCTTTTGCCAGTAAAATTGCAGCCTGTTGTGTATCAGCCAGATATTTTTTTATGACCATTTTTTGCTACCCCTTTCCGCCAATATTACCTAATACTATTATATTATATTCCATTACACTATGCAATATCTGTAGTAACCATTCCGACAGACTGCAACTCCACATCAGATTCAATTTCGTTATACGAAATAATGATCATTTCCCTAAATTGTTCCTCAGTAAGTTTTCTAAAATACATTCTGACTATCGGCGAAGTTATTATTATCGGATTCTTACCTAAATCTTCAAGTTTTCCGAGTTCTGTACTCAAGGAATCAAATATTCCTCTTGTGATATCAGGGTCTATTGCAAGATACGAACCTTGTTCAGTCTGTTTAACAGAATCCATGATTTTTTGTTCTATTTTAGGATCAAGTGTAATAACACTTGTCATTTCATTTTTCGAGAAAAACTTATTGGATATAGCTCTCTTAAGACTCTGTCTTGCGTACTCGGTTAATACGTCAGTATCTCTTGTTGTTGCTGCATAATCTGCAATTGTTTCAAATATGGTAACAAGGTCTCTTATGGAAACACCTTCATTTAACAGATTCTGAAGTATTTTTTGAATTTCGCCTACACTAAGAAGTTTAGGAACAAGCTCTGTAATAAGTGTCGCATTAGCTTCCTGAACATTATTAATAAGATTCTGAACATCCTGCCTTGTAAGAAGCTCTCCAAGATGGGTTCTTATAACTTCTGTTAAATGAGTTGCAATAATTGAAGGCGGATCAACAACAGTATATCCAAGAGATTCTGCACGTTCTCTCTGACTTTCCGTAATCCATAATGCCGGCAAATGAAATGATGGTTCAAATGTCGGTATACCTGAAATTTCTTCTTCCACATACCCCGGGCTCATAGCCATATAATGGTCAAATAATATTTCGCCATCACTTACGGGTACTCCTTTAATTTTAATTACATATTGGTTAGGATTAAGCTGGATATTATCTCTAAGACGAATCATCGGAACAACACAACCAAGTTCAAGAGCAATCTGACGCCTTATCATAACAACTCTGTCTAATAAATCTCCTCCCTGATTAACATCAGCTAACGGTATAATTCCGTAACCAAATTCCAATTCAATTGCATCAACCTGCAATAGAGACGTAACATTTTCCGGACGCCTTATCTCGTCAGCAGAAGCCTCTTCTTCACTTATTTCATCTTCTATATCAGCAATCTGCATATTGGCTGCCATTTTTCTGCCCACAATTATAAAAAGCACACCGTACATAACAAATATGTACCACTGTAGCGGTGTAAGTATCCCCAGTCCAATCAAACTTCCACCAACAATATACATGACTTTAGGTGAACTAAAGAGCTGACCAAGAACAACATCACTTATATCAGCTTCTTTTGAAGCCTTTGTAACCAAAAGACCTGTAGCAAGAGATATCATTAGCGAAGGAATCTGACTAACAAGACCATCACCTATAGTTAATAACGCGTATTTCTCAAGAGCATCATTGAATGTGGCATCTTGTCCGCTTGTCATTCCAAGAACTAAACCACCAACAAAGTTAAGTACTGTTATTATAAGGCCGGCTGTGGCATCTCCTTTAACGTATTTTGTAGCACCGTCCATGGCACCAAAGAAGGCTGCCTCATCCTGAATCTTTTGTCTTCTTTCTTTAGCCTGTTCGTCAGTTATTGCTCCTGTATTAAGATCTGCATCAATTGCCATCTGTTTACCCGGCATAGCATCAAGAGTAAATCTGGCAGTTACTTCAGACACTCGTTCAGAACCTTTATTAATAACTATAAACTGAACAATAATCAAGACAATAAATATAATGGAACCAACAATAAGATTGGAGCCACCTACAAACTGACCAAACACTTCAACTACATTTCCTGCATATCCGTTTAGAAGGATATTACGGGTAGAACTTACATTAAGCGACAATCTAAATAATGTGGTCAAAAGCAACAATGTCGGAAAAATCGACATACTGATTGCTTCCTTTGAAAATAACGCCCCAAATAACACAACCATTGCAATAGAAATATTAATTGCAATAAGGAAATCGAGAATTAATGGATTCATGGGAATTATAAGAAATAATATAGGGCATAACACAAAAACACCTATGAGTGTATCTTGTTTTTTCATTTCACGACCTCCTTTTTTAATCAAATATATTTTTATCGATAATTACCCGGTAATAACCCAGGGCACCTAAGCTTCACAAATCATTCAACATAAATAGTTTTTATCATTCACAAAAACAAATTATGCTTTACGCAATTCCCTTCAAACCAAATACAAAAGCAAGTACTTCCGCAACCATTTGATACAATTCCGGCGGAATCTGTTCATCCAAATCAACGTTATAATACAACATCCTTGCTAATGGCTTGTTTTCAACAATCTCTATATTATATTGTCTTGCATTTTCTTTTATTTTTTCAGCAAGATAATCCGCTCCCTTTGCTATAACAACAGGCGCTTCGTCATGTTCTCTGTCATACCTTAAAGCAACGGCAAGATGCGTAGGGTTTGTAATAACAACGTCTGCCTGCGGAATCTTTTGCATCATTCTTCTTTGGGAAGCCTGCATCATCCTTTGCTTAATCTGTCCCTTAACTTTAGGATCACCTTCTGCATTTTTATATTCATCTTTAACTTCCTGCTTTGACATACGCATATCTTTCTTAAACTTAAACTTTTGATAGATAAAATCAATAGCAGAAATTATAAGGAAAATAAGACTTATCTTAATCCCAAGGCCAATTACCAAGTCACCTATAACCCCAACTGCAGATATCAAATCTATTCTGTATAATTCAAAGATAAGCCCCCACTGATCAAAGAGTTCATCAATAATCACATACATCATAATAACAATCTTTACAACAGACAATATAAGCTGAAAAACTTTATCTTTCGATATGAGTCTCTTAAATCCACTAATCGGATTAAGACTGCTAAACTTCGGTTTCATCGGCTTTGCGGTTATTTTCCATTTTATCTGAAGTGAATTAGAAAAAAAAGCAATTATCATTACACATAACATCAACGGTCCCGCTATGACTATCACTTCTGTAAAACCATATTTCAACAACGAAAGTGCTGTATTAGTATTAAACTCATCATTGGTATACGCAGACATATTACCAAAACTAAATTCATACACCTTCATAATCGATTGTCCAATATATGCAGCAGTAAACTTAAACACAACAAACATTGTCAATAAAGTTAACGCAACAGGAATATCTTTACTCTTAGCAACTTTTCCGTCTTCTCTGGCTTTATCAAGTTTTTTAGGCGTTGCTTCCTCGGTTTTTTCTCCTCCTTCATCATTCGCAAAAAACTGAAGGTTATATCTTAGAGGCAGTTTGTTTGAATAATATTCTGTATTCATAATTCACCTCCATAATCAGGGTGCCAATGCTTTAACAAATAATGATAAATATTCTTTCATCAAATCAAATATGTAATCTGCTACCATCGGCAAAGTAGACGCGATTAATACTAAGACTACCAATCCGGCAAAAACTTTAAGCTGCATACCAACAACAAACATATTCATCTGAGGAGCAATTCTTGCCAAAACCCCCAATACAACGTTGGTAATCAGCATCATCCCAAAAATAGGAAGAATAATTCTAAAGCCAACAACAAAAAAATCAAACATAAAACTTTGCATGATTTCAAACAAGCCCCTATGAAATATAGTCTCTCCTATAGGCACAAAATTAAATGTGTCAACAATTGCTCTTATCAAATAATAATGCATATTTGATACAATTAACAAAAGTGATACTACTTGTGTATATAACGCTCCGGTTATAGATGTTTGTAATTTCGTAGCCGGATCCATCATATTAGCCATGGACAAACCAATTTCCATATCAATCATTCGTCCCGAATAATTAACTATATATAAACAAGCATTCGTTATAAAACCTAAAATAAGTCCTACAATACTTTCCTGTAATACCAATATGGCAAATGATATAACACCACCATATGGCGGTAATGTAACTTCTATAGTATTATACACAATCAAAGAAACAAACACACTTAAAAACACTTTCACTTTCATAGGTATTCCATGAGTGCTAAACACCGGTGCAGAGAAAATAAAAGCGCTTATTCTAACAATTATTAACAAATAACATTCAATATTCTCAATTGTAATATTCATCCAACATCACATCTATCCAATTAGTTCCGGAAACATGGCACACAAACTCTGAAAAAATTCAACAACATTATTTATAATCCATCCACCGGCTAATATTAAAACAATAAAAATACCAATAAGCTTAGGCACAAATGTTAACGTTTGTTCCTGAATGGAAGTAACTGTTTGAAAAATACTGATAATCAATCCAACCAAAAGAGAAACAATCAACATAGGCGCAGCTGATTTAATAATACACCAAAGCATGTCCCGGGCTATATCTACAACAATATCCTCTGTCAACATACATATCACCTCATACAACGTTAATAAAATGTTCTAACAAGTTGTCCAATCACAAGATTCCATCCATCAGCCAGTACAAATAATAAAATCTTAAAAGGCATAGATATCGTCGTTGGTGGTAACATCATCATACCCATAGACATAAGTGTTGACGCCACAATCATATCTATTACAATAAATGGTAAATAAATCAAAAATCCCATTATCATGGCTTTTCTCAGTTCACTTATCATAAAAGCAGGAATAAGTGTACTGGTTGGAATTTCTTTATAATCTTCAATTGCCTCTGTATTGTTCGATATATCAAGAAAAAGTTTGATATCTTTTCTGTTTGTCTGCGAGAACATAAACTCTCTGATAGGCTCTACTCCTTTTTCAAGGGCTTCTTCCTGAGTGATCTGTCCGGCCTCAAAAGGCTGAATTGCATTAGTATTTATCGCTGAAATTGTTGGCGACATAATAAAAAAGGTCAAAAACAAAGCAAGTCCAATCAAAACCTGATTAGGCGGAGTATTCTGCAAGCCCAGCGCAGTTCTGGAAAAATTAAGAACAATTATAATTCTGGTAAATGAAGTTACCATAAGAATAATAGAAGGAGCTATTGTAAGAACCGTTAACACAAGCAAAATCCTCAAAGTTGAGGATAATGATGTGCTACCTGAATTAGAGGTTATATTAAGATTGAAGTTTCCGGGATCTTCCGGAACCATCTCGCTTTGTCCGATTTCATCAACTTCAGTCGCCGAAACATAACTTGATTTCATTATACCACAAAAAAAGGTTAATGAACCAATCACCAAAATAAGACATAAAATGTGAAGAAACTTTCTAAGTCTTATATTATGTATGTTCATGATTTACCAACCTTTACTTTGTTTTTCTTATATTTTTAAATATGTCTGAAAAACTCGGAACCTCATTCGAAGAATTATCACTAAGCTCCAATTCATCCTCAGTAAGTTCAGCAAGTATACAAACACTATCCTTACATACAGATATAACCAGATACTTATCTTTTCCAACTTTGACAATCTGAATATATTTCGTTTGAGATAAACGAAATGTTTCTATAACTTTAATATTACTCGCCTGACTCTGCGCAATTGAATATTTTCCAATAAAACGAGTGCAATAATAAGTTGCAACTAATATTAGAATAAAAACAACGACTAAACCTAATAATTGCAATACATTCTCAAAAGTTGAAGTAATAAGAATCTGCATCATAACACTATCAACCTACTGCTTTTTTAACAGCCTCGAGTACTCTATCCTGATTGAAAGGTTTTACAATAAAGTCTCTGGCACCTGATTGAATTGATTCAATAACCATTGCCTGCTGACCCATTGCTGAACACATAATAATGTTAGCAGCTGCATCAACTTGTTTAATTTTCTTAAGAGCCTGTATACCGTCCATCTCAGGCATGGTAATATCCATCATTACCAAATCAGGTTTTGTCTCAGTATACTTTTCAACAGCTTTAAGACCATTCTCTGCTTCTGCAGCAATTTCATATCCATTCTTTGTAAGGATATCCTTAATCATCATTCTCATGAATGCCGCATCATCACAAATCAAAATTCTTTTAGCCATAATTTTCCTCTCCTATTCAAATTAAATTCTCATATATGAGTATTATAACATACTTTTACAGAAAATCATACATTTTTAATAATTTCTGTTATCCTAATTCCAAAACTTTCCTCAATAACAACAACTTCGCCTTTTGCAACAAGTTTTCCATTAACCAATACATCTACAGGTTCACCGGCAAGCTTGTTTAATTCAATAATAGTTCCCGGTGAAAACTCAAGAATCTCTTTGATTGATTTGTTGGCTCGTCCCAACTCAACGGTTACTTCGAGAGGAACATCCATTATCAAATCCATGTTTTCCGGTTGGATAAAATTATTAGCAACAGGTGCAAAATTTTGAAAAGCTACCGGTTGTACATTAGGTTGTTGCTGTTGCTGCTGATAACCGCCATTAAACGGTTGTACCTCTGCATTCTGTGAAACCGCCGGTTCCAAAGAAGCATTCTGCGAAGATGTTGACGACTGGCTGTCACTACCGGAAATATTTGTATTATCAGCGGTAGATGTCTCACCGGCAGTTACTTCTTTAAGGCTCTCATACATTTCCCTTGCAAAAGATACCGGAAACATCTGCATAATCTCACTATTAACAAGCGTTCCGATTTCCATTTTGAAAGAAACCTTAACCAAAGTTTCATTGGACAATACCCGCATTTCTTCTGACAAAGAAGCCAGATCAACACTGTATTGTTCAGCAACAGGTGTACTAATATCTATTTTTTTGTTTAACATTGACGAAAGCGATGTGGAAGACGAACCCATCATCTGGTTCATCGCTTCACCAATAGCACTAAGATGCATGTCAGACAACTCACTGTTCACATCAGTACCATCGTTACCCATCATCAAATCAGTAATAATCTTAACATCTTCATCCTTTAACAAAAGAACATTACTTCCGTCAAGACCTTCTTTATATGATATATGAATAAACACACACGGTTTTTCATATGATGATGCCACCTCTTCTATTGTCGAATACGAAATCTGCGGTGTTGTTATATTAACAACATTATTAACCAACATTGACAATGTTGTTGCAGCAGTACCCATACTTATATTTGAAATTTCTCCAACAGCATCCTTTTCTTCATCGGTCAATAATTCCACCTGACCATCATTTTCACTAGTCGAAGTATCAGATCCCGTAACGGACATTTCACCTAACAGGGCATTAATTTCTTCCTGCGATAACATTCCATCCATAAGTTTCTCTACTCCTCCCTGATGATAGAAGTAATACGCATAGCATATGAATCCGAAGAAGCTCCCGGTAAAGCATTAAACTTTTTCAGATTACCAACATATACTTCTAACTCATCGTCTATTTTTGTATCAAGTTTAATGATATCACCCGGAACAAGTCCAACAAAATCATTAACTGATATCATACTATGTCCTAACAAGGCTCTTACAGGTATTGACGCCTTAGAAATAGCCGATTCAATTGCTTCTCTATACAATCCATCGTCATTGGCCTGTAATGTCGCATACCAATATTTCGTATTAAGTCTGTCTATAACATCTTCAAGACAAGTGAATGGAATACAAACATTCATAAGACCTTCAATAGAACCTATCTTAATATTCATAGTTATAATCGAAGTCATCTCATTAGGAGAAATAAACTGCGCAAACTGAGAGTTTGTTTCAATCTGCTCCAAACTCGGAACGATATCAACCACACTCTGCCATGGTTCAATCAAATGTTCAATACATATGCACATTATCTTTTCTAATATAGACAACTCAATATCAGTAAAATCTCTGCTCTTGTCTAACGGAATTCCTCCACCACCAAGCATTCTGTCTAATATGGCAAACCCAATACTATCAGCAATTTCAATAATAAAATTACCATTCAAAGGTTCAGCACTTACAATTCCAAGTATAACAGGATTGGATAAGGCATTGGAAAATTCCGAATAAGTTGTAGCTTCCGAGTGTAATACCTCTACCTGAACGTTTTTTCTAAGGTATACCGGTAAATTAGTGGACAATAATCTTGCATAATGTTCAAAAATAAATACCAATGTACGCAAATGATCCTTAGAGAATTTGGACGGTCTCGCAAAATCATAATCTTTCACTGACCTTTCAGCGACATCAACTGTATCATTAACGTCAAATTCACCCTTACTGAATGCTGACAATAACTCATCAATCTCGCTCTGTGACAAAACGTCACCCATATATTCTCACCTCACTACAACAACAAAAATATTAATTAAATAACCACATAGTTATTTATTTATAATAATAACACATTTCATAAAAATAATAAAGACAATTTTATTATTGATGCATAAATCCGTCAAGAGTAATACTTACAACACAATGAGAACCATCAAGCACATCATTAATTCGCTTTAATGCTTCATCTTTTATAGCTGCTTCTGTAATATTATCTTCTGAAAAAGAAGCAATTACTTCCTTAACAATATCAGTTAATACAGAAGATTTTTCATCTATAACTTCAACAACATCTTCATAATCATCTGCTTTTGTGTTAAGCCCAAATTTAACACCGGTAAGAATTCCAAAATGAGATTTACCATCTGATGACGGTGCAAGATTAATGGTCTGCTTATTACCACTTTCATCAAATGTAACACTTTTTATCTCAATATCCGAAATCGAATACGCACTTTCCTCAGAACTATTGCTTTCAAGTTCAAGACTAAGTATCGAAGAAACTTGCGAAACTATACTATTCATATTGGAAAACGCCGGCAACATCACAAACATCATTATAGAAGTCAACAAAAGGTTAATTACACAAATTGCAATCACAAAAATAGTAAGCATATTTTTTTTCATATTTAATTTTCCTCCGAATTAATCTTTTTAATTGTTATGTCAGTCAGTATATATTCTAAATTCAACACGCCTGTTCTTCGCTCTTCCCGCAGAAGACGAATTATCTGCAACAGGTACATATTCACCCTTGCCCGAAGGTTCAAGACGAATCGGATTCATTTTTTTCTTTTCAACAAGGAAATCAAAGACACTTTCAGCCCTTGCCATCGATAAGGACATATTACTCTTATACTTATTGCCTGATATAGGAACATTGTCAGTATGTCCTTCTATTTTTATAAGATTATCCTTATATGATTTTAAAATGTCACTTACTCTGGACATTATAGGCAATGCTTCTTTTTTCAACTCGGAATCACCAGAATTAAATAACACGGCACCTCCGATTGTAATTCTTACACAATTATTATTTTTATCAGCTTCTACAGTAAGACTACCGTCCAAATTCTCCTGTTCTGTTTTTTCGACAATCTCATCATACAGGCTTTCAGTTTTTTCCTGCTGTTCTTTAATATATTGAGCTTCGTAATCTTCCGGACTCTGAAATTCCTTGAAATCATCTTTTCCACCGGAATCAGTAAATTCAGTAAAATACTGACTTATCTCAACCATCTGAGTGGCACCGCTGGCAACATATATATCCTCACCAACCATACTGCTACCTGCTTGAAATACACTGAAATCACCTGACAATGACGCCAACAAAGCTTCAAATTTTTCTGCATCAATAGTTGACATCGAAAATAAAAGAACGAAAAAACAAAGAAGCAGATTCATCAAATCGGAAAAAGTAGCCATCCACGCCGGAGACCCCTGAGAAGCCTCTTCCTGCTTTTTCTTTCTGGCCATTATTCCTCACCACCTTCGTCTTCCATGTCATTAGATGATTTACGAACAGAAGGCGAAAGGAAAGATTTAAGTTTTTCTTCAATAACACGTGGATTTTCACCAGCCTGTATTGACAAAAGACCCTCTATCATTACTTCCTTCTGCATCGTTTCATTTGCATCTATCTTCTTAAGCTTATTGGCAATAGGAGTACAAATCCAGTTTGCCAAAATAGAACCATACAAAGTTGTAATAAGCGCAACCGACATATTAGGACCAATTGATGCAAAATCAGACAAATTCTTAAGCATATTTATAAGTCCGATAAGCGTACCAATCATACCCCATGCAGGACCCATTGCAGCCATGTTTTCCCAAAAACCTATAACATCCTTATGGCGGTCATTAACACAAACCATTTCAATCTCTAAAATATCTCTTACAAGTTCAGGATCCGTTCCGTCTACAATAAGAAGGATACCCTTTTTCAGGAACTCATCATCAACATCACCGGCTGCCTCTTCTAACGCCAAAAGGCCTTCTTTTCTTGCAATATTAGACAATTCAATAATCTTTTGAATCATTTCTGATTCATTAGTTTGTCTCATCTTAATTACAAGCAAAAATGATCTAATTTTGGCAAAGAAATCACCAATAGAATTAGTCATTGTCATTACACAAAACAAAGAACCACCAAATGTAATCAAAGCAGACGTAGGATCCAGGAAATTGTTAATTGCCGAAGGATCATCTTTCATAACTCCAATCAACACAAGAACCATACAACCAACAAGTCCAAGTAACGATGCTATATCCAAACCATGTCACCATCCAATCTTCATATTGTATATTTTAATTAATCGTATTTCCCAAAAAAATACGTCTCTTGTATTCTTCAACAAGTCGCACAATATCGCTCCGACTCTCTTTTACAACAAACTTTTTGCCCGATGTCAAAGTAATAACCGTATCCGGAGTTTCTTCTATCATCTCAATAAGTTCACAGTTCAATGTATATGTAGAATCATTCATTCTTGTCAAATTAATCATATTTTAATCCTCGCATCAAATGAAAATCCACTGACAAGTATTAATCATAATTAAAAGTCAGCACACCAACATTGCAACATTGAAATTCTGCACATTGCTACAGAGTTAATATCAGCCATATGTCATATCTTGTCTAATACAGTTAATAATTATATCACGAATTACATATTTAAGCAATTCAAATCACTTAATTTAATAATTAACTTGAAAATTCAAACATATTATTTCACATCAAAACAAAAACAACCAGGTAAGCAAATGTAACATCCAAATAACAGAGAGTGCATATACCTTACCAAATGATATATACACCCCTGTTATAAATTATAAAACACACAAATACATGTAATCACATAGTGGTAAACCCAAAACGCGAAAACCACTTATAAAAATTAATCCGGTAACAATTTGTCATATTATTACAATTCATTTCACAACAGATTATCATACTAAAATTAATTATCTCTTGAGATTTACTACTTCTTCAAGCATAGTGTCTGAAGTTGTAATAATTCTTGAGTTTGCCTGGAAACCTCTTTGAGTTGTAATCATCGTTGTGAACTCATTCGCAAGGTCTACGTTAGACATCTCAAGTGCACCTGTTGTAAGACCACTTACAGTCGAAGGATCAACATCTTCAAATTCTCCTGAGTTAAGTGATTCTTTGTACAAACTGTTTCCTACTGATTCCAAACCTGCCGGATTGGAAAATGTTGCAACTGCAATCTGACCAAACAACATTTTATCACCGTTGTTATAAACTCCGTATACTTTACCATCAGTCTGAATAGTGAATCCCGAAAGAGCACCTGCGCTATTACCTTCTCCCTCACCATCATTACCTCGAATAGCATTAATTTTAGAAGTTCCACCTGCAGAATACATGGTAAGAGAACTAAAATCAATTTCTAATCCCTGAGCAGAAAAAGCATTATTTTCAGTGTTACCATCGTTAAAATAAAGCATTACTGTTTCGCCCTGTTCTCCTTCATTAGTAACATAAGAGAACTCACCATTGGTTCCGTTAAACACAAGATTAGTTGATGAAACCTCAGGAGACCAAATAATCTCACCGGTTGCAGGATCTACATCATAACGATATTCCTCGCCGCCAAAATTTACATACTGATTGGTTGTATTGTATACTGCGTTACCCTCTTCATCCTGAGTTACTGTATAAAGCACCGATTTACCTGTCGAATCAAACAAATCGCTTATGGATACAGTATAAGAATTCTTAACATCAGCTGATGGCTGCATAAGCGTAAGTTTTGCCATGAAACTATTTCCAATATTATCATAAAAACTAATTGTTACAGGATATCCGCTAGCCGTTTCATCAAAAGCAACCTGTTCATCATTTTGGTCAATATTACCGGAAAGAACTGCTTTTGTTGTGGCAGTAGGTTCTGATGACATTTTGTCAACAGACATAACCGACAAAGGACCAAGTTCCTTAACTATATTTCCAGCTTCATCAACACCCCATCCAAGCACGGTACCACCATTTGATGTATTATATAATGTACCATTAACATCAACTCCTAAGGCTCCTGATCTGGTGAAGAATTTTTCTCCACCCGAATCAACAATGAAGAATGCACTCCCGTTAATCATAAGGTCAAGATTACGGTCAGTTCTCTGAGTTCCTCCGTTAGTAGTAATGTTAGTTGAGATTGCAGCAACGTCAGAACCAAGACCAATCTGCATAGCATTAGTACCTGCCGCACCGGTTTCAGTATTAGCACCTGATGCATTAGCTGTTGTCTGATAATAAACATCAGAAAAATTAACTGAGCTGGATTTAAATCCAATCGTATTAACGTTAGCAATGTTATTACCTATAACATCCATTTTTGTCTGATGTACTTTAAGACCCGATACACCAGAATAAAGTGATCTCATCATAATATATATCCTCCTGCCTAAGCGAACATATCACCATTCAGGACTTTCATCTCATTTCATCAGTCAGTCAGAAATGATATACCCCCATAAAGGACCGGCACTTTTTTGTCCATCATAACGATATGTTAATTTAACTAATAACTGCACCATCGATATTTGTAAAAACCGCTTCGTTAACATCTCCTAATGCAGTAACCACCGTGTTACTTTTAATATTTACTATGAATGCAATATTATCTATCATTACCAGCGGATCTCTCATACCTTTTTCTCTTGCTTTTATCATACCTTTTTCAAGACGTTCCATTTGAGAATTATCAAGATTGATATTTCTTGTATTGAGTCTCTCATTGGCATGTTTTGAAAATTTTACAGAGGCGCTTTGTATGTAATCCTTAAACGATAAATTGCTTTCTGTACTTTCAACCGCACCGTTTGTCTGAGAAACTTGCGCATTACTTCTTATTCTGTCAGACATCTGCTCGATTGAAGCCATCATATTACCTGATATGTTCATAAAACCGACCTCCCTGTCTTTCATATCACGCTTCTGTTGCCGCAATTCCTTTAACAGCAATTGTCACCTTATCTGTCACCGTTGAATACACCGAATTAGAGAAAACAAACGCTGTAGAATATGTACCGGTTTCAAAATCCTTGAATGCCTCTTTATCAATTGTAAGAACACCGTTATTATATTTCAGATAAGATGCATCAATTGTTTTATCACCAACCATAACTGCAACTGCCGAAGATTCATACTCGTCTTCACCAAGAGTAAGATTAATCTCCAAATCTTTTGGCTCCTCATGATCAAAAGTCAAATTCGCCGATTCAACCTGCGGAAGTTTTTGTTCCATAAGATAATAATCATCATATATCTTTGTTACATTATCTGCCGAATATGTTGTTCCGTCAATACTTACGTAGGACTTTCCGCTTCCGTCTCTGTTTACGAAATCAACAACTCCCGTAACAGAAGTAGAATTGCCTGCTTTGTCAGTTTCTGTAACCGTTACCGTTTTTCCAACAAGACTTAAAGCTGAAGTGTTGGAAAATGATTCGTTAAGATTCTGCATCTGCTCAAGAGATGAGAACTGAGCAAGCTGGGAAATAAACTCTGTATCCGCTTGAGGATTAAGCGGATCCTGATATTGCATCTGAGTTACAAGTAACTGTAAAAACGCTTCTTTTCCCAAGGAATTATTAACAGTTTTTTTCTCGGACTCAGCAGATTTTCCGGCATCAGCATATTTACCATCAACTATTTTGTTTAATTCTACCGAATTAACATCCATTTCTCACACCTCCTTTTATGCAATAATATCAATACCATCTTCAAGTTGTTCTTCAATCGATTGCTTATCAAATACTTCTGCTTCAATTTCATCATCACTTCTAAATGGCTTTTTGTTTTTCTGTCCAAAGGTTCCGTCTTCTGACATTTCGTTATTTCTATCAGAGAAAGAAAAATCGGATACCGTTACTTCAACAGCTTCAACTTTAATTCCCTGTTGTTCAAATGTGTCTTTCAAGTCCTGCATCTGAACTTCAAGAGCGAGTCTTGCCATTTCATTTCTAACAATAAAATTAGCTGTTGCAATTCCTTCCCTTAATTCTATTGCCACGTTAACTTTTCCTAAATGTTCAGGATTAAGTTGAATTTCAAGACCTGTTGTGTCAGGCTTAACATTAACTTTAATACTCTCTATAACCTGATTGGCAATATTCCTTAGCTGGGACAATTGATTATTTTGTACTGCATCACCCTGAGCAACACTTGCTTCAACTCTATCCATGAACTGCGAAAACAATGATTCATTATGTTGCGTTGTACCTATCATTCCTTCGTCTGCATCTGCCAATCCCTCATTGGCATTCTCGGCAGCAAAATCCATGCTTTCCTGATTAGAAGAACTGTTGGCCGAAGCCTCACCGGCATCTTTAGAAATATTAACAACAAGTTCCGGTTCACCATCATTTGCAATATCAGCATCTATAACACTGTTATCATTACCGGTTCCGTTATTATCTGCAACAAGCATTTCATTACTACTTAGCTCAGCTGATGCAATCAAATCTGATAATTCCAGCAAATTAATAACTGTATTATCATCAATTTGTATATTCATGTTAAATATACTTTCCGACAACTGATTCCATGAAGAATTAGCACCGGCATCCGTAAGAATATCAGAAAACGATTCAATACCCTGCAACTTAACAAAGAGTTCCTGAAGATTCTGAGGACAAATAATGTCAGTCAAAGTAAAACCAAACTCTTCAATAGCTTTTTCTACTTCATCTTCAGACTTATTAAGTACTTTTGCTATTATAGACTTAATCTCATCAAACAAAGCATTCATGTCAAGTTCTGACATCATCTGTTCGCCATTACTGTCTACAACACTCACACAAAGTTTTCCCTGAACACTGTCATACACCAAAGCATTAATTTCAGAACTGTCAATATCATCTGCAATGTCAACATTCTTCTTTATAGCACTGTCATTGTTAATAACATCAACCTTTTTAGCAGGTTGCGAACCGGCACTCATAGAATTATCTTTGGTTGCACTTTGGGATTTAGTACTAATGATATTATCAAAAGACCCCTTGTTCATGTCACTTTTGGATGATTGCGAAGCATTAACACTTGAACTTTTCTGTGTGTTCATTGTAAATGCAACTGCCTGCATCGTCATGTACATAACCTCCTTTCCATCAAAATAATAGTTGTTATCGAACACCATTTCATCTACGAAAAATACGTATAGAATTTATGGCATTAAATAACAACTATTATATCGGCAAAAACAACATTCTTCTTTAGTGTTTTTATTCAACATATGTCATTTTTTTTGTAATTTGGGCTGCAGCATCAACATCCATTTCTGCAAGTATGGCTGAACTTTTAGACGAACTCATTTCACTTAGAATTCCCACTACTAAATCCAAGTCGCCCACTGTCATTTCCTGTAAAATTGCAGCTGCTGCAGCAGGTTCCATTTTACCGTACGTTTCCCCTTGAGCTTTAATCTTTTCACTATATCGATGTTGTTCAAGAACACGCTCATAAATTATACTCGCATTATCAGGGCTTATCCCCTCGTAATACTTCATATACTCTTCTATGTCAGGTGCTCTTTCTCCAAACACAACATTTTCATCAAATTCTAAAACTCTTTGTTCAAATGCTTCCGCATTATCTTTATAAACTTTCAAATTAGCAATCTCATTTTCAAGTTCTGTAATATAATCCATATCGGCAGTATTACCGGACTCGTATGCTTCCAATTTCTTTTCAAGTTCACTAATCTTTTGCCTGGCTTCCGCAAGAGAAGTATATTGAGACGAAACATCAACATCATCTTCTTCAACTTCAGGCAAAATACTGTTAATTAAAGGAACATCTTTTATTACGGGATACAATACTTCGCTTCCCAAACCACCTACATCAAATTTAACTAAAACACCAAATATTACAAGCCAGACAATGATAATTATAAATACAATCAAAGCTGATACCAGCTTCCCGCCTTTCTTTTCTTCTTCGTTATCCGATGCCATAACGATTCACCCCCTGTATTTCTAAGCCCTGTCGGAATATTTAAAGCTGACTAATTCATCAACTTCTTTCATTTCCTGGGCATTCACTTCTAATTTAAATCTTTCAAATTCTTTTTCTTTAAGTTTTTCAAATATTTTGCGTTCTTTCATTGCCTCATTAAAATTATTTCTGGCAATCTCAACTCTTCCTTCTTCTATAACAATCTGTTCTTTTATATTTACAACATACACCTTAATTACATCAATTTTTTCAGATGCCTGTTTCAGTTCTAATGCACTGGCCCCGTTTTGAGCAAGTTCCGTTAACAAAATCTCATATTCATCCTGACGAATCAACATATCAACCAAACTCTGTTTTGCATCTTCAAGACGTTTCATCGCCATACCAAACTCAGCTTTTCTTTGCTCTTCAACTTTATATTTTATCTTTAATATATTTTCAAACTTAAAGATAAATTTTGCCATGCACAAACCTCCTGACACTTTTTATCAATTTAATAAAATATACTGTCATAAAAATTGCACTTACTATATGTGTTATTGGCTTCTGAACTATGACGTTAAATTCAGGCAAATATTTCATCAAGCTTCTGAACAATGTCATCAAAATCAAACTTTTCTTCGGTTGTCTGAACCAGGAATTCATTAACAGCCTCAATTTTTTCTATTGCATAATCAATAGACGGATTAGAACCCGGCTTATAAGCCCCTATATTAATCAAATCTTCTGCATCCATATACGATGCTAATACTTCCATAAGTTTTCCGGCATTTGATTTATGTTCCGGAGTAGCAATTCTTGACATTACACGAGATATACTTTGAAGCACATCGATGGCTGGATAATGATTTTTTTGAGCAATTTTTCGAGACAACACTATGTGACCATCAAGAATACCTCTTGCAGTATCTGATATTGGTTCATTAAAATCATCACCATCTACAAGCACGGCATATAAACCGGTGATAGAACCCACATCATTATTTCCCGCTCTTTCCAAAAGCATTGGCATTTCGGCATACACACTTGGCGGATACCCTCTTGAAACAGGTGGTTCTCCTGATGCCAGACCAATTTCTCTTTGTGCCATAGAAAATCTGGTTAGATTATCCATCATCAACAAAACATCCATTCCCTGGTCTCTAAAAAACTCAGCAATTGCAGTAGCTGTTTTTGCTGCTTTATTACGAATAAGTGCCGGTTTGTCAGAAGTTGCAACTACCACAACTGAACGAGCCATTCCATCAGCACCTAAATCATTTTCAATAAATTCTCTAACTTCCCTGCCTCGTTCTCCGATAAGGGCAATAACATTTATGTCAGCTTTAGTATTACGGGCAAACATACCCATAAGAGTACTTTTACCAACACCACTTCCTGCAAATATACCAATCCTCTGTCCTTTTCCAACAGTCATCATGCCATCTACTGCTTTAACTCCTAACGGAAGAACAGAATCTATAAGTTGTCTTTCCAAAGGATCAGGCGGCGTATTTTCAACAGAATAATATCCTTCACACAATATCTCACTTCCGTCTATGGGATTTCCAAGACCATCAAGTGTATGACCTAACAATTCTTTCCCAACAGCAACCTTAAGAGGTTCACCTGTATTCTCAACATAACTTCCCGGACCGACTCCTTCCGTAACACCATATGGCATAAGAAGAACCCTATCATCTCTAAAGCCAACAACTTCAGCATCAACACTCTTTTTTCCATCAACCGAGATAATATGGCATAAATCATTCAGTTTAGCAACCGGTCCAATAGATTCAATAGTCAACCCAACAATCTTAACAACCTTCCCAAGACGTTTTTCGAAGGACTTATTTAATACTGATTTATATTTATCAACAGGAAATAATTGTCGCAAAGTAATACCACCTTTACAAAAAAAAATTGCTCACACAGTGCATGTAAGACACAAATTATCTCACTTCCGAAATAAGACGCAACTCTTTCATAAGATTATCAAGTTGTACATCAAGGCTACAATCAATAACATGTGTATCGGTTTCGATAATACACTGATTGGCAGTTAATGTTGAATCTTCGATAATATCAAACACAGCCCCCTGTCTTACAGCGGCGGCAAGACTATCCTTTGCCAATAAAACATCACCAATATCATCAGGGCACACATGAACTGTATATGTATCCGACATAGGAAGATCTTTAAGGTTTCTGTCTATAATATATAATATGGCATCCGAACAACCATTAACAACAATCCCGGTGATTCTATTTATGACATCACACACCAATTCAACCATTTGAGGTTCAGCTTCTTCAAGCATGGAGTTATACGTGTTCTGAAGTTCTATGCACATATCTTCATACTCTTTTTTTATTCCTGAAACTTCTTCTGCTGAGGCAGCCATCCCATCATTATAACCTTGCTCGTAACCATTTTTTCTTGCCATTTCAGCAATGCTTTCTGCTTCAAGCCTCGCATTTTGAAGTATACTTTCTGCCTCATTACGAGCTTCTATAAGAACAGTATCAGCATTAGCCTGCATTTCTTCACGCTGCTGTTCTATAATTTCGTCTATATTTAACACATTAATTCCGGGAACGAACTCGAAATCTTCAGGAGTTTCTTGTCTGAAAACAGGCATACTGCCAATTGTCTCATTACTGTCAATAACCTTTTTCTTCTCATTATCCACACTAAAATAAACTGATTTTATGAGATTAGACAATTAACTCATCACCTCCACCTCTGGATATAATAATTTCACCAGAATCTTCAAGTTTTCTAATAATATTAACAATCTTCTGCTGAGCATCCTCAACATCCTTCATACGAACAGGACCCATAAATTCCATATCTTCCTGAATCATTACTGACAGACGTTTTGAAAGATTAGAGAAGATAACATTCTTAACATCTTCATTCGAAGCCTTAAGCGCAATTGCAAGTTCATTATTATCAACTTCTTTAAGCACACGCTGTATTGAACGTCCGTCGAGAGAAAGAATATCCTCAAATACGAACATTTTCTTACGAATCTCATCTGCAAGCTCAGGTTCTTCAATTTCCAAAGTTTCCATAATATGTTTTTCAGTTCCACGATCGACAGTGTTAAGAATATCTACAATAGAATCCACACCACCAACAATCGTATAGTCCTGATTTACAAGGGAAGCAAGTTTTTGTTCCAGAACATTTTCAACTTCTTTAATAACATCCGGCGAAGTTCTGTCCATCTGCGCTATTCTCTTGGCAACATCCGTCTGCTTGTCCGGAGTAAGACCACCAATTATTGTAGCAGCCTGTCCAGGTGACAAATACGATAATATAAGAGCAATTGTCTGAGGATGTTCCTCCTGTATGAAGTTAAGTAACTGACTGGCATCTGTTTTTCTGACAAATTCAAATGGTCTAACCTGCAAGGATGCCGTAAGTTTACCAATTACTTCTATAGCTTTTTCAGGTCCAAGTGCTTTCTCAAGAAGGTCTTTTGCATAACTAATACCACCTTCTGCAATGTATTGTTGCGCAAGACAAACTTCATAGAATTCATCAACAACATCATCTTTAACCTGAGGTGACACACTTCTGGTATTGGCAATCTCAAGAGTAAGAGATTCAATTTCATCTTCTTTTAAATGTTTAAAAATTTTAGCCGCTTTTTCCGGGCCCAATACAATTAGTAATATAGCAGCCTTTTGCAAGCCGTTAATATCATGCGTTCTGGATGCCATAATAACTTACCCCCAATCTTCGTTAAGCCAGTTTCTAAGAAGCTGCGCAACAGCCTCCGGCTTTTCATCAACAAACTTTTCTATCATCCGTCTTGCTTCAGAACCTTCTCCATATTCAATATCTTCAAGACTTTGATTTTCTTTAGTAGTTGCAAGTAACTGTTCAACCGAAAGTTCAGGTTCAAGCTCGGTAACTTCAACAGGTTTAGTTCCTTTAAGTATAACAAACACAAGTAAAGCAACGATAAGCACAGCTAATACGATCATAAGAATATTCTGTACCGGAACTGCTTCCGCCTCTTCTTTGGCTTGGAACATCGGCTGTGTATATGCAGAAATTGCAATATTTGCTCTTGCAATACCTGTAGTCTGTCTTACAAGATCATATATATTCTCCGGAACTTCAATAGGTGTTTTCTCATTATTAGTTTCACAATATTCCTCAAATGTAATATCTTCCAACAAACCTTGTTCTTCAAGAGATTCCTCATGAATGATATTATAAACCGAACATACGAGAGCAATTGAAGATTCAGCTGGAACTACTGCTCCAACTTCCAACTCACTTTTAGTCTGACGCTCATTAGGCAAGTAATCAGCTTTATCAAGAGTAACCAGGGAATTAGAATCACCGTTACTTTGAATCATAGTATCTGTATCATTATCGTTCGAATCGGTTCCCGGTATTCCTCCGCTCGACTGATTACCAATAGATTTATAATTATATGTAGAACCGTAATATCCCTGCTCCATTCCTTCATTAACAGAATATTCAGTATATAACTCATTAACCTTATCCATATTAAATTTGATATTGCTGGCACCTATTTCTACGTCATTATATCCACATTTTAACAAGACAGTCTCAACGTCCTCAGCAATCTGATTGGAAAGCTTTAACTTATATTCAGCACCACTTTCAATATCACCGCCAAGACCACTGTCATCTAATCCACTAAATAATTTATTACCGGCAGTATCAATAATTACAATATTATCAGTATTACTATTACCCACTGCATTTGCAAGGAACAAAGCCATCGCATTAGAAGTACTTGAGGCAAAATTAATATCAGAATCAAGTTCCAATGTAACTGCAACGGAAGTTTCTTCATTTTCAGCGAGAACTGTATAATCTTCTTTAGGTACATTAATCAGCACTTCAGCATCACGAACGCCATCATATTGCTTTAAAGCCTTCTTTAATGTTGTTTGTAATGCAAGTGTAGTCTTGGTTCTTTTTTCATCAGTAGTTGTTGACATGTCGTTACTAAGAGCTTCATCCCATGTCATTCCGCTACTTAAAGCATCGCTACTTTCTATCATAAGGGTAGCATCGGATAACTGTTCTTCAACAATTTCTATTACAGTATATTCACCTTGAGTCTCATATCTGTATTTCATCTCATTTTGCTCTAAAGCATCTATTATTTCACTGGCAGTTTTAGCATCTTCAAACTTTCCAAGTTGTACATACGTTGGTTTCGTAATAAAATAGCATACTAAAATAAGAGCAATTGCTATTCCAAACACAAGAGAAAATACAATAACCTTTTGCTTTACGGTATATTTATTCCAAAATTCTATAAATTTATCTTTTAATTGTTCAAGCCTTTCAGACATTTATTACATCCTCCAAAAAGTAATAAAACATCAATTATTTAGAACTGAAGTGACATGAGTTCCTTATACGCATCTAATACAGTATTTCGTACTGCGACAGTATACTGAAGCGAAAGATTAGCCTTTTGTTGAGCAGCCATAAGATCTACAACACTATCAGACTGTCCCATGGCAAATTTAATCTCTTCTTCTTCCGCCTTATTGGATAGCACATCAGTTTCTTTTATCAAATCAAGAGCAGATTGAAACACGGTATCAAATGTAACATCATTATCATTACTATTAGTACCGGTTACTTTATCTATGTACCTTGTTACAGGTTGTATCCCCTCAATTGAATATAAATTCATAAAAGAATCACCTCTAAAATAATTTTATATAAACAATTATCTAAATCAAAAAACACATTGTGTACAACACAAATCAGACATAAACTTACTTTCCTAATTCTAAAGCTTTTTGAATCATGGCTTTTGAAGCATTAAACGCAGTAAGGTTAGCTTCATAAGACCTTGTTGCATCTATAAGATTGGTCATTTCAGTTACTGTATTAACATTTGGATATGTAACATAACCTTCCTCATTAGCATCCGGATGAGATGGATCATATACCATCCTTACTTCACTTTCATCATCCGTAACAATTTTAGCAACCTTTACACCCTTACCAATATTACCGGTCGCACCACCAAGAACATCACTAAACGCAGTAAAATCTTTTTCCTGAAACACAACAGTTTTTCTTCTGTATATATTACCATCAGCATCTCTTGTACTGTTAACATTAGCAATATTCTGCGAAATAACATCTACCCTTGTCTGCTGTGCAGTCATTCCGGTAGCACTAATATCCATCGTTCCAAAAACTGACATACGTCCCCCTCCTCAATACACATAATTTTATATTTCAAACTCTTAATGTCTGGTCATCACTGATTTAATTCTATTAAATTCCTGAGACATTGAATCCAGCAAGGTATAATATCTTAACTGGTTTTTAGCAAGCTCCGAAGATTCGGTATTAATATCAACATTATTACCATCCAATCTGTAACTAAGATTAGATTCATCAACATATGTAGTCGGTTCTAATACACCTAAATCCAATTCAGCGACATTGGAATCAAGAGAATCTCCACCAGACAAAGAAGTCATAAGATATGTTTCAAACTGAACATCTTTTCTTTTGTAATTAGGCGTATCGACATTGGCAATATTATTCGCCAGAATTCCGTTACGATACCACGAAGCATTAGCAGTCTTCTGCAAAACATTAATATAATTATAAGCACCTGTATGAATCATAATATACACCTCCAAATCCACAGCAAAAGGATTCATGAATACAATTCACTCATAAATCCTTTTACAACTCACCTGAATCCATTCAAGTTCTTCTTAAATTTTCTAATTCTTCAAAAACAAAGTCATTCAAAACCTTAATATAAGTCCCCTTCATTCCGGATGAATGGGATTCAATAACTCCTGCACTTTCAAATTTACGCATAGCATTAACAATTACAGATCTTGTAATACCTTCTCTATCCGCAATTTTACTGGCAACAAGTACACCTTCACTTCCGCCAAGTTCATTAAAAACATATCCTATAGCTTCCACTTCAGAATATGACAATGTATTGAATGCAGATTTAACAATTTGTCTTTTTCTTGTATTCTCTGCATCTTCTTCTTTTAAAGAACGTAACATCTCGAGACCAACTACTGTTGTTCCGTATTCACTCAAAATAATATCATCAATATTATACGGACTATCAAATCGATAAATAAATAATGTACCCAGTCTTTCGCCAGATATATCAATAGGGGAGATTATCGCATGATAATTACTTACACTTTCACCACTAAAACCAAGAGTAATCAGACTGGCATTTTCCATTGTAGACAACACATTCAAAAGTCTGTCATTAAGACTTGTATCTATCATCTTGCCAACTTCATTTTGCAAAAGTTCGTCAATCAAGGCAAAATCGGTAGTGTTCTTAATTCCTAAAACTTTACCTTTTTTGCTGATTACTATGGTGTTAGATAGCAAAACTTCACTTAACACACCACAAATATCATTAAAAACAAACTTACTGGACGTGTTATTATGCAGTAATTTATTGATTTTTCTTGTCTTGTCCAATAATTGAACACTCATATATAATCCCCTATCATTATAATATGAAAAGAATTATATCACTAATTATCAGAAAATTCAACCAAATGAATCAAAATTGAACACTATTTATTACTATTCTTTATATCCGCATGCAGCATCCATACAAACAATTTTGTTACCCTTTTCAATCATCATTTTACCACATTTTGGGCAAAGCTTTCCGGCAGGTTTTGCCCACGACATAAATCCACATTCAGGATTGTTCATACAACCATAATACCTTCTGCCCTTTTGAGTCTTTTTTATAACAATTTCATCACCGCAATCCGGACATACTATACCGGTTTTTTCATAATACGGCTTAGTGTTGCGACACTCCGGAAAGCCCGGACATGCAAGAAACTTACCATGCGGCCCGTATTTAACAACCATATTGCGTCCGCAATTTTCACATAACACATCCGTTACTTCATCTTCTATTTTAATTTTTTCAAGTTTTTCTTCTGCGTTCGCAACGGCAGTCGCAAGGTCAGGATAAAAATTACGAACAACAGTTTTCCAATTAACAACTCCTTCTTCAACACAGTCCAACAAACCTTCAAGATTAGCTGTAAAACTAACGTCTACAATTGTAGAAAACGCTGTCAGCATTATTTCATTAACTACTTCACCAATCTCAGTCACAAACAAATTTTTCTTCTCTTTTGCAACATATCTTCTGGCAATAATTGTAGTTATTGTCGGAGCATAAGTACTTGGTCTTCCAATGCCAAGTTCTTCAAGAGTTTTAACTAGCGAAGCTTCAGTGTAATGAGCCGGTGGTTGTGTAAAATGCTGTTCTTTTTTTACATCTGATACACTCAGTTTCATTCCCTTTTCTATCATAGCCGATATAGAATCCGACTCTTCTTTTTCTTCTGTTTGATATACGGATAAATAACCGGCAAAAACGAGTTTTGATGATGCTGCAGTAAATCTGTGTCCGTTTCCGTCAAGTTTTATTCCTGTTGTTTCATAAACTGCAGATTCCATACGACTTGCAACAAATCTTTTCCATATCAACTGATACAATCTAAACTGATCTCTTGAAAGTTGTTCTTTTATCTGCGAAGGCGAAAAAACCACATAAGTAGGACGAATAGCTTCATGTGCATCCTGAATTTTTCCGCTACCTGATGCTTTTTTTACTGTCTTAGCAACATATTCTTCACCGTAATTGTCTGAAATATACTGAACACATGCTTCATGCGCCTGCTCGGATATTCGTGTGGAATCAGTTCTAAGGTAGGTAATAAGACCTACGGTACCATGACCTTTGATTGCCACTCCTTCATACAATTGTTGCGCAATTCGCATAGTTTTTTGAGTTGAAAAATTAAGATTCTTTGAAGCTTCCTGTTGCAATGTACTTGTAGTAAAAGGAAGCGGTGACTTTTTAACTCTTTCAGAAACCTTCACATCACTAACGACAAACTCTTTATTCAGTGTGTCATTAATTATACTATCTACCTGTGCTTCATTTTCTATGGCAACTTTTTCTCCGTTGGTTCCGTAATAATGTGCTATAAGAGGTTTTTTCTCATTTTTCACATTAAATGAAGCATCAAGCAGCCAATACTCTTTCGGAATAAAGGAATTAATTTCTTTTTCTCTGTCGCAAATTAATCTTAATGCAACAGATTGTACTCTTCCGGCACTTAATCCACGTTTTACTTTTTCCCACAAAACCGGACTAATTTTATATCCAACCATTCGATCAAGCATTCTTCTTACCTGTTGTGAATCAACAAGGTTCATATCAATATTTCTTGCTTCTTTTATTGACTGTTTTACTGCTGTTTTAGTAATTTCGTTAAATGTAATACGGCTGGCCTTTGCCGGATCAAGCTTTAATGCTTCTAACAAATGCCATGAAATTGCTTCTCCCTCACGGTCCGGGTCAGTTGCAAGATATACTTTTTCCGCTTTTTTTGCTTCTTTTCTAAGTTTAGCCAACAAATCCCCTTTGCCGCGTATTGTAATATATTTTGGCTCATAATCATTATCTATATCAATGCCAAGCTGACTCTTAGGCAAATCTCTAACATGACCATTAGAAGCAAGCACCTGATAATTCTTACCTAAAAACTTCTTAATTGTTTCTGCTTTTGCCGGTGATTCAACAATAACAAGATATTTAGACATCGTATTTCACTCCCACACTTTTATATTGTTACATAATAATTTGTTCTGATTTGTTTAACTATATGCCTGATTTCAAAATCTAATAACACTTCCATAACTTTACAGGCCGGTAAATTTGTCTCTTCAACAATTCTATCTATATGTTTACATTCCAAACCTAGTTTAGAATACACTATTTTTTCTTCCTTGGCAAGGAAATTATTATTGTCTATAATTTCCTGTTTACATTTATCGGATATTATACCAAGTTCCTCCAACACATCTTTAACATCAGTATATATACCTGCACCATACTTAATAAGGTTATTACATCCTATACTATCAACGTCATTAAGCCTTCCCGGAACAGCAAAAACATCTCTCCCCTGTTCTAAGGCCATATCTATTGTGATTAGCGAACCACTTTTTTCGCCGGCTTCTACAACTATTACAATATCACTCAGGCCTGATATAATTCTGTTCCTCTCGGGAAACAAACCGGGAAACGGTTTAGTACCCGGAACATACTCAGATACAAGTACCCCCTTTCTCATAATATTCATATACAATTCAATATTAGAACGGGGATAACATATGTCAACACCACATCCAAGCACTCCACATGTATTACCGCCAAAATCGATTACAGCTTTTTGCGCTGCACCATCAATCCCTTTCGCCATTCCACTGACTATGGTTATCCCGTAAGTTGATAATTCTTTCGCAATATTATATGCAGTTTTATATCCATATTCAGAACAATTTCTTGAACCTATTATAGCTACAGTCGGTTTGTTAAACATCTCCAACATATTAATATCAGAACATTTAACATAAAGGCAATATGGTTTATCAATGATGTCTTTTAGTTTTACGGGATAATAATCAGACTCAGCATGAATATAATTGATTCCTTTTTTTAACATATTGTCATATTCTCTTTTAATTAAATCCATATTCCTTTTGCCTAATATATCTTTTTGAGATTTAGATAAAAAAGACACATTATCCAGCACTGATGAAGACATCCGAAATACCCCTTCAGGCGAGCCGGCATAATCAAGCAACTTTGTAATAGTCTTTCTTCCTATACCATCCATACCGGTTAACCAAAACCAAAACAAATCGTTGTTACAGCACTCATATACCTTCGTCATATAACATTACCCTCCATAACATTATACTTGTTATCAATTGATCGGTAAAATATTGCTTCTTTTAAATGTTTTCGCAAAATATAATTACTTCCGTCAAGGTCTGCTATTGTTCTGGCAACTTTTAACGTTTTATGATAAGTTCTTGCAGACATCCCCAGCTGTTCATATGCCGCACACAAATACTCCTTATCCTCTTCTGATAAATAACACCATTTTTTTATTCCTTCGGAATTGAGCCTTGAATTTCCTGAAATACTTCTTCCCATATATCTTTTTTGTTGAATCATTACTGCCTTTTCGACCCGACTACGTATGATTTCTGATGATTCGCCCTGTTCACAGTTAAACATATCATAATTAATCTGATTAACATCAACTATTAAATCAATTCTGTCTAAAAATGCATGACTGATCTTACCAAGATATTTTTTAATCTGCAACGGTGTACAAGTACATTTTTTCTTATCAGGAAAATATCCGCATGGACATGGATTCATAGCAGCTATAAGAATAAAATCACAAGGATACTGTATGGAAATATTACTTCTGGTATGAATTATAGAATCATTTTCTAAAGGTTGACGTAACAATTCTATAATATTTCTCGGAAATTCAGTTAATTCATCTAAAAATAAGACACCTTTATGGGCAAGACTAATCTCACCCGGCATAGGAATATTACCACCACCGACAAGACCTGTTCTAGGAATAGAATGATGCGGAGTCCGAAACGGTCTATTATAAATATATCCGCTGCAATGCTTTAATCCACCATAAACACTATAAATTCCTGACACTTCTATACTTTCATCTTGGGTAAGGAATGGCATAATACCGGGAATTCTCTCGGCAATCATTGTCTTCCCCGTACCCGGCGGACCTATCATAAGCATATTATGTCCACCTGCTGCAGCTATCTCTGCAGCACGTTTCACCATATATTGTCCTGCAACATCGCTAAAATCCTTGTCAAAACCATGACAGCTTTTAGGTTCCCATCTTTCTTTCGGAATAACATAATCATCATATTCGCCTGAATTAACAATACTTATTACATCACTCAGATTATCTGAACCAATTATTCCAATCCCCTGAACAAGAGCTCCCTCTCTCGAATTATCCTTTGGAACAATGCAGTATTTAAAGCCTCTCTTTTTTGCAGCAATTACAAGGGGTATTACTCCTTTTACGGAGTTAATGTGACCATCAAGACCAAGTTCACCAACAAATAATATTTTATCAAACATGGAAGTTTCTACACACCCGATAATTCCAAGAAGTGACATTGCTATTGACAAATCATATGCAGTCCCTTCTTTTCTTATATCCGCCGGAGAAAGATTAAGAATAATTCTTTTAGGCGGCAATCTAAATCCCATATTCTTAATAGCACTTCTAACTCTTTCTTTTGCTTCTTTTACTTCTGAACTTAAAAGACCAACAAGATTAAATACAGGTAACCCGTCATTAATATCAGCTTCAACCTGAATAATAAATGCTTCGACTCCCACAATGGCACCACAATAAGACTTACAAAACATATAAGTTCCTCCACATAAGTACCATATCCGTTTTACTTTGAAAAAATAACATAAACTGAATAACTAGAAAAAAGACCATCTGATTTACAGATGGTCTTATAATAACATATGTATTGCAAAAAATCAACTGTCAAGTATTTTTTTGATTTCTTCCATAAATGTACTTACATCCTTAAATTCTCTATATACCGAAGCAAATCTTACATAGGCAACAGCATCCAAATCTTTAAGCTTGTCCATAACAATTTCACCGATTTTGTTACTCGGGATTTCTTTCAGTTCAAGATTGAATATAGTATTTTCAATACTGTCAACAACCTCATTTATTTTCTCAACAGGAATTGGTCGCTTATGACAAGATTTAAAAACGCCTTTTTCGATTTTTGAACGGTCATATGACTCTCTGGTCATATCTTTTTTTACAATTACCAGAGGTATCGCTTCAACCTTTTCATAAGTAGTAAAACGTTTATTACAGATTTCACACTGGCGTCTTCTTCTGATTGAACTATTATCATCTACAGGACGTGAATCAATTACTTTGGTCCCTTCCTGCCCACAAAACGGACACTTCATTGTATCATCTCCATTCACATTTTTTTACACATTTTGCAATCTCTATATCAACGAGGATTACATCTTCGCCAATTTTCTTAACACATTTCGAAGGAATCACATATTCTTCTTCTCTTCCAAACATACCAAACATCTTACATGGTCCCGGTATTATAACTGCCGTAACACATCCGTTACACAAATCAAATTCAATATCACACACATTGCCCAGACATTGACCGTCACATATATTAACAACCTCTTTTTCTTTTAACTCACACAGTCGCATTATTATCCCTCACTTCATATATTATACGGCAACAATGACTCACTATAATATATTCTGTAAGCTACGAAATGTTACTATTATTGTCCTATGCATGGTCAAGATAATTCTTCATATTTTTAAGGGCATTCTTTTCAAGGCGAGAAACCTGAGCCTGAGAAATATTAATCTCATTTGCTACTTCCATCTGTGTTTTTCCTTGAAAATATCTTAATTTTACAATGTTCTTTTCCCGTTCCCCAAGTCGCGACAACGCTTCCTTTACTGCAATTTCTTCTATCCATGCTTCTTCCTTATTCTTTTTATCACTAATCTGATCCATAATATAAAGTGTATCACCACCTTCGGAATACACCGGTTCATATAGGGACACAGGACTTTGAATTGCATCAAGGGCATATATTACTTCTTCAGGAGATAAATCTATCTCCTTTGCTATTTCTTCGATTGTAGGTTCTTTGTCCAATTTTTTTCGTAAGTTCTCCTTGGCATAAACCGCTTTATAGGCTATATCCCTAATTGAACGACTTACTCTTATGCTGTTATTATCTCTTAAAAATCTTCTTATTTCACCTATAATCATTGGAACTGCATAAGTTGAAAACTTTACATTCTGAGTTACATCAAAATTATCAATAGCTTTCATAAGTCCGATACAACCAATCTGAAACAAATCATCAACATCTTCGGAACTGTTAGAAAATCGTTGTATAATACTTAACACCAACCTAAGATTACCTTTAATATATTTTTCTCGGGCCTCTAAATCTCCCGAATTAATCTTTTCGAATAATTCTGTTTTCTCCTCATTATTTAAAATGGGAAGTTTAGATGTATTAACTCCGCATATTTCAACTTTATACTGTGCCATTGTACATCCTCCTAATGTTAGTTACATTAGAAATGATGTACAAAAGCAACAATAATTATACTATGATTTTAATAAATTGTTCTGCCTTTTTCATCAGCAATTCCTGACATACGCAAATAATAAGTATTAACTCTGTCTCTCCAATCAATCGCACTTTCAAGTTGGATATTAAGTCTGTCAGCAACTCTATTAAATACATTCGGATCAATCTTTTCCTTAATACTGTTCCATGTATTTATCATAGTTTCAACTTCTTCGACACCCTTAAAGTGAGTATCATATATGTGCTGAATAATAGTCTTTCCGCTGCTTAATTTATATGTATAATCCATATGATGGAAGAATAACAACAATTCTTCAGGGGTTGTTTCAGGTCTTTCATACAACGAACTCCATGGTTCATTATATTGACCTGCATATCCGGTTCCTGTTGCAACACTTCTGTCAATACCAAGCCCTTTACAATCTGATCTATGATATGTTCCCCATCTGTCATACTCATATCCATCTACATTAGGACCATAATGCCCTGCCGGATTAACCATCCATCCTATACCCAGCGGTGAAGAATAATTCTCGTATGTATGCCACGACGTTCCAATCATACTGTAAATTGCATCATTTATTTCAATATCGTTACCAAATGTAGCTCTAATCCATTCTCGGCCAATCTCCTCTGCAGACAGTTCAGTATCAAAACACATTCTGCCATAACCGTAAAGGTTCACAGCTGCCATATCATGACCGGTCCAGTTTGCATCATTACCGGTATTAGTAACCGCAGCAAGTCCACATAAAGTATTACCATATGCTTTACCGGAAACAATATCTTTAACCAGTCCATTTTCTGATGCATATGTATTAAACTCAAGTATCTCCTTCCACATCGGAACAAGATAACATATATGTCTTTGCTGACCGGTATATTCCTGTGCAATCTGAACTTCAAGGAACATATTAGTTTTCTTTAAGCCCCCGAATAGAGGAGAAACAGGTTCTCTAATCTGGAAATCCATAGGACCATTTTTAATCTGGAGAACAACATTATCATCAAATTCTCCGTCAAGTCCTATAAAATTATCATATGCAGCCCTTGCTCTGTCTGTCTTATGGTCACGCCAATCCTGTCTGCAGTTATAAACAAAACATCTCCATACAACATTGCCTCCGTACGGGGCAATCTGTCTTGCAAGCATGTTAGCACCATCAGCATGTGTTCTTCCGTATGTAAACGGACCCGGTCTTCCTTCAGAATCCGCTTTAACAAGGTATCCGCCAAAATTAGGAATAACATCATATATATGTTTTGAAGTTTTTTCCCACCATTTAATTACTCTTTCATCAAGCGGATCGGACACATCAACATCACCCATTTCTACAGGTGCCGCATAGTTTACACTAAGATATAATTTAATACCATAGGATGCAAAAATATCATTAATCCTCTTGACTTCATATAAATATTTATCTGTAATTAACAAAGTTTCTGTCTGATGTACATTAACGTTATTAATAGCAATTGCATTAATACCGATTGAAGCCATCATCCTTGCATAAAATACCGTCCTGTCATCAATAATTATTCTGTAATTTTCGTAAAAGAATGAATTACCTGAATAACCACGTTCTATATCACCATACATATTATCCCAATGATCAATCATTCTAAACGGCATCTTTGGAGATTCTGCTATTTTCATTTTATCAGGAGTTATACCTTTTTGTAACTGTCTGATAAATGCAAACACACCGTAAAGAATCCCCCTGTCGGTATCGGCAGCAATTACTAACAGAGACTTATCAGTTTTATAGTATATTGCATATCCTTCATCACCCGGACAAAAATCATCATAATATTCGGCATCTTCTTTATCATATTTTTTAAGAACAATTCCCTCAGATGGTACACACGGAGCACAAATACACATTCCCGGTGTATTACCACCAATAATTTCAGGAATAGCTACTCTTAATTCTTTTACTGCGTTTTCGATACATTTTCCATCAAGGTTAGTAAATATACAACTAAGCTTATCTTTCCAACCTGACACTTCACTAACTAACGAATAATTAAGCCAGCATTTTTCAAACTTTGTCATGTTCACATCTCCAATCGTATTAAGATATCTAATACTACTCACAAATTATTCCATTATAACAGCATCATCACCATTATAAGATACTTCAAATTTTACAGGCGTTTTACCCGTAAGACTTATACTTCTTGAATCAGGCTGACAAGTACCTACAAACACTTCAAATGTTCCGTTATATAATACCTTTACTCCATCATCACAATATATTCCAAAGTCTTCAGGCTTAAGTTCAATGTTAACCTGCTTACTCTCGCCCTTATTAAGAGAAACTTTCTTAAGCCCTTTAAGTTGCCAATTAGGAGCATCATCTTTATTAACTCTAACGTAAACCTGAACTGTTTCCGCTCCATCATATGTTCCGACATTGGAAACAACTGCACTAACATTAATACCTTTTTCATGCGAAATACTATAAGCATCAACCGAAACATCAGATATATTATATTCAGAATAACTAAGACCATATCCAAACGGATATAATGCTTCATTTTTCATATATCTGTAGGTTCTGCCTTTCATAGAATAATCTTTGAAATCAGGCAGTTCCTCTGAGGAATTATAAAATGTAACAGGAAGCTTTCCTTCAGGATTAACATCACCAAACAACATTCTTGCAATGGCTCTTCCACCCTGAGCACCCGGATACCATCCTTGAACGATTGCAGGAATATGTTCATCAGCCCATTTTACTGCAAGAGCACTTCCGGAAAGTAAAACAAGAATTACCGGTTTTCCGCTTTCATATATTGCCTTAAGAACATCAAGCTGAACACCAGGAAGTTCAAGGTTAGGTTTATCTCCACTTGCAAATTCATTACCCTGATCTCCTTCTTCACCTTCAAGACTAGGATCAAGTCCAAAACATGCTATAACAACATCAGATGCGTCTGCTACAGCTTTCGCTTCAGAAAGTCTGTCATTGTCATTGGTAGCAAGACCTGATATCTTTTTCCTACAAATATGACAACCTTCAGAGTACATAACTCTGACGTCATCTCCAAGATATTCTCTGATACCATCAAGTATTGTCACATACTCGGATGCAGTTCCTTCATAATTACCAACAAGTGAACGCCTGTTATCAGCATTAGGTCCGATAACTCCGATTGTATTAATTTTAGTTTTATCAAGTGGGAGAATGTTATTATCATTTTTCAAGAGACATAACACTTTCTCTGCGGCTCTTAAATTAAGTACTCTGTGTTCATTACAATCAACAACTTCGTATGGAATATCATTGAACGGTACATGTTCAGGCTTATCAAACAGACCTAATTTCATACGTGTTGCAAATAATCTGGCAACTGACTGTTCGATTGTTTCTTCCGTAATAAGTCCCTGCTCTTTTGCCTGAATTAAATTACCATTAATATTACCGCAATTAAGGTCACATCCATTGTTCATTGCAAGAGCAACAGATTCAGCCGGACCGGATGTTACCATATGAAATTCATGAAAATCTTTTATTGCCCAGCAATCGGAAGTAACATGGCCTTCAAATCCCCATTCTTCACGTAAAATGTCATTAAGAAGAGTTTTACTTCCACAACACGGCTCACCATTGGTTCTGTTATATGCTCCCATAACAACTTCTACATCCGCTTCTTTTACACAAGCCTTAAATGCAGGCAGATATGTTTCTCTCATATCCTTCGCGGAAGCAACTGCATCAAAACTATGTCGCTCATCTTCCGGTCCTGAATGTACAGCAAAATGCTTAGCACAAGCAGCAGCCTTCAAATATCTTTCATCGTGTCCCTGAATACCATTTATAAACCTAACTCCAAGTCTCGAAGTAAGATACGGGTCTTCGCCAAAAGTTTCATGTCCTCTTCCCCATCTCGGATCTCTAAAAATATTTACATTTGGCGACCAGAATGTGAGTCCTTTATAAATATCTGTATCACCATATTTTTGTTGAACATTAAATTTAGCTCTTCCTTCTGTAGAAATACAATCTGCAATCTCTTCCATAAAATCTTCATCAAAAGCAGCTGCAAGTCCTATAGCCTGAGGAAATACAGTGGCAACGCCGGCTCTTGCAACACCATGAAGTGCTTCATTCCAATAGTTATAGCTTCGAATCCCAAGTCTGTCAATTGCAGGGGCAGCATGCAGTGTCTGATATACTTTTTCCTCTAAAGTAAGTCTGCTCGCAAGATCCTTTGCTCTTTCTTCAAACGAAAGAGATTCATCCAAATACTTTTCCATCATAATCCTCCCATAAATTACATTACATTTGCATTAATTACTTAGAAATCCATTATTCTGTAGTAAGAATCCTTAGGTTTACCATTTTCATCAAATAACAATGGCCAGTTCTTACGTCCTCTAACCGGGAAATCATCCAGCCATGTATAGCTATCAGCAACTCCCCACAATGTAACACTATCAATATAATCCTTATATTCTCTAAATAATGCAAAATAGTCACCATACATTTTTGCATGTTTTTCTTCAAGTTCTTTTGATGGTTTATCCATACAACCTTTATCTTCAAACTTATAATATGACAAGTCCATTTCCGTAATCTGAATACGTAATCCTAGTGAAATATATAACTCAATAGTCTCTCTTACAAGATCAATTGAAGGATAATACAGATTAACATGACACTGCATACCGACAGCATCAATAAGTTTCTCATCCGAATTAACTTCTTTAATCAAACGAATGATTTTTTCCCTTTTATCAGGGATATATTCATTATAATCATTATATAACAATGTTACATCAGATGGAATAATACCTGATACAATCTCAAATATCTTTTTTATATAATTATCACCTAATTTTGAATACCATGGGCTTTTTCTAAGATATTCCGAACTCTTGTCTTCAATAGCCTCATTTACCACATCCCATGCAGTAATAATATCTCCATATCTTTCGTGCATATTTTTTACATGTTCAGAAAAAACTTGAATAACGTACTCCACATCATTATCAAAAATATTATAAGCAGTCTGATTATGCCATACAAAATTATGACCACGCATTTTGAGTCCGTTATCTTTTGCAAATGCATAAATCTCATCTGCATTTGAATAATTATAACTTCCGTCTCTTCTTAAAATTGAGCCGTATTTCATCTCATTTTCGCATGTAATCATACTAAAATTATCAAGAATAATATCCTTATCCTGCCTTATTGTTTCATTATTAACTGCAGCTCCGACATCAAAATAATCCTTATACTTTTCCTTCAATGTCATAATATTCATCCCGCCCTTTCTAATAAACTTTATAACAAACCATATTATAAATATACAATAACCAAAATTATAATAACATAAAAAAATTATAAAAACAAGAGACTATGCATAATGAACATTCAAAATGCACAGTCTCAGAAATATTTACAATATAATACTAATAAAACAAATTACTTATTAGCCTTTTCAATCTTAGAATCCCAATCAGGAGTCATCTTCTCAAGCTGTTCAGCCGGAGTAACTGCACGTGCATATACACTATATGCAAAATCACCGTAATCAGTATCAGAAATCATTGACTGATAATCAAGAATTCTATGCTCTTCTTCTCTCATAAGTGTAAGAGTCTGATCAACAGCCTCTTCATCTCTAAAGAGAGCATAATATGGTGCCTTCCATGACTCTTCAAGAGTCCAGCCAGGAGTACACTCTGTGTAAAGGTCATAAGCAAACATAAGCTTTTCAACGTACTCAGGATCGTAGTTATATGGAACTACAAGAACGTTGTCAAATGGAACTGTTGCCATAGTACCGTTAGGACCTGCAGGGAACATAACGAATCCGAAATCATCTTCCATTGTCTCTGCAAATGAACTAACCTGGTAAACTTCTGCAGTCTGCATTGCACACTCACCATCACGGAATGCTGTGATAAAGTAATTCCATGCAGCACCTTCAGGGTCCGGCATAATGTAACCCTTCTCAATAAGGCTTACACCCCAGTTAGCAGCATCAATGAAGTTCTGTGTTCCGGTAGCATTAACATACTTACCGTTCTCATCTCTTGATACAAACTGAGCTCCGTTAGTTACAGCACACATCTTAAAGTAATCCTTGTTAAATGAAGCCATAGCATAAACATCTGTTACACCGTCATTATCTGTATCCTGAGTAAGTTTCTTACAATACTCCTCAAACTTATCCCAAGTCCATTCACCACTAGCCTGAAGCTCGTATGGCTCATCTTTAGGAATACCTGCTTCTTCAAACATTCTCTTGTTATAGAATACTCCTGCTCTAGGCTCCATCTCTGTTGACATACCATAGATTCCACCATTATATGTCATAAGATCTGTAACCTGACTATTCCACTTTTCTTCACTAAAGTCAACTGACTTAACAGTACTAAGATCATAAAGAAGATTATTCTTAAGTGGTTCTGAAACTGTTGACTGATAGAGATACCAAATGTCAACAGAAGGATCATTACTCATAACCTCTGTTGTGAATTTCTGTGGCATATCTACCCATGCTGCAATATTCTTTCTCTCCATAGTGAAGTTATAATCACCAAAAATCTGCTGTCTGTAATCATATGTATCCTCAGCATATGGAGTAGTTAATTCTTCTTCTTCAAGAGAATACCAGTCACCAATTGTAAAATTAGCACCACCAAGGTCATCAAATGTCACCTTAGATGAAGAACCTCCGTTCTCGCTCTCACCATTCTCTCCGTTCTGCTCACTCTCATTATTGGCAGGGGCTTCCTTTTCATCACTTCCGCCACAACCTGCTAATCCGGTAGTTGCAAGTGCAGTTGCTAAAAACAACGCAATCCATTTTTTACTACGTTTCAATTTTATATCCTCCTTTATTAGTATATGTTACACCGAAAGATTCGGCATAGTACATTTATTATAACATATTATATCATAAACACAATAATATTTTTGTTACATTTTTATTCCGGACTGTGATAATGACTCAACGAATCCCTTCTGGGCAAATACATAAATTACCAACAACGGAATAATTGTCATCAAAGTACCAGTAGCGATAATCGCTGATGAATATGCCTGCTCAGCCTTTTCGGCAATACCTGCACCTTTAACAAATGCATCAAGACTTCCCGCTAATCCGTTAAGTTTTGTTGAAAGCAATGTATACTTTCTAAGGAACATCTGTGTATAGAACTTATCTGTCCACTGCCAAACGAATGCAAAAAGGAAACATGATGTAATAATAGGTTTAGCATCCGGAAGCATAATGCGATAGAATGTCTTAAACTTACCGCAACCATCAACATAAGCAGCTTCTTCAATATCTTTAGGAACATTTCTAAAGAACTGTCTGATAAGATAAATATATAATCCACTCTTAAGTCCCATACAACCTATACAAAGTAAAAGATAAGGTATGATTGTATTAATCATATTTAGCGGTTTACCTGTAATAAGTGAGAATATTCCTAAAGGATCAAAATATGTAAAGTTAAGATACAATGATGTCATAATAGTTTGTGGAGGAACAATGATAACAAGTATTACCATAAAGAACCAGAAATTCTTTAACGGAAACTTATATCTTGCAAATCCATAACCAACTAATGTAGCCGCACCCACCTGAAGAATACTTACAAAAAGACTTATATAAGCAGTAGTTCCAAGTGCTTTCCAATAATCCATAAGTTCTGATGACAACTTATAATTCTCCGTAGAGAAGTGACGCGGAATATTTACAATAGTAGAATCATATAAATCCTGCTGTTCCATAAAACTAAGTGAAATCTTGTTAATTAATGGCTGAATTATAAGGAAACATAATCCAAATATTAATACAGCACGACAAAACTTATAACCAATGTTAAACAAAGTTTTACGCATCAGGTAACCGTTGGACTTACGGTTACGCTCCATAAAGGCCTGCCATTTTTTCTGTCTTTTACTCATAATAGTACACCCTCTTTGAAATTATTAGCGAAATGATTCCGATGATAACCATACAGCATACAAAGTAAATCCACGCCATAGCAGAACTCAAATCATAGTCCATCTGATTAATCATTCTGGTTGAAATGTAATCCATTACTTCGTTATCAGAACGGCAGAAGTAATCAATAATTGTATAAATAATATTTACAAGTATCAAAGAACTTACCATTGGAAGTGTAATTTTCCAGAAACATTCCCATGCAGTACATCCTTCTATCTTAGCTGCTTCAAACATACTTGGTGAAATTGTCTGAAGACCGGAAAGGAAAATGATTATCTGAATACCTGATTGTATCGCGATATCGTACACATGATCAATCATATCAAATACAAATCCAAAAAATTGTTCCGTTTCGGACCCTTCAGTAACAAGCATATCCTGTAAAACAGTAGTAATACTTGAAGCATTAGAAGATTCCGCAATTACATCTTTCATACTGGCAAGAAGTTCATTGTTATATTCAAGTCCTACAATAACACCTGAAGAAAGGATAACAGGCATGAAGAATATAGCTCTTACGAATCCTCTTCCCTTAAATGTCTGGTTAAGCAAAAGTGCCACAAAGAAACTGAATATCAATGTACTTGGCAAATCAAGCAACATACCCTGAAGATTTTCGATAAGTTTAATCTTATACTCAGGGTCAATATTAATTGCTTCATTGTAGTTGTACATACCAAGGAATTCCATTGTAAATCCACCAGCCTGCGGATTTACAGTAACCTCTGAAAAACTCATTCGCAGTGATTCCACTAACGGCACAACCATAAATGCGAGGAAACCAATTATAAATGGAAGTATAAATAAGTAACCGGCAATTGCATTCTTGGTTGCAAGAGTTGCTTTACGTTTCTTCTTACTCATCAGTTAACTCCTCCTTCCATTATATAATCTCTGGCAGGAACGGTAACGCCGTTATGTGTATATGAGTTGAAATTATAATTAACAACAACAGCTTTGCCGCTTTCAAACTCTGTTCTATATACATTAGGAGCAACCTGCTCATGATTAGTAATATACTCGTCATAGGTTCCGTTAAAGTCGTTAGAGAACCTATTATAATTTTCAACGATTGAATCTTTCCATTTGCTGTAATCTGTAGCAAAATATTCTGTATACTTGGAATCCTGCAATACAGAAGCCGGTTCATTAGTAAGTGTGTAACAAAGACCCGCACCAAGCTCAGCTGATTTAAGGAAAGTCTCATCTGAATTCTGTGACAGATTAAGCGGTTCACCAGTATAATTTACAATACCGTGTAAAGCAATCTGATAAAACGGAACTGTTTCATCAATAATGTTAAAACATTTGTTGTTAAGTACCATACCGGTAACAACATCAGAATATGGAATGTTATAAAAATATCCTGAATTGGTCATTACCTTAGCACCGTTCTCTGCAAGTTCCTTATATTTATCAGTAATCATGTTCATTGCAGCTTCTCTTGAAACAGGGTGCTTATAATTGTAATCAGCACTCAACTGCTCACTTACATCTAAAAATGCTATATTAGATGTTCCAAGGTCTGCAATATACTCTGAAACACTATCCACATTTCCCATTGCATATTCAGGTCTTGCAAGATAATACTCATATTCATCCGGCAATTCATCAAAATATATCGGGCTGTAATATGGCAATTCACATAATTCCCTACTTACAAACTTACAGGTATCTCTGTTAACACCATATTTATCAAACAAACCTGTTTTAAATACATACTGGAAGTTTCCTCCCATGTAAACATCAATACCTTTAGCTGTAGTATTCTCAACAAAATCAGTTAAATCACCTTTACTACCAAGTCTCTTAGAAAGCTTAACTTTACGTAATGATGAGTTGTGAATTCCTCCATTACTCCAGCCGGAATACCTAACTGACATATCTTTAATACCACTATCTGAAAGTTCAGAAACAATCTTGTCGGCATCCTCATATTTTGTCAAAGCCAAATCCTTAGTTACAGGAACACCAAGAACATGTTCTTTATCATCAACGCATCCAATAAGGTCAATTACCGTCGAATGATTTTCTGCGCTTCTATCTGCTAATGACGGATACTTATCAATAAGATAATCTCTGTATACTGAAGCCATATCAACATATGTATCAGCATCTGAGAAAATGTATCTTTGAACTATAGACTCCTTAGGTAGATTCTTCTCATATGCCTTAACAGTAACATCAGATTTACCTGAAATATCCATGTCTTCACCATGAATCATTGTATATCTGTAATTTATGAAATTATAACTGTTAAGTCTACCTGATACATCACCTTGAACAATGGCATAAGAACTTCCTTTTTCAATAACAGAAAGCATTGAGCCACCATTCTTTGAAATACCAATTACAGGATATGAAACCTCACTTTCATCTACGACCGCATCGCGACTTATAGCAAGATCAGCACCGTATAACTGATTATAATATGAAGCTTGATTAGTCTTACCATTATTGAAATTAATAATTCCTCCCGGTCCGTCCGGCACTAACATAAATCCCTGTTCATCAGTTCCACCGGCACCAAAATACGGAAGGGTGCAAAGTGAAACTATAGGATAAGTCTTATAGTACTGAATTTCCTCCATAGGAACATTAACAACAAGACTATCTTCTTCCAATGTATAACATATAGCTACATTGAAAGCAGCTTTATCAGTAGCATTACTAACATTAATCTTTGAATTATCAAATTCATATTCTTCTACAGTATATCCAGCAGATGCAAACATCTCCTGTACTCTTTCGAACTTAGAATCACTTTGCAATTCTCTGATTACATATACACAAGTTTCAGCGAGTTCAGGATACTGACTAAGAAGCTCATCCTTATTATCATTAGGTCTAAGCTTATTAATATCAATTCTTCTGTAGTAGTTTTTAATCTTTCTTGAATCTGACGACTCCATCTTCGAGCAGAACTCATCCATACGAGCTTCTGAAATAGCTGTAGGAATAATATATGTCTTCTCAATATCACCTATTGTATAAAGAACTTTTATACCATTAACTTTACCGGCATCGTCTTTAATCTCTTCTATAGAATATCTTTTATCTTTTACAGAATATTTATAGTTGTCATAAGTGAAATCCTGTCCCTTATTGTCACTATATTTTACAATAAGAGTAGAAAACAATTCATCTTTATTGGAACCGTTTGCAATCGTATCAGAATCTGCGTTCTGAGGATTTGAATACCAAACCTGTCCATTTTCTTTATTGGTAACAGTAAACTGAGTTGTATCAGCATTAAATACAAAATCAAGTTTATCGTTAGAAACTTCATATACTTTTCCTTCTGCTTCCTGAGAATAATCCTGAACATCAATAACTGTATCAGTGTCAGTAGCATCACCACATCCTGCAATACATACAGTAGCAAGCAGTATAGGAAGTAAATGTTTAAATTTAATCATTTTCCCTTATGTCCTCCTTTCGTAGTCTTAATAGAACCTGTAGGAAATTTCTTTGTACAGTGAGATGAAGAATGAAATTGCATCACTGAACAAACTGAAAAACAGTACCAACAGGAACACGATTACGAGCATTCCAACAAGGATACATAATATTGAACCAATTGCTTTACCAAATGAGAAATCATGTATCTGCATAACGGATGCAAGGAACAAAAATCCACACCAAATCATTGAGAATGACAGGAAATATGTATAAAATGCACCCTCTTCATAAGTAACAAAATTACTTACAACAATCATTGGAAGCTGAATAAGTATATAAGGTGTAAGTGCATATGAAGAACCTATAAATATATCCCTCATATTACCTTTTCCGTCAAACAAGGTAGTAAGACACCAGTTGGACAATATCCAAATGAAAAATGGAAGAAGGAATGTACATATATTAAGAATAATATTAAAATATTCCCACTGTACACGTATAAACACAAAACTTGTATATCGTGTCTTCCATATACTTGTAAGAACAGTCATCAGTACAAGAAATACTGCTGCTCTCATAGAACCTCTTTTTTCATGAGTTAAATCCCAAAAACCATCAAACGGACTTACAACACAATGCAAAGAATACTTAAGGGTTTTTCCAAAATGTGAGAACCATTCTTTAATCGAATTTTTAGTTATAGCTTTCATTCCTCACTTACCTCCCTTCTAATCTTCTTCACGGTATTTTTAATAAATACAACTACTAACAATACTACAAGAATTATGAATACGTAAGTAATATTATCTTCTACCCATTCTTTACGATATAATTTGTATGCTTTGGAGTAATTCTTATAATCAAATTTTAATTTGAAATATTCCATAGCTTCTACAAACTGATCTTTTCTGAGTAGCGAACGACCGATACCGATATAAGCAAGGTCATAATTACCATTCAACTTTAATACCTGCTCCCAGTAATCAGCTGAAATATCATATTCACCCTTTTTGTAGGTATTAAGCGCATCATTAATCAATTTACCGTAAGTTGTTAATGTCATCTGAGTTATAGTTCCAAGTTCCTTATCAAGAACAAGTAATGAATCTCCGAGATTCTCAATTGCAACAGGGAACTTGAAATTACCCTGTCTATATCCGATTCCACCAAATGCATAAAGCATATTACCCTGGAAATCGTATCCGAATATTCTTCCACGAGTCATATCCAGACAGTAATAACACTCATTATCAAGTACGGCTACATCAATAAATTTTGAAGGACCTTCATATCCACCACCGGAACCATATTGAACATCACCAACAGGTTCATAATAACCATTTCTAATAAGAATGTCCGTTCCTTTTGCATTAAGTCTACGAACCGGCTTTGCGGAAGCAGCATTTTCATCTTCAAATGTACTTAATGTTGCATAGATAAATCCATCTGCATCTAAAGAAATGTTACTGTACTCAGTAGGAACAAATGCTTCCATCTGCTCTCTCTGCTCTTTCGTAGATATAAGCTTGTAGAAATAATCGATAAAATCAAACTGAACATCCGCAGCTCCGATATATCCTACGAACTCACCATCATACTCAAATTCCATAAAACCTTTATTAACGTTTTCTGCCTGAACAAAAATTCTCTTGGCCGCGTCAACTACAAGTTTTTTTGGTTTGAACTTGAAGTCAGCTTCAATAGTTTCTTCGTCTTCAGGTTTATATATTGCGCCAATTACATTCTGAGAATCATCAGTATATACAATTCTTTCATTACCATAATCAGCTATATACCATTCATTATCATCAGTAACAAAAATGTCATACGGAAGTGATATAGGTTCCATCTTGCCGTTATTATTAAGTTCTGTGACAACTTTAACAAGTGAATAATTATCATTTTCATATGAAAGCTGAATAATTCTGTTGTTCAATGTATCACATATAAACAACTGATTGTCTTTTACAAACATACCCTCGGCACTGTTAAGATTACCGATTCCGAAAGTATTAGTTGTAATAACCTTATTCATCGCATATGCATCCGGAGATTCTCTTTCAATTCCCCAGTAATCATATGTATATGTGTAGAACAAATCCTCTTCTGCTGAAGCAGTTGCAGGCTGTATAAGGAGAGCAGCAACAAGAATCAGACACAAAGAAGTAAATAATTTTGAAAATTTCTTTTTCATTGTCTCTCTCCTCCTTAATCCTTAATACCGGAGCTTGCCATAGTTTCAATAACGTTACCCTCACAAAGAAGGAATATTGTAATAGGCACACTCATCATAAACAAAGTAACCGCTGCACCAACACCGGCACGGGAAACACCACCGAGAATCAACTGCTGGAGTGCGTACGGAAGTGTTTTTAACTCTTCCGAATAAATAAATGTTGCAGCTCTGTTGTTCCAAATTGCTATAACAGAGAAAATTATCAAAGTAAGCCATGCAGGTTTAACCATAGGCATTACGATTTTAACAAAGATTCTTCCTTCCTTAGCACCGTCAATCTTTGCAGCCTCAATAAGAGCGTCAGGAATCTGCTCCATAAACTGTTTCATAAGGAACAATCCCATAGGGGTTGCAAAAGCAGGAATAATAATTGATAAGTATGTATCAATCCATCCAAGTTTTGTCATAATAAGGTAGTTAGGAATCTGTGTTACGTACATAGAGAACATGAGTGCTGTCTGAACCATAGCAAAGAAACCTTTGCTTCCCGGGAATTTGTACTTAGCAAGTACATACGCACCCATAGAACAACATACAAGGTTACCAAATGTACCAACAGCTGTCATAAACACTGAGTTGAATATGTATCTTGAAAACGGTACGAAAGACTGTCCCATGATATTAAACAAATCAGCAAAGTTATCCATTGTAGGATTCTTAACATAAAACTTAGGTGGGAAAATATAAATCTCATCAAGTGGCTTAAACGCTGTACAAATCGAATAAACAAGCGGTAATGCAAAGAATATTCCGAAAAGTATCAGCAAAATATAAATACCGATATCTCCACCTACTGATCTATTAGGTTTTCTTTTTCTTAATATCTTTTTTCTATTCTTTTTCATATCAGCATCTCCCTTTAAGTTCCAACTTTACGCAACAGAGCATGTACAGCCTTATTGCATAATATCATAACAACGAACAGCACCGTCGCAATTGCAGATGCATATCCCATGTCAAATCTGAACTGACCGTAGTCAATAAGGTGGGATACAACTGTTTCTGCGGCGTAGTCAGTACTAGGGAAACCACAAAGTACCATAGTTACGTCAGCAACACCAAATGACTGTGTAATAGCCATTACCGCACCGAAAAGAAGCATAGGCTTCATGTTAGGCAATGTAATGTACCATAACTCCTGCCATCTGTTTTTAACACCATCAACATAACCGGCTTCGAACTGCGATGCATCAATACCCTGAAGACCGGCAACGAATGAAAGGAATCCATTACCAAGACTCATCCATAATACTACGATAATTACGATACCCATCATGTAATTAGTATCTGTGAGCCAAAGAATAGGTTCATCAATAAGTCCAAACTGCATAAGCCATGCATTAAAGTAACCATAAGAGTCACCACTAAACAACAATGCCCAAACCATATATACGTTACCGGAAATTGTTGGCGCATAGAATATAAGTACCATAATTGCTCTAAGAAGTCTTGGCAATTCATTAATAAACCATGCGAAAAGGAATGACATTATGTATCCAAGCGGACCAGTAATTGCCGCCAGGAGGAATGTATTCTTAACTGAAATAAGGAATACGTCATCAGCAAGAATAAGATTAACGTAATTTTGAAGTGCGATAAACTGCGCAGGCTCCAAAACGTTGTAATAGGTAAAACTATAATATATGGACATACATACCGGAGCAATCGTAAACAATGTGAATAACACTGCATACGGAAGCAGGAAAAGATAACATATCTTAGACTGCTTAGCAACTTTCCAGCCATGCTTAAACTTACGTTTTTTTATGTCTATATATTTAGCCATAACTGAACTCATCTGCTTACATCTCCTTTCGTGTTATTCATCATCTTCATTAACAGGAAGACCAAACTCTTGACGTTTTTTCTTAATCTCATCATTAATCGTTCTGGTGTAATCAAGAATTGTCTCACGTGGGTCATCATTATCATTCATAACGTTACGGATTGCATTAGTTATATGACGTGATGTATAGTAACCACCGGCAATTTCCGGAACACCAAATGCCCACTTCCACTGTTCCTTAAGAACATCAAGATCCTTTTTGCTCCATGAAAGCTGTTCAAAAGCTTTAGTATTTGCAGTTGCGTAACGGGCAGAAGCACCCATAACACTTTCAAGCTCACGTCCGAATCTAACCTGTGTATCCGAACTAATCCACCATTTAAGGAATGTCCATGCAAGGTCATACTTCTCTTCGCCCTTTGTCTTATTAAGAATCATAGAACATTGTCCCCATGACTGAACTGAACGGTCAACTATAGTTTCTCCATCTTCATTTACACGTTCGTATCCAGGAACCAAAGCAAAATTCCACAATCCCTTGATCTCAGGAGCAAATACTACAAGGGTATTATAGTTCGAGAAATCCTGAATACCAATAGGCATTTCTCCTGATCTGAAACGGTTAACGAAGTCATAACTTGTAGGCACTTTATAGTTAGTAAACAGCTTAGTGAAATATTCAAAAGCTTCTATAGCTTCCTCAGAATCAATTGCAACAGACTGCTGGTCATCAGCATAAAGCTTTGCACCACGCTGATATAACTGACAGAAGTAGTTTGCAAGGTCAGGGTTTGCAGTATTACCAACTTTACGTTCTGTACTTGGAATACCAACCTGAAGGTTGTTGTTAGTAATGGTTGGAAGAATGTCTATAAGTTCTTCCCATGTTTCAGGCACCTTTACTCCAAGCTCATCCAAAATATCTTCTCTATAGAATAATACGTTGTAGTTCTGAGTTTCCGGAAGCGCATAAATACCACCATTAAATTCATAAGACAAATACGAACTATGGTAATATTCTTTTTCGAGAACGTTAGTCTTCCATTCTTCCCAGTCAGGGAACTGAGTAAGGTCAACAGCAGCATTACGAAGTGCATAGTTAACCGGCTCTGTCTGAGCTACCGTAAGAGCTACGTCAGGACCTGTTCCCGCAACTACAGCAGGAAGAAGTGTTGCTGCATCGATAAGTTTTACGTTAACACCAATTCCGTATTCCGGAACAAATGTATCGTCAATCATTGTCTTAAGAATAGTACTTTGGTCACGACCTGAAAGGATCCAACAATCAATTGCAGAATCAGTATCTTCATATACATTACCAAGTGAAGTGTAATCAACTACGAAAGATGCAATAAATACTCTGATTTCATGCATTGCAGTATCAATAAATGATTCTTCACATTCAGGCAACTCGGCAGACGCAGGAGAAACAATAAAGCAGTCTATATCAAGCGGCGCCTCACTAAGTGAATTAATACCTGTACCAATCGCACTTACATTTTCTTTAAAATTACCAAGTGACTTCGGAATCTTATCCGGTCTCTTAACAAATCTTTCAAGCTGTGCGGCAACTGTAAGGATTGAAGAAACCTGTGAGCCTCTCTCTCCTGAGTACTCGATAAGTTCGTCAACAATCTTGTACAATCTTCTGCACTCTACATCCATACCTGTAATAATTTCAGGATAAACTTTATCAATCTTGTAATCTCTGTATTCGTCAGGAGTAGCACCTGTCAAAACGAGAATTTTTCTATACATTGCATTAAGACGGAACACACTGTCATTAAGATCTGTAAGGATATTTCCCAACTCTCCCAATGTAACAGCAAGTCTTATTGTATGTACACCCTTTGTCAAACCAATCTTATAGGCATTTCCATTTTCATCACTAAGAGTATTCATCTGCCAGTCGTTACCGAACTGGAATGAAATAACCTTACCCTCTTCAAACGGGCACTCGCCATCAATTGTAACAGCACGGCTGGAAACAAAACCACGATTATAATTCTGACGTCCTTTAAAGGAAATGTTATAAAATCCGTCTTCAGGCACTTCGAAATCCCATTCAATCCAGTCACCGGCAACTCTCCACTGATTACCACCTATTTTATTAAGAAGAATAAGTGATGAACTGTATGGCTCTGTAATACCTGATGCTCTATCGTTGTTAGGGTACAAAGAAGGTGAAGAACGTCTCTGTGAATCCTCACCCTGAACCTTAATCGGTTCAACTGTGATATCATCAGAAAACTGTCCCTCTACATTTTTAACATACTCCTCATATGTAGGGGTTTCTTCCGGGTTCATAATTGTAACTTTACGAATTACAAGCGGCTCATTAACGCCGACAAACTTAAGCTTATTAACACCCTCATTGAAATAGAACTTATACGGTTCAATGTGGTATCCCATGTAATCCTTAACATACGAAGACTGCCATATTGGTGCTTCACCCTGAGTAGGACGTATATCATTACCACGATTATCCTTTGTTATCTCAGTTGCATCTGCCCATACTCTGTTAAATGTAACGGCATCCGCACCATAAAACGGCATCTCATCATTTATATATATAGCCCTCTCAATATCTATACCTCGAGATTCAAGAGGATAATATTCAAGATAAATACTGTACAGTCCTGCTTTTGGAATATCCACCATCCATTCAATAAATCCGGATTCATCCGACTGTACTACGTTTTGTTCTCCGTCAATATCATTCACTACAGAAACACCGGTACTGGCTGCTGTATAATTTAAAATATCAACATCCACAACATCTTCCGGGCTTGCAGCATCCTGGTACTTTTCCAGATACTTATCATATGTATCATCCCTGGCAATACCTTCAATATCAACAGAAAGATCGTGTCCCTCATACTTTTCTGAATAATCTCCTGTTTCTGTCACCAGTACTTTCCATATAACAATGACAAGTACAAATGCGAGAATGGCCAGAGGTATTGAGACATACTTTTTGCTTAATACTGCTTTAACTTTTGACATGTCTGTCTTTTGCTCCTTTCTTGGTTAACTGGCATGCATTATTCACAAGAAAGAATCTGATTTGCCAGATTCTCCGTCTGCGACGGGTTGCTTTGCAACTTCCATTTTTCTGCCACAGTATACTCTCCGGCAGATTGTTTTTTGTTATATCAAAAAAATACTGTAACTTTGTCTGATATGTCAAAAAACTGTCACTTTTACTCATCAGAAAAACTGACTTTTGTGAAATGTGCATACATTTTCGTGTGATAGTATAGCATAATTTTGTTGATATGTCTACAAAATTATAGCTTTACACTCTGTTATTTTGGTATATTTGCTATATTGTAAATATATAATAAATTAACTTTTTATTAAATATCACACGAGCATTTATATATAATTCAATTATATATCCAATTACAAATTTTCATATGGCATTTTGTCATAAACATATTGTATAATGTGATAATAAAATACTTAATGCATCAAAGGAGAATAAAAATGACAAACAACATTTGTAACAATCCGATTCTTCCCGGTTTTTATCCGGACCCTTCACTTTGCAGGGTTGGCGATGATTATTATCTTGTCAATTCAACATTTGACTATTTTCCGGGAGTTCCTATCTTTCATAGTAAAGACCTTGTAAATTGGAAGCAAATCGGCAATATTCTTGACAGAGAAGAACAGATACCTCTGGGTAATGATAATTTTGTCGGCGCAGGAATATACGCACCAACACTTAGATATCATGATGGTGTGTTTTATATGATTACTACTAATATAGGAAGTTCTAACGGAAACTTTATAGTAACTGCAACTGACCCTGCCGGACCATGGTCAGATCCGATATGTCTTGGCAGCGAAGGAATTGACCCGTCATTATTTTTTGACGAAGACGGCAAATGTTACTATCACGGCACAAAAGGAAGACGTGAAGGAACACGCTTCTTTGGTGATAACGAGATATATGTTCAAGAGCTTGACCTTGAAACAATGACACTCGTTGGCGAATCATGGCCAATATGGTACGGAGCACTTCGAGGTGTTGAATGGGCAGAAGGACCACATATCTTCAAACATGACGGCTGGTATTATCTCATGATATCAGAAGCAGGAACCGGACATATGCATGCCGTTACAATTGCAAGAAGCAAGAGTCTGCACGAACCATTCGAAGGTTATAACGGAAACCCAATACTTACTCACAGACATCTTGGAGTTAATTATCCAATTGTTAACGTAGGACATCCTGACATTGTAGAAACACAAAATGGAGAATGGTGGATGGTACTCTTAGCTTCACGACCATATGGCGGATACTATCGTAATCTCGGAAGAGAAACCTTCCTTGTAAAATTTGAATGGGAAAACGGCTGGCCACTAATCAATCCGGGCAAGGGACTTGTAGAAGATACATTCCCACGACCAAACTTACCTGAATACAAAGTTGAAGAAAAACCGGCAAAAGATGATTTCGATTATACATCCCTACCATATAATTATATGTATGTTCGCAATCCAAAGCAGGCAAACTACTCTCTTACTGACAAACCGGGTTATCTTCGTCTTACCCCAAGCACAGTTAAGATTAGTGATAAAATCGGTTCTCCGTCTGCAATATGCACAAGACAGCTTCATATGAGTTATAGTTTTGAAACAACCCTTGAAATCACTCCTACTGCTAACGATGCTGCCGGACTTGTATTATTACAAGGTAATTATAACAATTATCAGTTCTGTGTCACATCTGACAACAACGAAACTAAAGTAAAGGTTCTTGTATGCGACGGCAAGGAAGAAACATCTATAGACAGAATCCTTGCAGAAGAAACTTTAGAATATGATAATACAAAACCTCTCAGAATCACATTACGTGCAGTACAAAAAGGACAGACGGCAGATTTTTCATATTCATATGACGGCAGCACATACACAGAAGTTCTAAAGGGCGCAGATACCACCATCCTGTGTACTGATAAAGCCGGCGGATTTGTAGGAACATGTCTCGGAATATACGCCCAGTCTATCTCAGACTCAGACAACAAAGTATACTTCGACAGCATTACATATGAAGGAATAGAATAAAACAAAATAGATTTATAAGTAATTATCTGTAACATTTTAAGGCTCTTAACTTTACCTGGTGGTAAGGTTTAGAGCCTTTTCGTTTTTATATGGTTTTGTTTAATTTGTCTGAGACTCCATTTTAATAATATCTTTTTTAAGCCTTTTCATAATCTTTTTCTCTAATCTCGATATGTACGACTGGGATATCCCAAGAATATCAGCTACTTCTTTTTGCGTTTTTTCTTCGCCTTTAACATCCCCTATTCCAAATCTAAGCTGGATAATAAGTCTTTCTCTGTCACTTAATTTTTCAAGAGCTTTACCAAGTATATGAAGATCGACTTCATTTTCTAATTCTCTCGAAATAATATCCTCTTCCGTCCCAAGCACATCAGACAATAACAGTTCATTTCCATCCCAGTCCACATTAAGCGGCTCATCAATAGAAACCTCAAGTTTGTTTTTGCTTGTTCTTCGAAGATACATAAGAATCTCATTTTCTATACATCTGGAAGCATACGTCGCAAGCTTAATCTTCTTTTCAGATTTAAAGGTGTTAATAGCTTTCATAAGACCTATTGTTCCGATAGAAATCAAATCTTCAACACCTACACCTGTATTATCAAATTTTTTTGCAATATACACAACCAATCTAAGATTATGTTCAACAAGTTCTGATATAGCTTCACTTCTTGTATTCTCATCTTCAAGTCTAAGCAACCAATACATTTCCTCTTCATTGTCAAATGGCGCCGGTAAAACTTCCGCACCTCCTATATAATGAATATCACCACCTTTTCCAAGTAATACATCCTTAAAATCTTTAATCATCCTAAATTGAAAACAATACGGAATCGAGATTCTGAACATCATTGCTATATAGCCTCCTTTTATCTATTATAAACACCACTCTATGCTCAAATCGATCGAATAACAAAGAATAGAATTTGAGCAATTTTAAACAAATATCATATATTAATCACATGGTTTTCGTTACAAAAATCACGTATTTATTATCTAAAATAACTTCATATTTCTATGGATAATAAAATTATATTTTCCTTTAGCAGAAAGCATCCCCGGATATACCGCCAAATAACATCCTATGTATTCTTTAACTCTTTTACCGTGCATTAATTCAACCTTATCAATTCTTATGCCCGGAAGTATACCCTTTTCCTTACCAATACTCGAATAAGGAATACCACGAATATATGTAACACCATCCCACTGGTCGGGAATTTGAGGAAACAGTTTTATATAGTGTTTTTCACCTTCCGTAAGAAATTTCGCCAAATCATCTGCCGAAGCAAGAATAACCATAGCACCTGATATCGGTTCATACATTCCATTACCGCTATCATAATATCCAATGCCATTAATACTTCTATTTCCCTTAATCATAGTCACTTCATACATTACTTCGTTGCATTTTCTAATATCAGTAATTCCTCCATACCTTGACATCGCACGAACAATCAGCGTTACTAATACAAAACAAGCACCTAACATAAACATATTAATTGTACTATTCTTTTTGATAAAACTTATAATTCCGGCATTCATAAATGAAATGGCATATAAAATTGTAATATATCTTATATATGTACCAATGCATTTATCAGTATAACCACTTTTACCACCCACCAAAATCAACAACATAACAAATGATACACCTACAGCGAACAACTGAGTCATCACAAACCCCTGTGATATCATACATTCCTGTGAGCTCACAGCTTTCTGCAATATGATGTATTCCTTTGGAATCACAGTTTCACGCGATATCAGCATAACGGCACAGGACAACAAAGCACCGGTTATTGAAGCAATAAACACTCTTTTTAGTTTGATCGGAATATTGGTTATAATACAAAACATTAAGATTATAAATACATCTGACACAACATTACTTATAAAATAAACATCTATGTATACACCCGTTAACTACACCTCTTTTCAAAACAGCATATTTTACAAGCAGGCTCTAAAATGAAAATGCAACCAACTCACATATGCATACACCAATTTGTCATATCCGCGTTGAAATTAACTTTCATATCAGCCTTGAAGAAATTATAAAACAAAAATAATGCGGAACATGTCATATTATGACTTGTTCCGCAAAAAATCTATCGACTATAATCGACATAAAATTCTTTCTTTTGTTTTTAATCACACAAACAGTTTTAATTCATATATTTGCCAACCCGGTTGAAATAAACAAGCATATAAGCACGGGCAATATTACATCTGAGCCATAAACTCCTCATAGATACTAAGAACACGTTCCCACTCTTCAATCAAGGAATCCCAATTCTCTTTTACATATGTAATATTATCCTGCTTAGCTTCAAGTTCATGTCCTTTAGCTAATTCCGAAAGTTTTTCAGCACCTACTAAAAGTGCATCACTTTTGGTACTGTGGGCAAGCACACTATAATTTAACATATCTCCACTTGTTATAAACTCTTTCATATCGTTAATACGCTCCGGAGTTACACTTACAAAAATATCAACCAATTCAACATAAGAATCAATATCATTTCCTACTACTTCAATAGCATTAAACGCACTTATTCCCTTGCTTTCAAGGTAAGATTCAACAAGTTCATCCAAGTCTTTTGAATCTTCATTTTCTTCATCTGAAAGAAAATCCGCAAACATATCATTATCCATATTGTACTTCCTCCCTATAATCCATTATTTAAATTCACTAAACAAAATCGTACTTAATATGTGCTTGTCCACCGTCAAGAGAAAACTCACACATTACTCCGTTAATCATAGTAAACTGCGGCGGTCTGTGACCTATATCGGCTCCGGTTATTATCGGCACTCCAAATGAGCCGACTCCGTTAATTACCGCTTCGTCAAATGAAGTATCAGTAAAACTTTCAAAAAATGCCGGTCTGCCAAATATGAATCCTGCCACATTGTCAAACCATCCTGCTTCTGCCAACTGCCACAAACCTCTTTCCACAGACTCGCTGCTAAGGCTGAAACTTTCCATATACCAAATAATCTTATCATTCTTATATTTTTCAACAAAATGCTTTACATTGTCATATTTTGTTCCAACAAGATTCAAAAGAACATCAAGGCATCCCCCAAGCAAACGCCCTTTCATATTAACAGCACTTTCATTAACACAAGCTGTAGCAGATGGTTCTTCAAAACGATTAATACAGCAACAATGGGTATTCGTTGTAAGAACATACCCTTCATCACCGGTTGTGCCGTCATAAAAGTCGCTCTGATATCTGTCATAACCGTTCTGTAACACTTCCTTACCACAAAGAAGGTCCCAATTATTATCAACAGATAAATGCCAGTTCTTCATGGCAAAATCGTTAAAATTATTACAATAAACCGATGCTATATCGCATAAAGTTGTTATAGTAAATGTAAGCCCTGTATTATCTGAATATCCCTGAAACCACTTCGGACTCTTTGCAATAGTTTCAAAATCAAGATATGAAAGCATTTCCATAAGAAAATCTCCGCCCTTGGCGGCAAAAACTGCTGATATGCTATCATCTTTCCATACATCCATAAATTCCGATGCTCTAACCTCACCGGCCGAACTTCTTCCTTTAATACTGGTTCTTACATTAGGGGTTTCAATTACAGAAACACCCCTCTGTTCAAGATTATGCTTAGCTTTATCAAGTCTTATATAATCAATTGGTTTGCTATTACCGTCAGAAGGCGCCGTAACCGCAACCGTACATCCTTCACCTATAAAATCAGGATAAATCACACCGTTTCACACACCTTTATATATTTGTATATAATAATAACAAAAAATTACTAATTTAACAAATATTTTTTATAGTTTAACACCACATAATTCATTAATTACTCTCCGGACAAAACCTTATCCAGCACATCAGCAATTAAAGGAATCGAGTTTTTGGCTTCTTTAAGAGTATTATTTTGACTTCCAAGCTCTATAAGCAGACTTCTTTTTCGCAGATGTAAATTATATCTATACCCTTTAAGATATATAGGTTTTGTTAATCCGGGATATAATTCCATTGCCTTTATTTTCATTTGCAGACTAAAAGCAAGATTATCTTCAAGATTATCATTTTTAAGATATTCAATATCCCCGCCGGGACTACGGCTAAGTCCATTAAAAAACATAACCCGGGCCATTGAAACTCCATTTACTTTTGTGGTTGTATCAACTCCATCTGCCACTCCGTCTCTATGAAGATCAATTATCACCTGTATAGAAGGATATGTTGACAAAATACTATTAAGCGCCGGTAACGCTTTCGCGTATGCCAGCCCACGATCCAATTTACCGTTTATCATATCGTAGCTTGTTCTGTCATGATAAACATTGTAGCCATATTTTGATACAAGAATATCTGTCAGCTCGTCTCCCACACCGATTACTCTTTCTTTTTCATCTTTACTATTACTGTCCTTGTACCATTCCGAAGCACCGTGAGTATGGTATATCAAAATCTGCGGTTCAGTAGATTTTTTTATCGTAAAATCCTTTTCAATCATTTTTTTCACATTAAAATACGACTTTTTGACAGATGTTGTTTTATCTACTATATAAAAATTTTTCAACAAATAATTGGTGCTGTTAGTTTCTTTAAGCTTCCTTATAGTATCCATTGATACTGAATTATCGGATATTACAGGTTTAGCATTCATAGCCTGGGTACTTGCTGTATCAGCAATAATTGTTGTTACTTTATTTTCATTTACAACATTATTTTCAATAGAATTAACGACGTTTTCTACATTCTCATCAATAAGTTCTACTTGTGAAATATCGGAATTTTTACTGTCTTCATTTTCATAAACAACATGGTCTTGCAAAGAATATGTACGTTTTCCAACGGTCTGCACCACTTCTTTACCGGCAAATTCATTCACATCTTCGGGCATATTTTCATCCAACGTTTTTGCCGATAAAGAAAGTCCGTCCATTATCATTTTTTCCACAAACAACTGTTGCCGGTCGCTCTCTAACGAATAAAACTCTAACATAGGATAATTTGATTTCAAAATATCAATTATAAGATTATTAATTGGTTTTAGGTTTATACATATCCCTGAAAACGAAACGGATAGTATTAACACCGTTATAAAACCACCAAATATTTTTACTGATGACTTGCATAATAATGTTTGCATATATTCTGTCGCTTCCCTGTCTGATATTATATAAAATGTTTTAAATTCCTTCTGTATTGATTACACATTTTAACTAGCATTTCAAAAAAAGCTTAATTCCGAGTCATCTTATAGCATTTATTAACAAGCAGTTATAGTGTTAATCACCTCCGCTATTAATTCACCTAACTGTTTTACTGTTTCATCTATATTTTTAGGGGTAACATACATATCTTTTATTGCCGGTTCACCCATATTATTTAAAAATGTCTCTATTTCGTCAGAATTAAAGCCCTGTCTGAACATAAAATCTTCTATTCTGTCTCCGACAATAACTTCTGCTTCAACTACTGTCGGAACACCTATCGCAATTACTTTTGTATCAAGATTATTTCTGTCAAGTCCCACTCTGTGATTACCTACGCCGGAACCGGGTTTAATTCCGGTATCAGTTATCTGCACTGTTGTAGCTACTCTGCTTACAGACCTTGCAGCTAAAGCATCTATAACAAAAATAACGTCCGGTTTTATATTATCTGCAAGCGAACTTAATATCTCTTCTGTTTCCATTCCTGTCTGAGCCATCACACCCGGAGCTATTGCACATATTTCACCCATACCGATTTCATCAAGAAAGGAGTAACCATACTCCATAGCAAGATGTCTTGACACATTAAGATTATCTATTGTAAATGGGCCTAACGAATCAGCAGTTACATATCTGTTGCCGAGCCCTGCGACCATAATTCTTTTTCCGTATAATTCTCCGCATAGTTCCTTTACACAATTTCCTATACATTCAATAATACTCGTCCTAATACCGTCATCATTATAATTAACAGAACCAAGTTCAACCGTAATATAACTGCCTATCGGCTTATTCATTACAGTTTCCCCTTCTTTATTAGTTATTCTAACTGTTGAAATATTTATAGATTCATCTTTCCCATCAAGATATTTTGTTTCTTTCTCAAGTATTACTCCTTCTATCTCCCCACCATCTCCGGGAAAGCTCTCTCTTGCTTCTAACGCAAGGTCTGTTCTTACCGAATACAAAATGAACCACCTCCACTTTCTATTCTATGCATTATACCGTTTACTATTCATAACAGCTTGTCATGCAACATGAAATTTCATAATTACAACGAAATCTTTATTCTAAAAATAATAAAAAAACAAATGAAATAACAAAAATTTATTTTAGGGTATTGACACCTTTCAAATATTGTATTAATATATCTGAGTGCGCATTAGTAGGATTTCGTGTCTCCCTACGTGTGGCTTAACAATCCAGATACATAGGAGGTGTAATCATGGCTAATATTAAGTCTGCTAAGAAGAGAATTCTCGTTACTAAGACAAGAGCTGATAGAAACAAAGCTATTCGTTCTAAGGTTAAGACAGCAATTAAGAAAGTAGAAGCTGCTATCGCTGCTAAAGACTCTGAGTCGGCTGCTGTTGCATTGAAGAATGCAATTTCAGAGATTGATAAAGCACAGCGTAAAGGCGTTTTCCATAAGAACACAGCTGCAAGAAAGATTTCAAGATTAACTATTGCAGTTAATAAGATAGCTTAATATTATATAATATAAAGTTTATTCATAGGCTGTTACATTAAAATATGTAACAGCTTATTTGTATATTAAATTAGTTTTGATACTCTATTGCACCGTTTGTGCTTTATTACAATTCAATAAACAACAACATATTAATACTTTAGGAGGAGAACCAATTATGAAAAGAACCGATTATCTTACATGGGATGAATACTTTATGGGAATTGCTCTTCTCTCTGCCAGAAGAAGTAAAGACCCAAATACTTCTGTCGGAGCATGCATTGTAAGTCAAAGTAATAAGATTTTGTCAGTCGGCTACAACGGAATGCCTTTAGGCTGTAGCGATGACGAATTTCCTTGGGACCGTGAAGGCGAACCATTAAACACTAAATATCTTTATGTTTGCCATGCAGAGCTTAATGCGATACTTAATTACACCGGTACTGACCTAAAAGGTTCTCGTATATATACAACATTATTCCCTTGCAACGAATGTACAAAAGCAATAATTCAGTCAGGTGTAGTTGAAGTTATATACCTTAGTGACAAATATTCAGAAACAGCTTCAACCATCGCTGCAAAAACAATGTTACGTGCTGCCAATATTTCTTTCAGAGCATATGAAGCCGGCAACAAATCCTTCACAATGGACTTGTAATCATATTTCATATAGATTCTGATGCGGCTTTAATGTCCTTTTTTAAACGTTTCCACTTTTTCTTGTGTTTTACATAATACTTAGGGCACATTTTTCCGGTCACGTCATAATGTCTGATAACTTGTTTATTATCGATACCGTAAGTTTTGCATAACCACGCAGTCAGTTTAACAAGCGAATCATAAGTCATATCGTTAAACTTTCCTCCGGCCCCCGGATGACAACATTCAATTGATATGGTGTCACTGTTACGTTGATTAGAAGCATATGCGATTTCCGTAAGAGGTATACACTGGATAATCGTACCGTCAAGCCCGATAACAAAATGACTGCTGGCATATATAGGTTTATCTTTTCCAATATTGATTACCGGCAGATTATTGAAATAATCTCGGTTCGCTTTAGCATCAGTTCCCGGATTAGCCGTATAATGAATAACAACTCCCCTGATATCATTCAGGGGAGTTTGTGGTCTTGAATACTTATTTGGCACAAGCAAGTCTGAAACAATATCTAAAGATTCAGTATTAACTACTTCGATTTGGGGAGTATTGTTTTCATCAGGAAGCAACAACTTACACATAAGTACTAAAACATACAATGCAATAATTGTTACTAAACCAATACCAAAAAACACAACTACTCTCTTCTCATGTCGTTTCATACCAGCATGTCCTTTTATAATTAAGATTATGTATTATTCTACACTATAATTAGGAGCCTCTTTTGTAATGTGAATATCATGCGGATGGCTTTCTTTAAGTGATGCTGCAGAAATCTTCACAAATTTACCATTGTTCTTAAGGTCTTCAATAGTAGGAGTTCCGCAATAACCCATACCGGAACGAAGTCCTCCCATAAGCTGGAATACAGTATCTTCAACTGTTCCCTTATAAGATACACGGCCTTCAACACCTTCAGGAACAAGTTTCTTAGCATCAGTCTGGAAGTATCTGTCTTTACTTCCGTTTTCCATAGCTGATATGGAGCCCATACCTCTGTAAACTTTATACTTACGACCCTGATACAATTCAAAGCTTCCCGGACTCTCATCACATCCGGCAAATATACTTCCCATCATACACACGTTAGCACCTGCGGCAATAGCTTTTGCCATATCACCTGAATACTTAATACCACCGTCAGCAATAATAGGGATTCCATACTCCTTAGCAACGTTATAACAATTCATGATGGCAGTAATCTGTGGTACTCCAATTCCTGCAACAACTCGTGTTGTACATATAGAACCAGGTCCAATACCAACCTTAACAGCATCTACACCAGCTTCAATAAGTGCTTTAGTAGCTTCACCTGTTGCAACGTTACCGGCAATTATCTGAATTTCCGGGAACTTATCTCTAATCATGCGAACCGTCTTAAGTACATTAGCAGAATGTCCATGGGCTGTATCTATAACAATAACATCAACCTTAACGTCAACGAGTGCAGCAACTCTCTCGTCAATATTGTGGGTAATTCCTACTGCAGCTCCGCAAAGAAGTCTTCCCTGAGAATCTTTTGCAGATAAAGGATACTTAATCTGCTTCTCAATGTCCTTAATTGTTATAAGACCTTTAAGATTCCCCACCTCATCAACAATAGGAAGTTTTTCTTTTCTTGCCTGAGAAAGAATATCTTTTGCTTCATCCAAAGTTATACCCTCTCTTGCAGTGATAAGACCCTCAGAAGTCATCTTCTCTTTAATCTTCTTACTGTAGTCTGTTTCAAACTTAAGATCTCTGTTAGTAATAATACCAACCAGTTTGCGTCCCTCTGTAATAGGAACACCTGATATTCTATACTTTGCCATAAGATTATTGGCATCTTCAAGGGTATTATCCGGTGACAGATAGAAAGGATCCGTAATAACACCGTTCTCTGATCTCTTAACCTGATCAACTTCCGATGCCTGCTGCTCAATTGACATATTTTTATGAATAATACCAATTCCACCCTGACGAGCCATAGCAATTGCCATTCTGTGTTCTGTAACAGTATCCATACCTGCACTCATCATAGGAATATTAAGACGAATACTCTTAGTTAACTGTGTAGATAAATCAACCATATTAGGTGTAAACTCTGAATATGCCGGAACTAAAAGAACGTCATCAAATGTAATTCCTTCGCCAATAATCTCTCCCATTATAGGTTCCTCCATTAAAAATTATTTTCTCACAAGTATACAAAATACGACACCAAAAGTCAAGGGGTGTTGAGTTGTTATTGTTCAAAAACAATTGACTTAACAATCATTTTTCCTTTGGAATTAAAATCAAATAATACAAATTTATCAATAGGAACAGCATCTGCATCCAGGTTAACAACAAGACTTGTTTTAGATGCATCAAATTTGAATCCAAAAGAAAATACATATCCTTCCCAGTCAGTAGGACGTTTTGCAGCATCTGCCGCTCTGTACTTGTATCGGAAATCACCGGACTCAACTGCATATTCTATTGTAACAGTTTTAAATTGAACATCTTCGTATTCAGAAGGTATATTGATACATGTATCTATACCCGTTCCTTCACTTGTTATTGTAAGACTGCCGTCAGAATTAACAACCGCATTTGAGCCAAGTGAAACATTATCGGAATTAAAATTCACCTTATAGTTTGAAGATGTCTGTCCTGTACCAATATTATAAGCACTCGTTGTTGTCCACATGTGAATTTTAAGACCCATACTACCCCAGCTTACCGTACCATGTAACGGTGCAGATTCAATCCACTCCCATTCAGGATTATCTGTAATAATAACAGGTTCTGTCACCATACCATTATCATCTATACCATTATTTTCAACAAATATCTTACAGTCATTACCTTTAGAATCTTTTCCAACAAGGATATACCTTGCCGAGAGACTCTGAACCTGATCAGGGAACTTCATTCTTGTATCGGTATCTGCATATCCAACTTGGGTTTCTCCTTTAAATGCCGCACAATCTGAAGATGCTGAAAAATGAATCATGGATGCGGCATCTCCTTTTCCATCATTTACTTCATCAGAAGCACCAATACTAATTGTAAATGTAAATAATTCCTTATTGTAATTCTTTGTTTCATCAGGTCTTACTATAGTTGGTCTAGGAACCGGTTTTGTGTTACCTCGATTCCATATAAAGTCAACCTTAGACTTATTACCATTTTTAGTAACCTTACATCTGATATCGGCTGTATGAAGCCATGCAAGTTCTTCGCTGTTAGTAATAATAGTCGGTCTCGTTATTGTTCTGTCGTTGTAACTAAATATACTGTTTTCTTCAACAAATATTCTACATTGCTGTCCTTTAGAATCAGTTCCCTGCAAAATATACCTTGCAGAAGTTTTCGTATCTCCGTTTTTATATTTTTTGATACAGTTTGCACTTTCAGACATTACGGTACCATTAAAGTATGCTCCGGTTGCAGTTCCTGTAAAATACTGCATATCAACATGGCAGGTGTTACCATCTACTGATTGCAATTTTGTATCAGTTAATTCAAGTGACATAAGGGTAACATTATCTTTTTGCTTAAATGCATTTCTAACAAAGTCATTAAAGCCCGGTCCCCAGCTGTCATACCAATGTCCGCCGCCTTGAACTTCATAATATATATGAGGAACTTTGTTATTCTCTAATGCCGCATGATATCTGTACGGTTCATTACCTACAGTAGTATCTTCAGTACCTTTTACAATCTGTACATAAGTATTATCGAAATATCTTTCAGGAAGGGTAAATGTACTCTCTGTAAATAATCCTTCTTCATATACTCCATAATTAGTATATTCAAATATTCCGAATGCCGGACAAAATGCACCAATATATCCAAATAAGTCCGGTCTTGAAAATCCTATGTAAAGAGCTTCTCGTCCTCCCATTGAGAATCCGCATACAGCAGTGTTTTCCCTGCCTGTCTTTACATTATATGTATCCGACATATACGGCATTAAGTTTCTTGTAAGATCATCTAAGAACAAATCATAAAGTTTATAATTTTCATAACTAAATGTGTTATCTTCCGGAGTATCACTTACACGCATATTAGGACATACAACCAACATGTCTTTGCAAGCACCTTCTGCAAGCGCATTATTAACAATCCTTGAAATATCACTATTGTTGTCTTTACCGTATCTGTCCTTTCCTCCACCTATACCATGAAGCATATATACTACAGGATATTGTTTACTGCTTGAATACCCTGCAGGGAAAAATACTTCTGCTTCCCTTTGAGACTTTGTAATATCCGAATAGTACTTTATAGTCTGTACGGTCCCGTAATCAATTCCGCTTTTCTTATCAAAATTAGATAACGGTACTTTACCAAGAATAACTGCATCATCCGCCGTTACAAGACTTGCATCAAACCCATCAGGCTGTGACGTTTGTGAAGGAGCCTTAGTTGGTGTCGAAGTTGTTGCCGGTGTTTTTGTAGGCGCAGCCGTAATTACAGGCTCATTTACTTTTGGCTCTGCAAATGTAACTGACTTAAGTACAAAAGTACCCTTGGCATTAAGATCAAAGAATACAAGCTGATCAACAGGAATTGCATCTTCTCTAAATGTGAATTCTTTAACAGTGCTATTAGCATCGAAGTTATGTGCACCGCCCCACGCCCAGTCATATCCGTTATTATCGCTCGGTCTCTTTGAAGGATCCTTTGCTCTGTACTTAAAACTGAAATCACCCTGCACAGAATAATTAATTATAACTTTTTTGTATTGTCTGTTAATAATATCCTCAGGAATATTGTATACAGTATCTACTCCGGTACCTTTACCTGTAATAGTAATACTACCATCGTTATTCGTTGTTACATTATCACCTAAAACGGCATTGTCTCCCTGAAGATCAACTCCACCCGGCTGAAGTGTTGGTGTTACAGGATTTTTTGTTGGTGTTGAAATAACCGGCGGCGTTGTGTTATCTGCAGGTTTTTTTGTCTGTTCAGGGATTGTTCCCTGGTTACCCGGATTGTCTGTACCTTGTGACGGATCTTTTGTCTGCTCAGGGATTGTTCCCTGGTTACCCGGATTGTCTGTACCTTGTGACGGATCTTTTGTCTGCTCAGGAATTGTTCCCTGGTTACCCGGATTGTCTGTACCTTGTGACGGATCTTTTGTCTGCTCAGGAATTGTTCCCTGATTACCCGGATTGTCTGTACCTTGTGACGGTTCTTTTGTCTGCTCAGGAATTGTTCCCTGATTACCCGGATTGTTTGTATCTTGTGACGGGGACTTTGTCTGTTCAGGAGTTGTTCCCTGGTTAGTATTGGTATTAATTCCTGAATTCGGAGTCTGATTATCTGTAGGCGGAACAATGCTGTTGTCAGGCACTACAGTATCAGTTACTTTAACTTTACATTTTAACTTATTGGTTTTCTTACCGACTTTGTAAGAAGCAAATATATTTGCCGTACCTTTTTTCCTTCCTTTAACAACGGCATACGCATTCTTACCTTTAGACTTTTTGGATGTTATCTTTGCAACAGATGGCTTAGAAGACTTCCACTTAACTTTTAACGAAGCTGTTCCTCTCTTGATACGAATCTTTACTTTACTTCCAACTGCAAGATTAACGTTCTTTTTATTAAGGACAGGCTTCTTTGCAGCCTTAGAATAAAGAGTATCTATATGACATACCGACAGAATCATGGCAATTATAATGAATAATGCCAATACTCTTCTTGAAAACAGTTGTTTAGCAATACTCTTTTTTGAATTGTGACTGTATTCCTTATTCTTTACATCATTTTGTCTTTCCATAAATAATCCTCCTTGATATAAGCATTGATATAGACAATACTTTTTATTAATACAAAGCTCTGTTGCGCGATGCTTATACTTACACCCAAAAACAACAACTTTATATTTTATTTATAAATAAATAATAAAGTATTTCTGCACAATATTCAATTGGAGAACTAAAAGATAATTTAATATGTCATTAATCCAGCAGAAAAACACATGAATAATGCTAACCCAATTTAATTCAACGACTGGCATTTTAACAAATATTTTTTTAACAGCTGCTTTATTCAACTGCTTTATTCAACGACTTTTTTTCCAATCCACTTACGCTTAGTCCAGTGCCTCATCACGATTAAGCCTCTGATAATCTCATCACATGCAGTTCCTGCAAATACTCCGGCAACTCCGAGTCCAAAAAATATACCAAGTCCGTATCCTACAGTAACACCAAATCCCCACATCGTAATAAGACCTATTATCAACGGATACATACAATCACCCGCAGCTTTAAGACTATTTACAAAAGTCAGATTAAGGCATCTTCCTATTTCAATAAATATATCAACAAACATAATATAACAGCCAACTCTGATTATGCTCTCATTATCAGTAAAAAACCTTAATGTATACGGACATATTAACCAATTAATAACAGCTATCCCTATGGTTACAGGCATAGATATCTTAAGGGTTTGAAATACTCTCTTATAGGCTGCTTCTTCCTTTCCTGCACCTACCAGATGACCTGTGATAATCTGAGTTGCCATAGCGGCAGAATTAGAAAACACAATGGCAAATGAAATAAGCGACTGACAAAATACTTTAGCATTAACCGCATCATTTCCCATACTGTTGATAAAAGATAATAACACAAGCTGATATAAACTGTACGATACATTTTCACCGGCAGAAGGAATACCGATGTTAATCATCTTAAACAATAATCTTTTTGGAAACGGAATAATATATCGAACCGCAATGCGCCCTATTTTCTTCCTGAAAAACACTACCAGGGCAACTAAAAGAGCAACTGTTCTTGCAACAACTGTAGATATGGCAACACCTTTCACCCCAAAATTCAAACCACTTAAAGGACCATATAAAAAAAGGTAATTACCGCATATATTAATTACGTTAACGATTAACGAAATGTACATACCAACTTTTGTATATCCGTTACAACGTAAAATCTGAACCATTACGTTATAACATGCCTGCAGAAACAAACAACCACCGACAAGATTAGTATAAACTGCCGCATCAGCACGCATGATATCAGGCACATTTATCAGATTCATATATGGTTCTTTAAATAATACAAGACATATACTGAGCAGTACTCCGATAACAAGATTGAATCCGAATGCAAGCGTATATATTGTATTCATTTTTTTGTGTTCTTTTGCTCCAAGATATTGCGCCACTACAACAGATGTAGCTGTTGCAATAATATTAAACATAAGAATAACAAGACTCATAAGCTGATTGGCATTTCCAACTGCACCAACAGCATTAACAGAATAATGTCCTAACATAAGTGTATCTATATTATTAAGACATATTATAAGCAATAATTCAAAAAACATAGGGCCGGTTAAAGAAAGCAATGATGTATTCTCATTAATAACATTTTTAGCTTTTGTTGCCATAATAACTGCTCCTTCATAAAACTCGAATCATTATGCTATTACAATACTGGCACACTTAATGTCCCCTGCCAAATCATACACTGCACCTGTCGCTATCTCAACCACTTTAGGTCTTAACGGATAGCCCGGTGAATTGGCTACTACCTTTGCCATCTCTCCGTTACTTAAAGAAACAATAGAATCAACCGGATACAGTATTACACTATTAAGAAAAGCTGACATCATATCAATATCAAGTTCATCTGTCATTGCCATAAGCATCTCTACGGCATCTCTTTTTGAAAAAGCGGCTTTATACGGTCTTTCCGTAATCAGAGCATCATATATATCAACAATTGATAATATACGTGCATACGGACATATTCTATCTCCGGGAACCGCCATTGGATAACCCTGACCATTAATCTTTTCATGATGTTGAAGAACTCCAAGCCTTATATGATCATTAATATCATTTTTTCCTTTAAGTATGTTATATCCAAACAAAGAATGATCTTTAATTATTTTAAACTCCTCATCAGTCAGCCTTCCGGGTTTATTGAGCACTTCATTTGGAATCTTAGACTTACCCACATCATGAAGAAGTCCTGCAATACCAAGCTCATACACCTGTTTTTCACTGAGACCGTAACGTTTGCCGATAACCATTGCCATTGCGGCAACATCTACACTATGTTTAAATGTATACTCATCACTTACTTTCAAAGCATCCACATCCACAGCTATAGCATCATTTTCAAGAATAGCTTTCATAAGATCATCTGCAATATTGTTAGTTGCACTGGTGAAATTAGAATCCTCCGTGTTGGCATACAAAAAACGAATTCCTTCACCGACACGTTCTTTTACACTTTCCGATAAACGAACCTTCTTTTTATCTATTACACGGTTCATGGCAACTATCTGCTTTGTCTTTTCAGGAATTACTATCTGCTCAGGATTCGTTCCTGAATTATTATTGTCAGGCACAAGATCATCTTCACCATCACCAATATACACACCACCAATGCCTCGTTTAAGCATTGCCGAAATCATAAACTCATCCAGAAGAGTTCCACGACGAATAAGGACACGTCCTGACCTGTCCACAATACTTTGATCTATTCTCATACCATCTTTCAAAGAACGGGTTCTGACATATTTCCTTTTTGCCATAAAATCCCCCCTAAAATCTGTCAAAAGCACCGGGTAATAACTCTTCAAGAGTATGAACCCTGTAATCATCTTCATCTCTGGCTACAATGATATAAAAATCACCATCACAAGCAAATTCTACCATAACCTGTCTGCATATTCCACACGGATAACAAAATTCAACTTTTTCTCCATTCTTTGCCCCAACAATTGCAATGTATTTAAAATTGTCACATCCATCACTTACACCTTTAAACATTGCTGTTCTTTCAGCGCAAATCGTTGCCGAAAATGAAACATTTTCAATATTACAACCTGTATATATACGACCATTACTTCCAAGAGCGGCAGCCCCAACTAAAAACTCCGAATAAGGCGCATATGCCATTTTACGTGCTTTGAAAGCCTCATTAATCAGTTTTTTAATAACAACTTTATCAGGCTCTTTATCAGCAAATTGTTTCTCAGAAATAACTCCTTTATTCATATTATTACTATCCTCACCCATAAATTATCCATCCTCTTTTGTAATATCTCTTTTGTCATTCCGTTATTCGATATGTTAAATAATCTGTTATTGATATCAGGACTACTGTTATAATTATATATCGCATATGCTTTAGTTCTAGTCATAACAGCAGTCCGCATATTATATTATATTCTATACTAATTATACACCAACTTAATATTATCTGTCTATTTTTTACTTTAAGGTTAATAATGTTTTACCCGGAGTGGCACTACCAAAGTTTACAATCTCAATCTCATTATAATCATCCATATTACATACGACTAATGGTGTAGTTACCTTATATCCTTCATTTTTTATTCCGTCAATATCAAATGATACAAGTAAATCACCTGTCTTAACACTTTGTCCTGCTGTTACATGAGTTTCATAATATTTTCCTTTTAACTTAACAGTGTCAATTCCAATATGCATAAGAAGTTCCGGACCATCATCAGCTGTTAACGTTATTGCATGTTTAGTATCAAACACATTATCGATTACTCCGTCACACGGCGAATACAATTTCCCTTCTTTGGGTTCTATAGCGACACCTTCTCCGAGAACATGATTGGCAAATGCTTCATCATCAACATCTTCTAACGAAATAATGTCTCCCTTCATATAGACAGCAAGAGAAATACTATCATTTTCAGGCTTATCCATATAATCTTCAAGATTAGACTTTATTACCGATACTGACGGACCGTAAATCACCTGAACTCCATTACCTTTGTGTATAACACCTGATGCTCCTGTTTTTCTTAAACATGCATCATTTACTATTTCTGAGTTTTTAACCGTCACCCTGAGACGAGTTGCACAACAATCTATATCAGATATATTCGCCTTACCTCCAAGCCCTGTCAGAATCATGGAACTGATTGCATCGGCTTTTGATTTTGTATCCCGGGCTTTGCCGTTTGTTTTATTACTATCATTATTATCGGTATTTTTTCCGGAATTAACACCCGAATTCATATCTTTTCTTGTATAAAGTTTCGTTTCTTCTTCGTCAGCCTCTCTACCCGGAGTTTTAAGGTTAAGACCGGTAACCATATAATAAAATACAAAGTAATATATTATTGCATAAACCACACCAACAATAACTATCCATATCCAATTTGTTTTTGAATTACCTTGTAAGACACCAAACAAAACAAAGTCAATAACACCACCTGAGAATGTCATTCCCACACCTACATTAAAAATATGCATAAGCATATAAGACAATCCTGCAAGAACACAGTGTACCGCATACATTAGTGGTGCAACAAACAGAAATGTAAATTCAAGCGGTTCAGTAATACCTGTAAGAAACGAAGTGACTGCAGCTGATATAAGAAGTCCTCCCACAAGTTTCTTCTTTTCCGGTCTTGCAGCTCTATACATAGCAAATGCAGCAGCCGGAAGACCAAACATCATAAACGGAAACTTTCCCGACATAAAACGTGTTGCCGATACGGAGAATACTTCTGTTGATTTGGACGCCAATTCCGCAAAAAATATATTTTGGGCTCCTGATACGGTCGCTCCGTCAATAATCATGGAACCTCCAAGCTCTGTTTGCCAAAACGGCATATAAAATACATGATGAAGTCCAAATGGAATCAGTGCTCTTTCAATAATTCCGTATATCCATGTTCCGGCGTAACCTGATCGCAAAACAAGGTCACCGAGTGAGGCTATTGCGCTCTGCACCATCGGCCACACAAAAAACATTAGGATTCCTACGCCAAGGTACACAACACTACTTATTATCGGAACAAATCTTGTTCCTCCAAAGAAAGACAGAACTTTTGGCAGTTCAATCTTATAGAACCTGTTGTGAAGTGCTGCAACACCAAGGCCGACAATAATACCACCAAAAACTCCCATTTGAAGACTGGTGATACCCAGAACCGAGGTAGTTGAGTTAACAGCCATTGATTCAACCCCACCATGAGCATGAATAAGTACACTAATAGTTGTGTTCATAATCAAAAAGGCAATCGCACCGGACAAAGCCGCAACCTCTTTTTCACGCTTAGCCATACCTATAGCAACACCCATGGCAAAAAGCAGGGCCAGATTGTCAAACACAACGCTTCCGGCTCTGCTCATTATTTCGAGAATAGTATATAAAATCCCACCCTCGCTAATAACATTAGTCAGACCGTAGGTTTCAAGCGTTGTTGGGTTGGTAAATGAGCTTCCGATACCTAAAAGCAACCCGGCAATAGGAAGCAATGCTATTGGCAACATAAATGAACGGCCAACACGTTGTAATACACTAAACATTTTATCTTTCATAATAATCTCCATTCTACAAGAATTTAGAGACTTACAAGAATATAATAATCTCCTGTATTATTATGATAATAAAATGTAATTATTATTCATATCGCATTGAATTAACGCGATTCCAAAGATTCTTATGCCATTTCTCTGTGAAAATTTCAGATTGATAATCTATGGTATCATTAAATAAGTGATTCTTTTTTATTGCCTTAGCAGTAACGCAAAAAAACTTATAACTCACAATCCGGTTTTTTGAAGGGGCAAAGGGCTTCTTTTTATTCTGCTTAACCGAATTAACAGGGTCATCATATGTAACATCTATATATTTGAACTTATTGTTCACTTTCACTAGATTCCATGCGTGACCTTTGCCACCCACTACAACACTTGATATTCCTGCCTTTGATGCCAACAGTGAAAATGCGTGGGAATATCCATCGCAAACTGCCACTTTTTTAATCAGGGCGCCATATGCAGTATGAGAAATCTCAGGTAAAACTTCTTTGTTTTTATATTTTTTTCCTTTGATAGTTACATACATTTCTGCACGCATATCATATTTTACATTCTTAATCAGATAATCATGAATTGCCTTCATCTTTTGTTTTGAAGTCATATTCTTTTTGATTATTTTTCTAATAATATCATCAGCTTTTTTGTTGAGCTTCTTTACCTGAGCAAAAGAATTAGGGTTATACAACCTCCAGATTACAACCTTATTGCCATTTTCATCTTTAACGTAATAATAATTACCCCAGTCGTAATTCATAGCATTTTCTGACTTATATACTGTTTTATTGGTATGAATATCCACATACCATTCGGATGTAAGACTTTTAGGTTTATTATTAACAATAATATATGCTTCATATAACTTAAGTGCTTCAATAATTGTCTCTTTTACATTAATCTTATCCGAATCATACACTGCAAACTCATAATCACCTTTAACAAGCTGATTATATACGTGCCTGTATACTTCTTCTTTTGTAGTTGCATGTATTCCTTTATTATTAATTATATCAATACACTCGTTATATCGGGGTTTTGGAACAACATAAAAAATTCTTTTGTTATCAGAAACTGTAACAGACACTTCCTTCTTTACGTTACCTACACTTAAAGTAAGTATTGCAGTTCCAGGCTTCATGGCAAGGAAACCACCCGGTTCCTCATTCATTCCTGAACGAACGATACTTTCATCAGAACTGGTCCAAATAAAATGATGCCTATATTTTGCATCACTACTCGAAAACTCCATTTCACAATTATTCAATGTGAAAGAAGAACCAATGGAAAAACTCATTCCTTCTGAAACACTTACTTTATTTTTGGATAATTCAAGATAATTAATTTGTGAATAATCAATTTTGACACTAACTTTTATAGACGGATCAAAAGCATCATAACTTATCATAGAATAGCCGGCTGGAATCTCTATTGCAGCTAATCCTGTACAGCCACCAAAAGCAGAACTGTTAATTCTCTTTATTCCTTCAGGAATTGAAACAGTCTTTAACGACTTGCATCCATAAAAGGCATATGACTCGATAAGATTAACACCCGCCGGAATATCAACACTTTCAAGTGATATACAACCACTAAATAATTCATATGGTAATCCGGTGATTTTCGAAGGTAATGTGACATTTTTTAATCCGGTACACCCTTTAAAAGCTCCTTTAGGTATTAAATTGACCGAATCAGGTATCACTATACTTGTAATTGTATTATTACATGAAAAGACACCTTCACCAAAACCATAGACTCCCTCCGGAATCACAACATCTCCACCGGAACCATTATATTCAGTAATGATTCCGGTAGAAATAACAAAATCATCAGTAAAATCTCCTGCACAAACAGTAGTCGCAAATAGTTGTACGGCTAAAACAAATAACGTAATAACTATAAGATAATTTATAGTTTTTCTCATAAGTATCACCTACCACCCATATAACGACACAACTTTAGATACCCGGAATTATAATCTTTCCTCACGTTCAATATCAAGGAAATACTTATACGTGTCAACAGTCATCTCACCGCAGGCTTCTTCATCACAAGCTATTATTGCACAATTATGCATTTGAAGGGCACTACAAGTCCATTTATGACTTACACTTCCCTCAACAACAGCAGCAAGAGCACGTGCTTTGTTATGACCATTAATAAGAACAAGAACCTCTTTTGAATCAGTTACTGTTCCGATTCCAACAGAAAGTGCCTTTGAAGGTACCTTTTCAGGATCATTATCAAAAAAACGTGAATTCACTATTCTTGTATCTGTAGTAAGGTCACGAACTCCCGTACGTGATGTAAGTGATGTGAACGGCTCATTAAAAGCAAGATGTCCATCTACACCTATTCCACCCATAAACAAATCAATTCCGCCGTAAGAAGCAATCTTTTCTTCATAACGGGCACATTCTGCCTCCGGATCATCAGTCATACCATTAAGAATATTAATATTCTCAGCAGGTATCTCAATATGATTAAAGAAATTATCATGCATAAAATACCAATAACTTTGATCATGGTCTTTTGGCAGCCCGAGGTATTCATCCATATTAAAAGTCACTACATTTTCAAATGAAACCTCTCCTGCTTTATTCTTCTTAATAAGTTCCTTATATACACCAATCGGAGAAGAACCTGTCGGAAGTCCAAGAACAAACGGGCGATTCTCTTTATGGCTATTAATCTTTGCTGCAATATAATCTGCAGCCCATTTACACATATTATCGTAATTTTCCTGTATTACAACTCTCATATATTCTCTCCTATATCATTAACTATTATCTAATCAACATCAATTCATTTTATATTTTACTTATAAAGCATTATCAATATGACCCTTTTCTTTAATAACAGCAATAACATCGTTAACGTATTTTTCGCATACTTCATCTGTTCCCGCTTCAACCATAACACGGATAACCGGTTCAGTACCGCTTTCTCTAACAAGAATTCTTCCGTCATTGCCAAGCTCTTTCGCAACTTTATCAACAGCAGCCTGAACATCAGGGTCATTCTGCGCCTCCGGCTTACTTTTAACACGTACATTTTTAAGGACCTGCGGATAAAATATTACCGGTGCAGCAAGTTCACTAAGTGTTTTACCTTTAGCAATCATAACTTCCATCATTTTAAGACTTGTAAGGATTCCGTCACCGGTAGTAGCATACTTAGTAAATATAATATGCCCGCTCTGCTCACCACCAATTCGATGTCCGTTCTGAATCATATTTTCATAAACGTACTTATCACCCACATTGGTCTTCTCATACTCTATTCCAATGTTATCCAAAGCCTTGTAAAGACCGAAATTACTCATAATGGTTGTTACAACCTTGTTATTAAGTAGCTTACCGCGTTCCTTCATGTAACGACCATAAATATATATTATATGATCACCGGTAATAACATTACCTTTTTCATCTACACAAAGACAACGGTCAGCATCTCCATCAAATGCGAAACCTACGTCAAGTCCATTGTCAAGAACAAACTTTTGAAGGTATTCAATATGAGTGCTTCCGCAATCAGTATTAATATTATATCCGTCCGGCTGAGCGTTAATAACATAAGTTTTTGCACCTAACGCATCAAATACACTTTTTGCAGTAGTCCATGCCGCTCCATTGGCAGCATCAATACCTACCTTCATACCCTTAAAGCTGTATGTGCAAAGTGAAATAAGATATCCCATATATCGATTGCGTCCTGCAACATAATCAACAGTGCAGCCAACATCCCTTGTAGCTACAGGAATATCCAATTTGCCATCGATATAATCTTCTATCTTAAGAATTGTCTCCTCATCCATTTTCTCGCCATTGACATTAAGAAGTTTAATACCATTATCGTAAAATGGATTATGAGATGCACTAATCATAATACCGCAGTCAAAATCATCTACTTTGGTAATATATGCAACTGAAGGAGTTGTTGTAACATGCATAAGATATGCATCAGCACCTGAGGCCATCAAACCGGTACAAAGTGCATATTCAAACATATATGAAGAACGTCTCGTGTCCTTACCAATTACAACTTTAGCTTTTTTATTAATTCTTTCACCGTAATACCATCCGATAAAACGACCAATCTTAATGGCATGTTCGTAAGTCAGAACTTTATTTGCCTCACCACGAAATCCGTCTGTTCCAAAATATTTTCCCATAATAATTATTAATCCTCTCTCTTATTAATTATTGTTCCGTCATTCTTGTGAATGCTATTCTCCGGAAGAACTCCTCTTACACAACTTGTAGGGTAAATATTACAATGTCTTCCGATAACCGAACCCGGATTAAGCACTGAATTACATCCGACCTCAACATAATCACCAAGCATTGCTCCAAATTTCTTAATACCTGTTTCAATCTGTTCATCACCGTTATGGACGATAACAAGTTTTTTATCCGACTTAACATTAGAAGTAATTGAACCGGCTCCCATATGCGAATAATAACCAAGAATGGAATCGCCCACATAATTGTAGTGAGGGGTCTGAACATTATCAAACAAAATAACATTTTTTAGTTCCACAGAATTACCAACAACACAATTTGCACCTACTAAAGCAGAACCACGAATAAAGGCACAATGACGAACCTCTGTTTCAGGACCTATAATACAAGGAGCCCCAAGATATGCTGACGAAAATACAGTAGCAGTCTTATGAACCCAAACATTTTCTGAAACTTCTACATAATCGTCTCCAAGCTTCTTTCCTAAAGATATTATCATATCTTTAATTCCCTTTAGCGCTTCCCATGGATAGGTAAACTGCATAAGATAATCTTTTGCAATTGTATGGTCTAAACTATATAAATCTTTAATTGTATACATTATACAAATCCTCCGATTGAAAACGTATATTTGTCTGAAATAACCTGTATTTCCGGGCATAATTTACACCCCAAACAAACATCACGTCTTATATTGAGGTGAAAGGACATACTTTGTTACAGTATTGATTCTGCTTTTTAATATCTTCCCTAACGATTCACCACTCCGTGACAGCATCCGCCGAATATTTCGATAACTGCCAACCTCGTCAACCAATTACGGTCCCGGCGCTAATCATTATTCTGCTCCTCCATGCAAAATAACAACTTATTATTAGTATTATTATAAAACTAACTGAAGTATTATACAATAAAATATGTAATGTGTCTATATTTGGTGCCATAAATACTATTACAGACAATATTTATTCTACTGAATCAGAAGTAATACTGAGTTCAATATGTTTTCCTAACGCTACAGCATACTTTTCCAGCATAACTAGTGTAGGAATTCTGGTTCCATTTTCAAATCTGGCCAAATTCGACGGTAAAATTCCAATCATGTCTGAAAGTTCTTGTCCGGTTATTCCCTGCCTATGGCGTTCTTCAACTAATTCTTTAATAATATATGACGAATTGTCATGTACTCTTTTTTGAATTTCTTCCGAATATGCTGCAAGGCGTTTCTTCCTGGCTTCTTTTTCAGCTATATAATCATCTTTTTCTATTATCATCTTTTTAATCTCTTTTCTATTACAAAATATTTATGGTTAATATCCCTTACAACCAGTAAGGAATTATCCATCTTTTTATATTTAATATATATCTTAACATATGATTCCAAGTGTCACACACAACATTGTCATCAATGATTATCAAAAAACTATGTTAATTGCACTCCTAACTGAAACAACATATTTTTCAATTCTGTTATCTTTGCATCCTTATCCGCAATCTCAGCATCCTTAATCTTAATTACTTCTATCTTTTTCTCAACAGCATTCGCAATTGCTTCATCAATTTCCGGCTGCATGATTTCCCACATTACTTTGTTGGCCATGTTTTCCTCAACTCCTTTTACATCATAAAATGTCTGTTTGTTTGCTTCCATAACTACACTCATTAGTGCTTCTGCATTGTCTTTGTCTTCTTTTTCTTTCAAGGCATACTCCATGTTTAAGAGTTTTTCGGCATGCTCAATGCTAAGTTTTTTGGTTAGGGAAACCAACCATGGATGTTCTTCAAACGATATCTCATTTAATACTACTATCTGTATATCGAATAGCTCCCTGTTAAGTATATGATATACCCCATCTGTCACATGGTCAACAGAAAATTTGTAATTCATTAATGTTTCAAATAATTTTTGAGGTTTTGCTTCTCTAATAAATGATAATGTGATTTCTTCAAACGGTCGTTTATCTGACGATGTTTCCCCTGATTTGTATAAATATGTATAGGACAGACCTTTTGAAAACACGTTAATGTTTAGTTCATCACCCACACCTTTATATTCCAGTAGGTTATGTCCCTTGAAAAATGATGCAATGCTGTTGTTTCTAATGTTCTTCCCTTCAAATTTTATGATTAACAAATCCAGAATTATCGGTTTTCGGTTTAATTCATACTCTGATATGAATGTCATGTTCTCTCTGTATTCACTAACGTCTAATGCCATAGCTGCCACAAATGCCGGATGCCACTGTATTCTCTTTTGGTCGGAGACATTTACCGTGTTACTGCCCTCCTGAATGTTATCTATAGTTTTTTTCGTTGATATATCCTCCAATTTTTTTCAAAAGTATAGCAACATTGACGGCAAATGTCTATTGACATATCATACAAATATGTAATACTTTTTTGTGGCAATTATCTGAGAGAATAAGAATGCTTATTATACATTTTCAACAAATAATCAGACTAGTTTTATAATAAAATGCACAAAATTATTGTCATCGATGGCATTATCATCAATGATTACTATATAATAAAGACTCTTAAACAGAGTCTTTACTTCATACTTCTTCAAAAAAAGTATCCGGTCTTTCCGACTCAAAAATTTCATTACAAATCATAACTGTCACAAGATTTTCTGTCTTGGAAAGGTTAATAATATTATGAGTCCATCCCGGAATCATATATATAGCTTCCATTTTATCTCCCGAAACTTCGAATTCAATAAATTCTCCGGTATTAATGTTTCGCTCCTGAATTAAACCATGACCTGCAACAACAATAAAAATCTCCCACTTGGAATTATGCCAATGCTGGCCTTTGGTAATACCAGGTTTGCTTATATTAATGCTTACTTGCCCACAATCCAATGTGTGAATAAGCTCAGTAAAACTGCCTCTTTCATCTTCATTCATTTTCATTGAATACTTAAATTTATCTGTAGGCAAATATGTTAAATATAAAGAAAACAACTTTTTTTCAAACGAACCGTTAGGCATCTTTGGCATCATTAGTGAAATAGGTTGCGCTTTAAATTGTTGCAACAAATCTACTATCTCACCAAGCGTAACTTTATAAGTTTCAGGAATATAGCAATATTTGCCACCTTCAGTAAGAACAGCCTCAACACCTTCATATTCACAATGAAGTTCTTTTCCCTCAAGAAGATCAAGCATTCCCTCCACGAGGTCATCAATATACAACACCTCAAGTTCAGTATTTCTATCGTTCACAACGTATTCTTCATCATTTGCTACTGCCCAGCAAAATGTAGATATTGCAGAATTATATTTTGGTTTGGAGTGTCCCATCAAATTAACAAATCGATACACGGCAACTTTAGCACCGGTTTCCTCGCCATATTGAAAAAACAATTCCTCGCCAGCCTTTTTGCTTTTCCCGTATTCACTATCACCAAATCTTCCTGCTAACGTGGCCTGAACCGAAGAAGAAAGCATAACAGTAGCTTTATTATTGTATCGTTTTAAAGTGTCAAGAAGCAAAGAAGCAAAACCAAAATTCCCCTTCATAAAATCATCAGAATTTTCAGGCCTGTTAACACCCGCAAGGTTAAAAACAAAATCTGCATTCTTACAGTACTCTTCTAATTGTTCTTGCGTCGAATCAACGTCATACTGGTATATTCTGTCAATTTTAATATCAGGTCTTGTACAATTCTTATTATCTTTTATATTTTTCAGATTATTGACAAGGGCGGTTCCTACCATTCCCTTGGCACCTGTTACTAAAATATTCATCCTATAAGTCCCCACTTCGTGATTATTGCGTAAATACTACTTTTGTTCTTTTCTCCATACCATTTTATTAACAACATTAACATATCCCTGAATAATTCTTACAACCTTCATCGATACATTTTCATCAGTATAATCAGGACATGGTTTACCTAAGACACCTTTCTGCTTCATATCTATTGCCATGTCTGTAGCTTGAAGAAGTTCATTAGTAGATATTCCTGCCAGAATGAAATCTCCTGCTTCTAAAGCCTCCGGTCGCTCTGTAGAAGTACGTATACACACAGCAGCTATCGGATGACCTATAGATAAATAAAAACTACTCTCCTCCGGAAGGGTACCGGAATCAGATACTATAGCAAGTGCATTCATCTGAAGTTTATTATAATCATTAAACCCTAAAGGTTCACTTACTCTAACCCTTGAATCAAGTTCAAACCCTGTAGTCTCTAATTTTTTTCTACTTCTTGGATGACAAGAATAAAGAATAGGCATGTCATACTTTTCAGCTAAAGCATTAATAGCGTTGAATAAACTTATAAAATTCTTGTCAGTATCAATGTTTTCTTCTCTGTGAGCACTTAATAAAATATATTTATTTGGTTCTAATCCCATCCTCTCAATCACATCACTAGACTGTATTTTTTCAAGATTACCACGTAGAACTTCAGCCATTGGAGAGCCGGTTACATATGTTCTTTCCTTTGGAAGTCCTGTATCAGCTAAATACTTTCGTGCATATTCACTATAAGCAAGATTAACATCAGAAATAACATCAACTATACGGCGATTAGTTTCTTCCGGAAGGCACTCATCTTTACATCTGTTGCCAGCTTCCATATGGAAAATTGGGATATGTAATCTCTTGGCACTTATTGCAGATAAACAACTATTAGTATCCCCTAATACTAAAAGTGCTTCCGGCTTAATCTCGTCCATAAGCTCGTAAGACCTGGCAATTACATTGCCACAAGTCTGTCCAAGATTATCACCAACCACATTAAGATACACATCCGGACCACCAAGATCAAAGTCTGACCAAAATACGTCATTCAGGTTTTTATCATAATTTTGACCTGTATGAGCAACACAGACATCAAAATATTCACGACAACATTTAATGGTCGCTGCTAAACGAATAATCTCTGGTCTTGTTCCAACTATAATACATAACTTAATTTTCCCATTCTCTTTCCACTTGAAATTATACATAGTAATTCCTCACCACATTTAATTAAATTCTTTCAATCTTTCCTGAATGTAAACTAAATCAGCTATTTTCTGCTTAGTCTGTTCAACCGTTAATAATTCGGTATTATTACTGTTAAACTCTGTCAAAGTGTTACGTTCAGCATCACCTTTATTATAGTATTTATCATAATTCAGTCCACGTTTATCACAAGGCACACGATAATAGGCTCCCATATCAATGGCATTAGCACATTCCTCATTGGTAAGAAGTGTCTCATACATCTTTTCCCCATGACGAATGCCAATAACTTTAATGGAATCTTTGTTTCCGTTAAACAATTCGCAAACAGCCTCAGCCTGAGTCTGTATGGTACAAGCAGGTGCTTTTTGAACCAAAATATCACCCGACTCACCATGCTCAAATGCAAATAATACGAGGTCAACCGCTTCTTCAAGAGACATAATAAACCTAGTCATAGAACCGTCTGTTATAGTAATAGGATTTCCTGCCTGAATCTGGTCAATCCATAAAGGAATAACAGAACCACGTGAACACATAACATTACCATAACGAGTACAGCAGATTTTAGTCTTTTTAGTGGTTCTTGATTTTGCGACAATCACTTTCTCCATCATAGCTTTGGAAGTACCCATAGCATTAACCGGATATGCCGCCTTATCTGTTGATAGACATACAACGGATTCTACGCCTTCATCTATAGCTGCTGTCAAAACATTTTCTGTACCAAGAACATTGGTTTTTACGGCTTCGATAGGAAAAAATTCGCATGATGGAACCTGCTTTAGTGCTGCTGCATGAAAAATATAATCTACATCATGCATAGCATTTTTTACTGACTGAAGGTCACGAACATCGCCAATATAAAAGCTAATCTTGTCTGCAACCTCCGGCATCTTTGCCTGAAATTCATGACGCATATCATCCTGTTTCTTCTCATCACGAGAGAAAATACGAATCTCTCCGATATCTGTATTAAGGAAACGATTAAGTACTGCATTTCCAAAAGAACCGGTACCTCCGGTAATCATTAATGTTTTACCCTTAAATAAAGACATATCTATCTCCTTTTATTCTGCCACCCAAGGACTGTATTTTTTTCCTTCTAAAATATCTGCAATTCTCTCGCATGCGTGTCCATCGCCGTATGGATTGCAGGCTTTAGCCATCGAATTATACGCTTCCTGATTCTCAAGAAGCTCCTTGAAGTTATTGTAAATCACCTCTTCATCTGTACCTACAAGTCTAAGAGTACCGGCTTTAACACCTTCCGGTCTTTCAGTCGTATCACGCATTACAAGAACAGGCTTTCCATAAGAAGGTACTTCTTCCTGAATCCCACCGGAATCCGTTAAACAAAGAAAACATCTTGCTTCAAAATTGTGGCAATCAAAAACTCCAATTGGTTCAATAATATGTATACGGTCACAACCACTCAATTCTTCATCTGCAGCTTTTCTAACCTCAGGATTCATATGAATCGGATATACGGCCTTGCATTCCGGATGCTCATCAAGAACTCGACGAATTGCTCTAAACATATTGTGCATTGGCTTTCCCAGATTTTCTCTCCGATGAGCTGTAATGAAAATAAGTTTTCCGTCTCCCACCCATTCAAGTTCCGGATGCGAATAATTTTCATTAACAGTATGTTTCATAGCATCAATTACAGTATTGCCCGTAATAAATATCTTACTCGAATCCTTACCTTCTTTTATCAAATTGTCTGCCGCCATCTGTGTTGGTGCAAAGTTATACTGCGAAATGATTCCTACGGCTTGGCGATTAAATTCCTCCGGATAAGGAGAATAAATATTATGCGTACGAAGACCTGCTTCCACATGACCAACCGGAATTTGCAAATAAAAACATGCCAATGCTGTTACAAATGTTGTGGAAGTGTCGCCATGAACAAGCACAACATCCGGTTTTACTTCCTCAAGAATAGTTTTTATTTTATCAAGAATCCCTGTTGTAATATCAAATAAAGTCTGTCCTTGTTTCATGATAGAAAGATCATAGTCAGGAACCACATTAAATGTATTTAAAACCTGGTCAAGCATCTGTCTATGCTGACCTGTAACACATACGATGGTTTCAATATTTTCTCTGCTCTTTAGTTCATTGACCAGTGGGCACATTTTAATTGCTTCCGGTCTTGTTCCAAACACTAATAATACTTTTTTCACATATTTTCCTCCCAAATAAATTCTACTAATCTTTCTCATAATAATAATTTCATGTGTTCAATTGCAAAATAAAAGTCACACATCCATAAATATTATTTATAAAACTAATATACTAATTATTACTTACTCTACCGGTAAGCTTTCTCAAAATTTTTCTAAACATATTAATAATACCCATTATTTCTCTATAATATAACAAAATAAGTGCAAGTATCAATATAATAAATACAACAACACCTACATATAATTCAATAGTAAATAGTATTGCCTCCACTAAAAGTAAGAAAAATACTACAAACTCTTTTATACCATTCATACGCATATTAAAATATCGCTTCATACATATATCACGTATCAGACAGTTTACAATAAATCCTATCATAGTAGTAATTGCAGCTGCTATAGCTCCATATTTAGGTATCAGAAGAATATTTAATCCAATGTTAACAATTGCTCCTGCCAATGTTGAATAAAACAAGATTGACGTTTTCTTGTTTGAAGTAAACGCAGACGCCATTACTCCTGATAACCCCGAAAAGAAATACGCTATAAGTAAAAATGGAACATACTTCCATGCAACATAGTAATCCTTGGCAAACAAAATCCCCCCCAAAAATTTTGCACCCATTACAAGAATTCCGCACGCAATACCGGATAATATCAAAAAGATATTATACACATTTTTGAAAAAAAGAGAATAATCGTCGTCATTCCGTGATTTGATAGCGGAAATTTGCCATGCCTGATTGAATATAGTCGATACTATAGACAATATTGATGGTATTTTATACGCTATGCTGTATATTCCACTTACTGCCAAACCCGAAACTGCAATAATAATATATTTGTCAGACATCTGCATAATCCACCAGGCAATAATCGTAGGCATCATAGGTATGCTATATCGAATCATATCTACAGTAATTCTTTTTTCAATATGCAACTCCTTAAAATATTTTAATATATTTCCGGCAAATAACATATACATAATTGTAATTAATTCAGCCAAAACAACGGAAAGTAAATACCCCCACAAACCAATCTTCAACACAAGTAAAAATACTATATTGCAAAAGATAACAGATACTGTATATATAATTCCTTTAATCGCAAATACTCTTGTATAATCCAAACCTCTTACAAAATTCGAAAAACAACTATTCAAAGCATTCATTATATAAGTAAGCAAAAACATCCAATAATACGGTTTTAATACTGGAAACTGCAAAACTATAATATTTCTTAAAAAAAACAGTATTGCAAAGCTTATCCCAATAATTAATAATGATGTACCAAGTACTTTACCTTTATCACTTTCTTCATCCAGCATAAATCTAATTGTTGCTTCTGTGATAGACAATGTTAGCAATGGCAGAAGTAGATTAATTGAAATAGAAAACAAATCTGCTATTCCATATTCTGCAGTGCTGAGTGTGTTTGTATACAACGGTACTAATAAAAAAACAAGCACTTTAGACCCAAAATTACTAATTGCAAACATTGTTACGTCAGAGAAAAGTTTTTTTCCCCTATTATTCATATTTCTTTCTCCGCTTCTGTTATTAATCTATATGCATCCGCAAAATCATCATAACTTTTCGACTCTTTTTCTATTCTCTCTAATACTATTTCTGAATCAAACTCACGATTAATTATATCAATTTGTTCTGTAAATCGCTCATAGCCATTCTCTCTTTGAAGTTCTCTTCCATCCAAATAAATAAACGGCAGGTTTAAGCGTCTAAATAATAAATCTTTTGCTTTGCTTTCATACCCGGCTTCTATGTTTGTATAATTTGACGAATCAATTGATAATACAGGAATTTGATTCTTTAACCCAAATATTGTTCCATGAAAATAATCAGTCACCAAAAATGACCCATATTTGAATACATGCGCCCATTCAAATGGATTCAAATCATACAAATAAATATCTGCAAATTTATTTCCGTCCATTAACGCAACGATTTGTACTTCGTCTCCAAAATATTTTCTGGCAAATTCTCCATAAGAGGCATTCATAAGCATCACAAAAACTGTTTTTTTATTAAAATCAAATCTATGTTTTTTTAATTTTTTTTGAAGATTTAATTCACTAAAGTCCATTTTCAAAATTATACTTGGATCACAATTGTGTTCTGTTGTTACAGCACAATCTGTATAATATTCAACAAAATTTCGTGTACTATCATCTCTCACACCAATATAATTAAATGCTTTGAGTGAACGTTCAAGTATACTCTTTTGCTGTTCAGTAATATTATTATAATTTTGAAGATGTGCACTTGCTGCATACGCCATTTTATATTTTACATTTATATCAGTTAAAAAATAAGCATTAGGTAACCCAATATCACTCCAATTAAATACTGCATCACTTCCTACAATAACCATGTCATAATTCTTAGATATAAAATCATTAATTTTTTCGGCACTCACTCCAACATTTTTTTTACTCAATCGAAGTGATTTTATTGCCTTTTTAAATTCAATCGTTTGAAATACCTTTTGAAATGCCTCGCAAATACTTCTTCTGTACAAAAATACAATTGGACATTTATATATAAAAACCTCTCTTTTTCTACAATTGTAGTCTATCACTTCAAAAGAGTCATCAGAAAAATCTTTACTCAATTTATTTACTAAAGCAAATGATTGCATAACAGCACCATAGTTAATTGCCCTATGATATGTTAATATCCCTACTTTCATATCTTCGCCTTTCTATTACAATTGATGTTACGCCTTCTTTCTGAGTGAATTATTATGTATAAAGACAAACAACATCATAAAATATCCTCCACTCTGTATTAAACCCGCATTTGTAAATCCCAGTATAAGAATACTACTCAAAAACATAATACAAATAAAATCATCTTTAGAAATGCCAAATTTTTTAATATGTCTTATTTCATCTACGACAAAACTATATATCCAACGTAAGAAACAAGCAAAAAACAATATCCCACCCTGCATAAGAAGAGTAGAATACATATTATGAGCGTACATTGCTCTATATTGCGAACGACTTCCCCAACCCTGACCAAATAATGGAGAACTTAAAAAATTCTTCAATTGTTCATTAATTTCAGTTTGCCTGTATAAAACATTTCCATCTGTTGCTGTCACAATAGAAAAACGATCTAATACCTGATTAATCATTTGAAACAAAACATCTGATTTATATAAACAAAGCACCAAAAATGAAATAAAAACCAAGAGTAAGAATTTTATATTTCTCAAAGCACCGGAAGCATAAAAATTATACATTAAAATCACTATGGTAATAAACAATATCATTATTATTCGAGTTCTTGATTCCGAAAACAGCAATCCTATTATACTTGAAATAAAAGTAACCACATAATAAACTGTTGACATAATTGTTCTTTTTTCAACAAAAACAAAAAGGATTACAAAAGAAAAAATGTATCCTCCAATAAATAGTGTACTATCAACTGCTCCGGCAGCACGAACTAACTGACCTTCCGGAGCCCATATAGATGTATGTATTACTTTTGTAGCTACAAGAACAGAAATTACAGCACCAATTATAACAAGAGCCGAAAAAATCTTTGTATAATATTCTTTAGACATACCCCAACATTTAACAGTTACGTATAGGGAAATTGGCATCAAAAATAACGTAGATTCTACCAATACATTCAATAATCCCCATCTATTTAAAATTCCAACAATTAATGGGCCTATAATAAATATCAACAAATAAAAATCAGTATAACGAATTGTTTTATTAAATAAACATTTACAAATGTATACTGATATCGATATAAAAACATAAAAATAAAAGATAAGATATCGGATTGTGTATCCCATAAACATCGAATCTAAGAAAGGCATCCAAATTGAGAACAATTGACTGAAAATAACAATATATGCCAAAAAAACAAATAATCTTTTCATTATTACTTCACCTTCGATTTAATTTGTTGGGCCAAACGATTTATTCTGCCATCATAATCTATACTTCGTACATATTCTGTCACACTTTCAACATAATCAGAATAATTTTCCATTAACCGAAGTATACCTTCATCATAATTGTTATCGGATACACCAATCATATTTTTTTCACATAAACGTTTAAGAGGCGGATTTTCAGATGCTAAAATTGGTGTTCCTTCAAATAAACTTTCATAACATTTACCCGACTCACAATACATCGTATTATAACTGTCCATATCAAAAATAACTACGCTAGCATGACTTTTCTGCATCAAATATCGTAGTTCAGCTCTGGTCACAAACCCCCAATACTGTACTTTATCTTCTATATCCAATTCTTTGATTAAACATTTGTACTGCTTCAAAGCAACGGAAGACGCACTTCCAACAATATTAAGTTTAACATTTTTATCTACACGTGAAAAAGCTTTTATATAATCAAATGTTTTTCGTTCTTCACTTATTCCACCGGCAAATAATATATTAAACGAATCATTTTCAAAGAACTGAGCATATTTTTCTGTACAGACCTTTTCATCATAACAATCATCTATTCTATGAATATTATCAAAAATACTTGGTGTTTCAGAAAGTTCAAAATAATCCTTCATAATATTTGCCCGTTCAACATTTGCTGCAAAAACCAGGTCGGCATACTTCAAATATTTTTTTTCATATTTTGAACGGAATTTCGTTATCTTTTGTTTAACCCAAATTAAAAAACCATCATTTCCAAATAACTTTCTATTATTACTGAAATCTCCACGAATGTATAGTTCACTGGAATCATAAACTAATGTTGAATTTGGCAATTTTTTCTTAATAAACGGAAGCAATACTGAGCAATCACTATCATGCAACACAATAATATCCGGCGAAACACGAAGCAACACTTTTTTAGCAAGTTTAAGAAACAAAAACAATGCAATAGGCGACTTTTTGTCAACCAAATTTACATCAACATCATCTGAATTATCCGGTGTTACATAGGATACTAAGTGAACCTTTCCTATTGTTTCAAGACATTTTAGCATTTCCATACTTCTGGCTTCTTTATTCAAATCATGATATACCACGTAGACTATTTTCATCATATATCTTTTGCACACTCCGTCAATTTCTTTTCAATTATATCAATAGTAGTTTTACTTTCATCTAAAAAAGAATTATATAAATCATCTGCAAACATATCTATCTCATTATTATTCAGACCCTGATACCATTGCCATAGGGCTTCCAATTCATCCTTCTCATTAAAAGTCATAGAAAAAGACATTTTTCCACATACATCATCCATATAAGTACCTGTTGAATTCAGAATTGGCTTGTGGTAAAACATACCATCATATAGTTTATTTGATAATGCACATCTCACTAATTCGCTACCATTTCCATAGCAGTTAAACAATATGTCAACACTCTTAATTATTTTACCTTTTTCATTTTGAGTGTATGCTCCCCAAAAGATAATTCTATCTGTATCATAATTATGTTCTTTTACATATTCCTGTAATCTTTCCTTATCCGGGCCGTTTCCGTAAAAGTGAAAAGAAAAACGCGAATCGGTGTTAACCATATCCATTAATTTTTCACATTTACTTGCATAACCAATTGAACCAACATATCCAATAACAATATGCTCCTTATTTTTTTCAAATTTGTGTTTTGGCACTTCCAAAGGAGTTGTAATATTATGTGCCACACAATAATCACTTTCAGGTAAAAACGTCTTAAACGCAGTTGATGAAATAACATTCAATAAAGAGTGACTAAATAATATCTGCTCTAATTTCCTAAAAAAAGCGTACTTTTCACATGTATAATCTCTCACATCAACAATATATCGTCTGTTAAACTTCTTAATCAGCCAATCTAATGAACAAACTGCATTAATCGTTGTAAGAACAATAACAAAATCATAATTTTTTTTACATATTCTTTTAACTTTTCTTGAATAGCAAAAATAATTAAATACACCAGGCAAGTTATTATTCCACTTCAATGGAATAACATTCTCTGCAAACTGTTCGTCAATTTTTTTATCACGATTCGGCACAATAATATCATAATCTATTGTCAAACGTTCAAGAATCTCCGAATAAAAATATAAATATGGCGAATACCTCAAATTATTTGCAGCTACAATACATACTTTCATATTTTCTTATATTATCCGATTGTCATGTTTGATAATCAGATTTCTCCTTTCTTTCAGTTCCCGTACAGAATTAAAATTCATCGTGGAAACTGTTTAACACAACCTCATTACATGTTTAAAACATTAAAGTAGGTGAGTTATACAAAACATATGATTTATACTAATATATCAAATCCAAATTACAACATATCCATATGCTTCATAATAATGTCATGGCCCCTTTGAACCGTATAATTTTCCATCAAATAACTATGCCCTTTTTCTCCCATTGTCTTCAAATCAGCAACTAATGCCTTGTTAACACAATCAACAAATGCATCACTATCATTGCTCATACACTTCCAACCAAAACCATTATTTACAACAATATCACCCATATCTGTGGCAGGATCAGATGCAACAATAACAGGTATAGAAGCTTGAAGAGTTGAAAGCAAGCGTGATGGGAAATTAGGTATCGTAAATCTATAATCTAAGAATATCAAACCTACATCACTGCTATTTGCCAACAATTGATAATCCTGCTTTGGCAATGTTTCTATATATTTGGCGTTATTGATTTTTTTATTATCTATAGTAGTCTTAATCTTACCAACTTCAGTTCCGCCACCAACAATCAAGAAAAATGCATCATTTATATCCTTGCATTTTTCAAGACATTCAAGTACAAAATTAACACCTTGGGGTTTGCCCAAATTCCCGCCATAAACAAATACTTTTTTATCAGTCGGAATTCCATATTTGGTTCTAACAACAACCAAATCCTTTTCAATTATTTTTTTCTCATTTGGCACAACACAATTAGGGCACACCTCCAGCTTGTCCTTGTCAATTTCAGGATTATGTTTAATAACATATTCACAATTTGCAGGACTCATACAACCTATATAGTCAGAGATATGATATAGTCTTTTTTCTTTCGCCCTGAAATACTTATAAATAAAACTTTTCACACCGGTTTTACTCATCATGCCTAAATCAACAGCATTCTGCGGAAAAATATCCTTTAGTAACAAATATGTTTTTGCACCTGTCTTTTTCTTAACATACTCTATTGTATTTACCAATGTAATTGGCGGAGTTGGGTAGATAATTAAATCAAACTTAATATTACCCCAATTTTTACAAACGGCTTTTTTAAACAATGCATCTACTGATATTGTCGAAAGGCCTTTTTCTATTATAGAAACACTTCCGGTTATATTTCCTGTTCGAATCCTAAGTATTTCCATTTCATCGCTTATTTCTATGCCATCTTTTTCAGTACTTCTTTTTTCATTTGCACAAGCAACATAAATTTGATCGCCATTATTTTGAAATTCTCTAAGTAAATCTTCGTAAAAACTTTTGTGTTCTCGTGTACTAAACGATAACGCCAAAAATAAAATATTCATTTATTAATTAATCCTTTCAACGTACGAATAATTTTCACTCTGGCTATTGCCCATTTTTCATTTAATTGGTAGCTTACACCAAAATATTGCGAAAACTTTGCAACAAGCTTCTTTTTATTACGTTTCTTTGCAAAATAGGATAAATAATCCGCATCATTCATTTCTCTAAAAGGAGAATACTCTGCGCATTTTTCCCCAACTAAAAGAGGCTCTCTACATACAAATTCTAAAGGCGTGCTTTGATTAATATCTGTGCGGTACCATATTATATCTGTTTTATCATTATCAATATTAACGGCATAAGTTTCCTTAGAACATTCAGGATAGCAAAGTTTACCATTAAAATAAATACCGGAAGGAAGAAAAAAATTACCCATACAGTAAACTACAGGTTTATTTTTGTATATTTCCATACCTTGCGGACGATGAGAATGACCACCAATTACTGCACAGGCACCCACATCAATAAGCTTCCTTGAAAGTTTTCGTAGCATTGGAAGCGGAAGCTTCTCCATATCGTAATTCCAATGCATAAAACAATATGTCTTTATACTCTGATTATTGGAAATGAAACAACGGACTGCATCAACAAATTCATCATAAGGACAATCCACTACTCTGACATTATTCTCTTTATTTGAGTTAGTCTTAGTATATAATCTCCAGCAGTGTCCAAATAAAGCATACTTAACTCCATGTTCTTCAAAAATAAATGGCTTAATTACACCTTCTTCGTACAATCCGAAACAACTTATTCCATTTTCTTCAAGGATTTTTTGGGTTTTTAATATTTTTTCGGGATAATCGTACATGTGATTATTTGCAAGCGACACAATCACCTTTCGCGCATGTGGAAACATGCCTGTTATTCTACTTATGTTATAAAGTGTCAAATTCTTTCTTTCAGACACATCATCAATAATATTAGCTTCAAAATTCAAAATAACCGTTTGATTTGTAAATACTTGCTCATTGTTCGTCCATTTCAAAAAAGAATCTATTCTTTCTTCAGGACAAGCTAAATCACCCAAAAAAATCATGTGCAAACCACCTATTAGTTTATAGTTCTATAATATTTCTTATTCCCGTTTTAGCCGGAATCTGTAACAATGGTATTTCCGGTTCGCTATTTGCCTCGATAAGTACCGGACCGGCATTAGTAACCGCTACATCCCATCCAACAAGTGGAATTCCAGAAACCAATTCCGCAGCTTCCATAACAATTTTTTTGCATTCATTCCAATATGGAATGACAAATCCCGGAAAAACTATTCTGGTATCCGGGTGAGTAATTACTTTTTCTGTCACCTCAAATGTAAAAGCACCATCAATCACCACTCCAATAGATAAATCAATCGGTGCAAACAAACCACCACTAGATGCATTATCAAGAAAACTCTTTCCAGTTCCCACTCTTAGAACTGCACCCACAACTTTTGACTTATACGTAAAAATACGAATAGTATTCACAGAATAAGGAAACAATCTTGACAAAGAATCATGCTGAATAATCAACTCCTCAATGCAAGCATTATGTTTTTTACAATACTCGTATACCCCTTCCGGAACAGAATCGCAAGTCTCTAACTTAATTCCATGTCCACCACTCCCATTAAGTGGCTTAAGTATAAATTTAGGATTTTTGCTTAAAAATGTTTCGTACTCTTCTCTTGTGTTATTATACTTTTGTCCACACCAATCTCGTCCAATATATGGCCCAAAGAATTTTAACATTTCTTCTTTATCGTCAAGAATCTTTATTTGTTCTTTGTCATTATTTAATCTGTAATATTTTGAACATTCTATTGCAGTAATAAAAGTATGTTTTCCTCTTCTCCCAAGGTATGGGAAATTCAGAGTAAAATAATCTCTAATAGAGCATCGATAAATTACATAATTAAATAAATATCCAATCAATAAGACACATTTAGGAATAGAATGTTGTTTTGAGTAAGGAATTACATATTGTTTCCATCTATTCATTATTTTTTTCATTTTCTATTTGCTCCATATTCATTAACAATATATCGCCTTTTTCCAGATGCCAATACCGGTATTTCATCGTAATACTTAATTGAAATATTAGCATTTTGACCTACAATGCTTTTCAATTCATGCAATAATTCATTTTCGGCCACGAAACTATCAACTACATTTAAACGCATTTCATATTTATTATTTCCAATTTGAGCAAATTGATATTGCAGGACATTTTTGAATTTCCACATTGCTGTCGATATAGAGTGAGGCGAAACAGCTTCACCCTCAGAATTAAAGATCATATCAATACTGCGTCCTCCAAAATTACCTATAGCAAGTCGCTCAGAACCTTTTACTTTAACCCATGCGCCTACATCTCCGGTATCGTATCTAATCATCGGCATCGAATAATTTCTTAAATCAGTGATAACAATTCGTCCAAGCTCTCCAATTTCTGTCGGTTCATCTTTTTCAAATTTCAATACTTCGGTAATATAATTCACCCGATTCATAATAAATACATTGTTCTCTTTATCATCTTGTCCCAAGAATCCATTTTCTTCATTTGCATACCTGGAAAAACACCTACAACCAAATGCATTTTCTATCACCTTTCTTGTTTCGTCATATAACATTGTAGATCCCCCAACAACGCCATATAAATTGCACTCTTTCGCCTTCTCATATCCATTTCTTTCAAAATACATACGAAACGCATCTAGTGTAGAAGAGTACCCCATCATCATTGCACCACAATGTTTGGAATACTTTTTTATAAAGTTAAGTTTTTCTTCTATTCCTTTATCACTTAAATCTGTACAATCCAACAAATATATATTCTGTGCGAACTGTTGAAGTCTTGATTTTTGAGTCTCTGTAACTACCGAACGCAAATAGATTATTCTTCTGCCTATTCTAAATCCTGTTTTTCCATTATAAAATAAAGTCTCAGCATTTACACTTTTCTTTTTTTCAACATTTTGTAGACTTTCAAATGGTGTACCTGTCGAACCACTCGTTGACATATGAATCAGTTCATCATCTTTATAGCTTGACGAACGAAAAGCAGAATAATTACTCCGAATAACTAACTTATTCACTACCGGCCAATCCACTAATACATCAGAATCATATTTCTGATAAAAAGGCACAGTCTCTCTCGCATGACAGAGTAATCTTTTCAGCTCATCATTTTGAAATTCTTCTACTTCTTTTTCAGAAATATCTGAATTATCATATTTATTAAGCAAGGAAAAATAATAAGCCACTTTTCCGCCTTTAATCTTATCTATAAACCAAAATGACTTGTTTCTATAAAATTCTAATAATGTCATAATTATCCTCTTATTTAGCCATAATGTAATACGCAGTTCTATCAGCACTTTTCAAAATCGGATTGTCCGAGAGGGCTTTAATTTCACTATGTCTTGTAATCACATCAGGTTCCTCTTTTTTAATTCTTTCAAACTCTGCCAAATCTTCTTTTGTAATTATATACTTTATACTAGCTTCTTTTGGTTCATTGATTTTTTCAAAACTTGGCTCTTTTCCACATCCGCAAGCAATAACCATCCCCATGTAATCGTATCCACTTGAAATAGGTACAAGATCAGAACCAATGCAATCTCCACCCATTCTTGCTCCGATTTCCATAAAACATATTCTGCCTTCTTTGGTAATTCTGAACTCGGGGTGTATAGCTCCATATTGAATATCCATTGCAGCAAATGCCTTGTATAATGTATCCTCAACTTTTTTATACATTTCAGAAGAAAGATTTGCTGGTTGCTTATGTCCTGTCTCAACAAAATGTGGTGCACCAGTTGTTGACTTTTCAGTAACAACCAGTAGCTTATATTGTCCATTATAAGCAATACTTTCGCCGCTATATTCTTTTCCTTCGATAAATTCTTCAATAATCGCCTGTTTTTTATTTGACCAACTCATAGCATAATCAATTGCTTCATCCAACTCTTCTGGAGTATTAATCTTCATAACACCTCTACTTGAACTAAGATCAACAGGCTTTATTATTAGCGGATATTCAAATTCAGTTAAAACATCCGGATTAAATCCGTCCTCTACTAAAGTAAATCTCGGACCATCTATTCCACAGTCACGCAATGCACATCTCATAAGATATTTATTTGTGGCAATTTTTTCAGTTTCAATGCTGTTGCAAGGAATTCCCATCTTTCTAAGTAAGTAATTCATCGGATGCATAGCAAGCTCAGATGCAATAGATGCTACACCACAAGGTTCTACTTTCTGTACTTCTTCCCACAACATTTCATAGTCCATAATATTAACATTATGGTAAACATCTGCTGTTATCTCGCCAATAGCCCCTGTCTTCCATCCAAACACATGAGTTTCATATCCTAATTCCTTTGCACGAATAATTAAAGGATTTTGATATTCATTTGTACCTAAAATAACTAATCTGTTATTCATATCACTCTACTCCCTGCACAAACTTTGGCATATTCGGATCATCTTCTATGTTTTTAATCGTTTCCGGTCTTTGTACTTCACGAATAATATGAAGTCCGCCCTCTTCCGTTACACTTGGCACACCAATATCCGCCTTCCCAAGAACTTTTTTCACTGTCATTATCAACACTTTTATGTCACCAAAGAAAGTTATATTTTTCACATACTCCACATCATATGTAAATCTGTCATCCCATTTACACAATGCCCTGCCATTAACCTGAGCAAGACCAGTAATTCCACCTCTAACAGAGTGTCTAAGACTTTCTTTTTCAGTATAATACGGCACATAAAACGGATAAAGCGGTCTCGGACCGACCAGACTCATGTCACCTTTTAAAACATTTAATAATTCTGGAAGTTCATCCAAGCTAGACCTACGCATGAAATCACCGAATTTGGTAAACCTCTCAGTGTCCGGCAAAAGATTTCCGTCTAAATCTCTTGCATCAGTCATAGTCCTGAATTTAATCATTTCAAAAGTCTTTTCATCTTTTCCTGTTCTCTTTTGTTTAAAGAAGATAGGACTTCCTAATTGACAACGCACTAAAACACACAGTACTAAAAAAAGGGGAGAAATCACAACAAATCCAACAAGAGTAAACAAGAAATCAATCACTCTCTTCAAAACAAGTGCATACAATCCTTTTTTTACACCATACTTATTCTCTATTTCTTTCCACATAATCCATTCTTCCTATCTTGTTCACACTTCAAAAACAGCATTTTTACTATCGAAGATTTCTTCACTCTCCAAAATAATTGGCTCAACATCCACGTCACGAAGAAAAATATATGGTCTCTCAAAATGATGGTACTGATCTCTCTCAACTCTGTCAGCATTTCCATCTTCTAAAATATTAATCGTATCCTCAATGAGGTCGAAACCCACACGAGACATAACTCCTACATATGCCATGTGACGAATATTAACCTCTGTCACCTTTATATTTCCTTGGTTATCTTCTTTCATATCAAATGAAAGAATGCCATGGGCAGTAATTCCTAGTTTTTTTTCAAGATATTTAATACAACTATCACAAAATGCATTTATACGATTTTCATTAAGGAATCTTCCAAAATGCGTATTTCCGGTCACATGTGAGGGAGCGGTATTAGCCATAACATATTCAACACATTCAAGAGCAGCACCCTTTATATACTCGCCATTGTAATACAACATTTCGTTTGCAAGATGACGTCCGGTCAAAAATTCACTAACAGTAAATTCCGGAATTTGAGAATTAATAAATAACCAACTCTTATAACTGCTTAAATCCTCCAATTTCAAAGAACCTAATCCACCAGTTCCTTCAGTTGCTCTAATCCAACATGGAAATCCTATTATATTCTCTACTTCCTCATATCGTGGATTCTTTTGCGTAACCTTAATTGTTTTAGGGATATAGTCCGTTCCATCAAGAAGTTCTGCCATAATGGACTTATCTCTAAGAGATTCCGATAATAGTTTGCATCCCATAAAGACAGGACAAGGGAACCTTCCATTCTTATCATAGAAGTCCCCCCATTCAACAATTTCAGCTTCTGGCTGAACAAATGCAAAATCAACAGATTTTTCAGCAACAAGTTTTTCAATCCAAGGGAAATAGTCCGGTGAAGTACAACGAGGACAAATATAATATTCATCCAACAAGCCTTTCATAAAAAAACCAACAGCTTTTTTTTCTATATCACATCCAATAATCCTATAATCCGGATGCTTTTCCCTAATAATACCAGTAATAGAACGAGGAGTAAGTCCTCCAATTCCAGTCACTAAAATTGTTTTACTCATAAAAAACCTCTTTATAATAGTAGTATTTCATATTTATCCAAAACATCTTCGAACAACATTAATAATCTTATCCTGTTCCTCCGGCGTCATCTTATTATCACTCGGCAAACATAAACCTCTTTGGAAAATATCCGCCCCAATAGAAATATGGTCATTATTTCGACGTTTTCCGTTTCCTTCTCTATCAATAAACTCATGCATCCTATACATTGGTTGCATATGCATTGGTTTCCATATTGGTCTTGCTTCAGCATTAATACTTGCTATAGCTTCCAGAATCTCCGTAGGACAACTTTTACCCGGTTCAGGTTCATATGTAGCTTTGCTTTCACCGCGAACCTGCTTACACATTGCTTTTTTATCAATTATTATTGCAGATAACCAATAGTTAGGTTTTGCTTTATCTTCTTCATACGGGTTCATTTGAAGTGGCAAATCTTTGAAGCCATCTTTATATCTTTCCCATATAGCTTTCTTTCTGGCAATATGCTCATAAAGATACGGATACTGACCACGAACCACGCCCGCTATAACATTACTCATACGATAGTTATAGCCTACTTCTGTATGTTGGTACCACGATGCATTCTCACGAGCCTGTGTGGACCATTTTCTGGCTTTTGAAGCTGCTTCTTTGTCATTTGTAAGAAGACAGCCTCCGCTGGAACCGGTTATAATTTTGTTTCCATTATATGATATGGTTGCGTAGTCTCCAAAAGAACCGGTCTGACGGCCTTTATATGTAGCTCCCATTGACTCTGCCGCATCTTCTATAAATAGCGCACCATGTCTATGGCATATCTCTACGATTTCGTCTAATTTGGCAGGTACACCGTAAAGGTGAGCTGCTACAACCAGCTTAACATCAGGATACTGTTCAAATGCCTTTTCCAGGGCTACAGGATCCATATTCCACGTTTCTCTTTCAGTATCAATGAATACAGGTATTCCTCCTTCATATAAAACAGGGTTAATTGTTGCTGCAAATGTCATATCAGAGCAAAAAACTCGTTTTCCCTCAACTGCCCCATGTCCTACAGGTGGAGTCCCATATAATTTTTCTCCGGCTAATCTTATACTCAAATGAAGTGCAGCAGTACAACATGACAGACCAACGGCATAGTTAACTTCTGACTGTTTTGCCGCTAATCGTTCTACTTCATTAATATTCTCTCCAACTGTTGACATCCAATTGGTTTCGTAAGCTTCCTGCATGAATTTCATTTCATCGCCATGCATTGTCGGAGATGCCAACCATACTTTTGATTCAAATGGTTTTATGTCATCTTTTCTCTTATACATGTTCTTTGTGCTCCTCTTATGAAGCGGATATATTAATTAGAAGAAACTTATATCCTCTCCGGTTTCATTTTTATATTTCTCTACCCATTCCCTGTGCACATCATTTGGAATAAGAATATCTTTTGTGACTTCTATTACTAACTTATCTCCATTAGATGCAACTGATTTCACAACATATTTTCCATCAAGTGAAATAAGTGCTTTTTCTCCATTTTCAAATGTATCGCTATCTCCTTCATTTACGAGTTCTACATTTCCTTTTGCGAGTTCAAGTAAACCTCTTAAAGATACCACTCCTGTTGAATTCTGGATATAATATGAAAAATCCTGAACTTCAACGTCATTTTCATTACATATATTTTTTACGGCAGTACGAATTTCGTGCGGCATGGCAACGTCAGCAAGTATTACACATTCTACCGAATACTTTTTTATGGCAGCTGTGATATTGTTAATTCCGAAAACTACCGGAAGTCCGTTCATCATACAGTTCATTCTTGCTTCTCTGTAGTCAACCATACATACAGGTTTTGCAATATTATTGCCACCTTGTTCCAGATGTTTTATAACAATCAGTCCGCTTTCTCCGACACCTACAACCATTATATTAACGGTTGCCGTCTTTTTAAACATGTTAACGTTTTTACTTTCCATGCGTAATATACGATATGAAAACCTGCTTAGTGTTATAAATGCAAACTGCATAAGTGCGCCAAGCACATAATAGCTAAGCGGCATGCGCATAAAAAATACGAGTGAACCTACCACGTATAATATACCGGTTACAACACTTGCACAAATTATACAGTTTAAATCTTTAAATCCTGCATATTTCCACCTGTTGCTATAAAGCTTAAAAAAGTAAAATACAATCAAACAACATATCGTATAATATGGGGCAAAATTATATAATGCACCAACATACTGTATTGCCATGTCATTTAATTCAAAAGCAACATAATATCTGATGTAAAATGCACTTATGTAAGCAAAATTAACGAGTAATATGTCAGACAGAACCATTGCAATCCTTATTGCAATGAACCGAAGGTACACACCTTTACTCACATGAGACTTTCCCATATTTCAACCTCCAAAGGAAAACTTTAAAGAGTTTAAGACATAGCTCCGCCATATTGTGTATTACAATTTTATTAATAATCAATACACAACTCCTACTTCACTATGTCCACCAACCAAAGATAACGAGACAATGCTACGATTATCTCCTGTTGGCTTGCCAAAAGATACCAAAAATCATATATTTTTATATCTGAACACAAGTATAACATTTTATACTTTTGATATAACAATATCAAATAACGATTATAGACAAAATAAGGCCTATTGTCAAATGCAATATCTGTCATTCAAGTGACATATTACCATATACTACAATCATTATTTTTTACAAAACCACATAATATATCGGATATACCATTGCATTTACTGATATTTTCACATATACTTATCTAATAAAATTATATTTTACATTTTTTTGAAGAAAGCGAGGATATTGTAATGGCAGTTAATAATCCAATTGTTACAATTACAACTAACACTGATGAAGTGATTAAAATCGAGTTATACCCTGAGGTTGCACCTAACACAGTCAATAATTTTATATCACTTATCCAAAAGAATTTTTATGACGGTCTTATTTTCCACAGAATCATCAAGGGCTTTATGATTCAGGGCGGATGTCCGGAAGGTATCGGTATTGGCGGACCGGGCTACTCTATTCCTGGCGAATTCGCAATTAACGACTTTACTAATGATTTGAAACATACTGCCGGCGTTATCTCTATGGCTCGTTCACAAATGCCTGACTCTGCCGGTTCGCAGTTTTTTATTATGCACAAAGATGCTCCTCACCTTGACGGACAGTATGCTGCATTTGGTAAAGTTATTGAAGGTATGGAAGTCGTAAACTCTATTGCAGAGTGTCCTACCGATTATAGTGACAGGCCTATCGTTGAACAATCCATGAAATCTGTTACAGTAGATACTTTCGGAATCAATTATCCGGAACCAATAAAATGCTAACATATAATCTTTAACGCACAAAGGCTACAACCCTGAATACTATATCATAATCATAATAGTATTCGTGTTGTAGCCTTTATTTATCAGGAATATTATTTCATGCTATTCCTAACATCACCATAAATCCGATAAGCAATGAATACGTTGCAATTCTTTCATAACCGTGACTGTGTGTCTCGGGAATCATTTCATCGCTGATAATATAAAGCATCGTTCCGCCCGCAAATGCAAGTGCAAACGGAAGTATATTTTCTGAAACACCCGCCAGGAAATAGCCAAGGAACGTTCCGACAACTTCTATCATTCCCGTTATTGCCGCCAGTAAAAATGCCCTACTTTGCTTTACTCCTGTTGCAATTAACGGAGAAACAGTCACTATTCCCTCAGGAATATTCTGAATAATAATACCGACTGTAACTGTCAGTGCAGCCCCTGTATCATCACCGGCAAATCCTACTCCTGCCGCCATCCCTTCCGGAAGATTATGAATTGCCACAGCGAGCATGAACAACAAGGCTCCGTCAAGATTTCTGTTGTTATTGTGCTCCTCAATATCAACTCCCGTCAGCTTATGAAGATGCGGTGTAACCCTGTCCATCGTATTTAAAAAAATTGCTCCCGCGAGTATACCGCCTAACGTAATCCATATACCACTTTTGCCGACAATCTCAACCGACGGCATTATAAGACCAATCACAGCAGCAGCAAGCATAATTCCTGCCGCAAAACTTAATATAATGTCATTTAATTTATGTGAAACATTTTTAAAAAACAATCCGACTATTGCACCAACAAGTGTAGCCCCGCCAACACCTATCGCGGTCATAATAACTAATTGCATGACTCTTACTCTCCTACTATATTATGATTTGTACTACTTCACGCTTTTTGCCCCTCCCCATTCAACAACCGTGAATCCTTTTCGATGCGGAGCATCAAGCTTCTGCTCTTCAATTGTAACATATGAATCCGATATTTTCCATGCCATAAATACTCTTATTAACGTATCCGGCTGCGGAGTGATATCAAGTTTTGCCGATTCTGTGTACACATCCGTCTGGAATGATATAATGTTATATGGATTATCCTGCATCAACGGAAGCCAGTATACGATAAATTCATTGGCTTCTTTTCTTGTCAATCCGAGTTTTTCAAGAGCTTCTTCTAAAAATGATGCCGTATCTTCTCCTTTTACGCAGAATCCTTTTGTAAAATCATACTCTGCATCAGTTCTTCCTTCCCAGTATAGATAATTGTATATCTGTCCGTTAGCATCTGTAAGCGTGCCGTCAGGTGATGCTGTTACGTTCCATCCTTCATTATACGAAGGGTATGTACATGTAAGTTCTCCATCAAGTTTAAGTTTTACTGATGCTTTTATTTCTTCTTCGGGATAAAGGTAGATAACAGGTTTTTCATCCTCAGCAGTATAATTTTCATCACTACCTATTAGTTCCCAAGCTATTGCATTTATCTGCGCAGGATATGATTCCATAATATCGCCTGTATATGTCACTTTGACAATATCACCAACATAAAACATTTTATCTAACTGCTCAGTTCCAAAACTTATCTGATCAGCGCTCTTTCTTATCTCTTCTTCCGCACATGGTTCCACAACTACGTAGGAATCACCCTTTTCAATAATCGTGCCTGTAAATGTTTCGGTCTTTTCTTTTGTGCAACCTGCTGTCATCAGGCATAACATTATTATCATTATTATATAGCTATTTATCTTTTTCATAATTCTACCTCCAGTATTTATTGTATATCATTTTTATTTAATCATACAATTTTTCATATTCAGGCAATGATTTCCACTCTTTTGTGGCCATTAATCTGTCACAAATTATTTCGCATACAGCTAAAAATCGTTGTCCTTTTTTATTCCTTGAATCATACGAAAGCGCAATATCTTCAGCTTTAATCGTTTTTTGCATGCCATCAATATTTACAGAAAGAATAAGTGTCATAGACGGTGTCGACTCGCCATTATCAGGATCATATTCATCAGGATATGAATTAATATCTAATAACGAAATCAAATCATAAAAGTACTCTTTATCTTCATCCGTAAGCTGATAATCAGTCACATAATCTTCCGGATTTGTTGCGTCAGTAGTTTTAATCAGCTTTCCTGTTTTACTGTCATAAGAGCTGACTCCATAACATCCCCATGTAAGAGAAAATGAAAATTCCTCTTTATCATATAACTCACCTGATTCATCGGCACTATCTCCATCGTATTCCGGTGACATATCATCTGCCTCAGGCATTACATCTGTATCCGCCATTTCGCTTTCAGGTATTGCTATCTCATCTTTCCGAGTTTCCGGCATGTATTTAACATATTTACCAAATATCACTATTACCGCAAATAATGCAGCAATTCCTGCAACTGTAGAAATATACTTCATCCATGCGTTATTCCTTTTCTTCTTTACAATACATTCCTTATGTGCCTCTTCAACATACTCATCTTTTATTTCACCAATAGATTCAAATAAATCTTCTTTCTTCATACCTCATATCCCCTTTCCGCAAGATAGTCCTTTAATTTTACACGTAAACGATTCAATGTCACGGAAACATTAGATTCCGTCATTTTAAATCGTGTTGCAATATTCTTAACACTATCCGAATACCAGTATCTGCAGACAAATATATTTCTTTTATTAGGTTCAAGAGATTCAAGAAATGAATTAATCGTACTGATAAGTTCCTTCCGTTCAACTTCACTTTCAACATTATCCTTACCGGAAACACACTCGGCAAGTTCATCAAGAACAAGTGTAACCTCGCCGCCACTACGCTTTTTGGTATGCTTCCGCCTGTATATGTTAAATGCCAGATTTCTTGTTATCTTTGCAAGAAATGCAGAAAAAATCGATGGACGTGTCGGCGGTATGGCATCCCATGTATTAAGATATGTATCATTTACGCACTCATAGGCATCTTCGTCATTTCCGACTATATTTTTTGCTATCGCTGTACAATAATTGCCGTATTTATCAGCCGTCTCCGATATTGCCATCTCATTTCTCGCAAAATAAAGCTCAATTATATCCTTATCATCCATATTGTTTTTCATTCCTTTCCGCGGATTGATTTTCCCTTCATCTATATAGACGTCAAATGCTATGTAATCTTACATGTATTAAAAAAAAATATATAATAACAAAAGAGGAACACATCGACATGCATTTCATTGCCAATGTTAATTCCCCTTTTGCTGACAGAAAACGTTTTTCGATAAGGAAACCGCAATCCGGAAGTAGCTTACTCAGCTTTATTGGCGTATCCGATTGCATAAATTGTAAACTTTTTATCTTCATTTCCGCTCTTCATTTTGATTTCAATCTCATGGTCTGCAACCTGGTCATCCTTAAACACTACAACCATTTCCGCATTGTTCCAGCCTGAAGAATTGTTGCAGTTCATAGTAGCTTTAAGCTCGCCGTCAACATATACTTCTGCCTGACCGTAAGAATTATCTGAAGTAATCTTATGCGCAAGCATCAGGCTGTTACATCTGATAGTTGCCTTGAAGCTGTCGTTGCCTGACGAATGCATGAAGTTATTAGGAAACCATTTCACACCTTTTTCTCCGCCTTTTTCATATGCGAGAGTCGGCATGCCCTGGTCAATTTCCGAAAAACTTCCCAAATCAATGGATATAACTGAATCTTCATCGTCCGGATTAGTCTTGCTTGTAAGCATCTTCATTCCTTCAAATGCATTGCCGTATTTTGGTGTAATACCTGCAATGTCATCATTTGGTTCTTCACCGCTTGTATCTTCAAGTGCTTTGAAAAATACGTTCATGATAGCGTCTGCCATATAAGCATCACCCGGATAATCAGGATGAAGATTGTCACCGCCGTAATACCATAACGTTGCAGGTGAGTTTGCTTTGTCAGACTGATCAATAACTGTTGTAAGGCCGCTTCTCATACTTGTCATCGCAATATCATAGAGCTCACCGAGTGGCCTGTAATGATCTTCTTTTCCTGTTTCGTAATTAATTGTATGGGAGAACATAAGAAGCACTGCCGTTCCCTGACTGAGTGCCGTACGAATAATACTTTCCATACCCTCGCCGTTAGTGCACTCGCCGCTGTCATTAACCACATACTCGATGCAAAGAAAATCAGGATATTTGCCGTATTCCATCTGTCCGAGCACATCATTATAATAGCGGATTACACCAAGCGAAGATGCAGTTCCTGCCATACCGGCATTAATAAAATGAACATTGCTTCCGTCGCCTGCACCAAATGCTTCCCTAAACTCATTGTATGTTTCTTCCGCATAACAGTAGAAGTTATTGTCTGTTCTGTCTTTTGAATTGAAACCTTCCGTGATAGAACCGCCAAGAAATGCAAGTGTAACATCTTCGCCGCTTCCTGCTTTCTCCATTACCTTCTTAAGTCTGTTGGCATTTCCCGTCTGAATGAGCGTCTTATCTACCATATCTCTATAGTCAGCGCCCTCAAACGGCTGTGTCTCAAGCACTACATTATCAAGAAGGAACTCTGTTCCTTCCATATCAAATACAATGTTGCAGTCAATCATATACATGTCTACATTTATGTTAAATATGCAGTTAGTCCACTCACCTGATGCAATCTCCTTGTTGTCTGATGACTCAGCATATGACTGATCATTAAGTTTTGTACCGTCATATGATACTGTAAGTGTTTTTGTTTCTCCCGAATTCTGCTTAACATCAGCAGTAATCTTACATACCGCACTGTGTCCGATACGTTTTTTCATCATAAGTTTTGTTGTACCGTTTACTTTTGCTGACTTAGTTCCTGCCGCCTTATCTGAATCAGTAATTGTAACATCGGCAAAATCAGCGGTTTCTTCTTCAAAGTCATATGTAAATGTGTCATATGAAAGATTGATTACAGGTATTATTGTTGGTTCTACCGGTGTTTCGGTCGGTGATATTGTTGGAACCTGTGTTGATGGTGTTGGTGTTGGTGTTGGTGTTAGTACGATTGCCGGCTGATTAGTCTCTGTTGAGCCGTTATCTTTTGGCAACACCGTAACTTTAACGGTGCCAACTTTTCTGTTTTTAGTTTTCTTTCCCACTTTCCATACCTCTTTTACGGTTATCTTGGCCAAACCCTGTTTTACAGCAGTTATTTTACCTTTTTTATTGACTTTAGCAATCTTTGTTCTGTTGCTTTTAAAGGTATAACTTCTTTTTTTGTTTTTATTTTTTATAACAATTTTTTTCGAAGTTCCCTTTTTCAATTCTATTTTCTTAGTTTTAAGTGTTGCTCTCTTCGCTGCATTTACATCACTTATTGTTGCAAGGCTAAGTACCATGGCAACTGCAAGAACGCAGCTGACTGTTTTTTTGATTGATTTTTTTAACATTGTGTTTCCCCCTTGTAATTATATCGTAAGACAATTGTGAAACTTTCTTTACTTGCATATGTTTTATGCTAATAATGTGCCTTCTATATATGACCATTTTATATAATCCGGATTGCTGTAATATACATTTGACCAGTACTGAGAATTTTTCACAACCTAATAATTACCTAATATTTTCATTCCGTCAGCAACTTCATTTACTGCAGCCAGAGCGCTTTTTACACTCTGCATTCCAAGATTACCGGCAATATCAACAAAAAATCTGTATTCCCAGTTTCTGAGTCTTATAGGTCTTGATTCTATCTTTTCAAGATTAATACCATAGTTAGCAAAATGTGACAACATTTTATACAGTGCACCACTCTCGTGTTTAACTTCAAAACTAAGACTTATTCTTCCCGAATTACTTACGTACTGTTTTTTACCCGAAATAATAACAAATCTCGTACGATTATTTGTCAGGTCATTTACAGCCTCTTTTATTATCTGCAAACCATATAATTTTGCAGCACGTTTTGCAGCTATTGCACCCTGAGTATAGTCATTATCACTTAATACTTTTTTTGCACCCGCAGCAGTGCTGTCGCTTACCGGCACCGGAGTTATATGAGGATGTGCTTCAAAAAACGAACCACATTGTCTAATCCCCTGATTGTGCGAATATACTGTCTTTATATCTTCAATACTGCTTCCCGGCAATCCGAGTAACGCATGTTCAATTTTAACTATCTGACTTCCGACAATATATATATCATACTCATGCATGTGGTCGTATATATCGGTCACGCCACCTGTTGAAGAATTTTCTATCGGAATAACTCCGTAATCAGCCTCACCACTACTTACGGCCTCCATCACATCAGTAAACTTTGGAAGGGCATAGGATACGTATCCTCCCTCACCAAAAAAATCTTCCATTGCCTGCTGAGAATAAGTTCCTTCCACACCAAAATAGGCAATACGGGTGTCTTCATTAACATCCAACATATCAATTGCAAAAAATCCGGTATCAAGAGGCTCATATTCTTTTAAGTTATCCGCCTCTATCATTTCTTCATATAACTGCTGAACCGTTTTATTATAAACAGGATGAATTGCGTATGGAGCAATCTGAGCCAATGGTTTCAGTACAAACATCCTTTTGGCAGCTTCTTTATGCGGAATAATAAGTTCTTCATCGCCCATTATCAAATCATCATACAGAATAATATCAATATCAATTGTTCTTGGTCCCCAATGAATATCTCTTACTCTTCCGTCATCAGCTTCTATTCCATGTATTGTATCAAGCAATTTGTGAGGAGAAAGCAAGGTTCTTATAGTAACTGCTGCATTTAAAAAATCATCTTGATTGGTATATCCCACAGGTGAAGTCACGATGTAATCCGAAACTCTCATCAACTGTATCCCAAGACAATCATCAATAGCCGCAACCGCTTTATCAAGATGCGCTTCTTTATCTCCCATATTAGAACCGATACTAAGATGAGCTATATGCCATCCACGTTCTATCTTAACTGATACTGTATCAAGTGGCATATGAACCGGAGCCCATGGTTTTGCTATCTCAATAACAAGATTATAAACACGATCAAATGTAAGTAATATATGTTCAGCAAGTCGCTCTGCGAGAGTTTCTATTAATTTGTATGTATGATTTTCAACGTAACTTTTAATAAACTCACTGACTTCGGCATAATTAACAGCTTTGTTTATTTCATCATCACGTACGGCTTTTGTATTATCAACATACATATCAACAGAAATAATGAACTTTTGTCCAACAATATTTTCTTCAGGCATTACACCATGGTATGCAAAAACCTCAAGATTCTTAATTGCAACTCTATCCATAATTACCTACACTTCCTTTCATTTTTTTCAACAAAATCACAATGGATTACGGTAATTCTTTAGCGCAGCGGCCATATCAGCAGCACGTTTATTCTTTTTAACGTCATGGACTCTTATGAAACTACATCCTGCTAAAACTGCAAATACGGTTGTTACAAGAGTTCCTTCCATTCGTTCATTTACAGGAAGGTCTAACGTCGTTCCAATAACAGACTTGTTAGACGTTCCAAGTAACACCGGATAGCCAAGTTCATTTAACTCTTCTAAATTGGCAGTTACTGCCATATTCATATCATAATCTTTAGCAAAACCCACTCCCGGGTCAATTATTATTCTTTCTTTATCTACACCTGCATCAAGCGCAATATTTACAGATTCTTGTAATTCCCTTTTTAGACATTGAATTTTTTCGATATATTTTTCAGGTTGTCCATTCAATAAAATACTTTCACTGCTATTATGCATAATACAGGCTGCAACTCCTGTATCTGCAATTACATTTGCCATACTTTCTACATTGCCGTCATATCTTAGACCCCAAATATCATTAATCATATCAGCACCGTATGAAATAGCTGTTTTTGCAACATCGCTACGGTAAGTATCGACCGATATCGGTATGTCAAAACGCAACTTAACAGCTTCAATTATAGGAATAATCCTTCGAATTTCTTCGCCGGCACCTACCGGAATATAACCGGGTCTTGTTGACTCTCCGCCAATATCAATAATATCGACACCGTCACTAATCATCTTTTCAATTCTGACAAGCGCTCTGTCAACATCATTATAATTGTGACCGTCAAAAAATGAATCCGGTGTCATATTAACAATACCCATAATGTATGTTTTACTATCTGTATTAAAATCCCTGTTTCCGATTCTCATATCTTTATTAATCCCTTTCAAAAAACAAAAAATCGTACGATACAGTTATCACGGCATAATTAAAACAATACAGCATATACATTTACAATCTAATTTATTATTAGCGACAATTGAATAAACATATTAATATGCAACCTTATTTGACTAGCTGCAAAAATGTATCTTTTATTCTGTCATCTGTTTCAAAACATCCGCGCCCTACCAAAGTAACGGTTCGTGTTCCCGGCTTTTTAATTCCGCGCATGCTCATACACATATGTTCTGCCTCTATATATACAATTACCCCCTTAGGCGCAAGATATCGCATTATATCATCAGCGATTTGGGAAGTAAGCTGTTCCTGAATCTGAGCACGTCTTGCGTATACTTCAACAGTTCTTGCCAGCTTACTGATACCAACAACCTTCCCATCAGGCACATATCCGATATGTATTTTACCGTAAAACGGAAGAAGGTGATGTTCACACAACGAATAAAACTGTATATCCTTTTCTATAATCATCTCATTGTTATCGGCATTGAAGGTTCTGGAAAGATGACCACCTGCATTATGTCCCAGCCCTGCAAATAATTCCTCACACATATTTGCAACCCGTGTCGGAGTATCCTTAAGGCCTTCCCGATCAGGATTTTCACCTATTCCCTCAAGCAATAACTTTACAGCCTGTTCAATCTTGTCTTTATCCAACTATTACGCCTCCATTTCAAGACTCACTCTAATACGTAATAATAACATATTGATATCACTAAAGTCTATAGAACAGATTATATTTACAAATTAAAATAAAATATTATGTAAGAGATAATGAGCCAAATATTACAATATCATTATTATTTCCATTTTCAATCAGCATATCACAAACTTCCATAGCTGTCATATTATCATGCGATACTGCGTTAGTATCACATATTTCATCAATCAGTCCGGCAAGGACATTTGCCTCCATAGCCCTTGGGGATGGCGCCGTTACTGTGTGTATCTCTACAAATAAACCCTTTATCTCCCAAAGCATAGCTTCAACTTCTTTATCAGCAAACACACCCATTATTCCAATAGGTTTATTATCAGACAGGGAGTCTTTTTTTGTTGTACATAACAAAATAATGCTTTCTTTGAGTTTTCGTATTCCATCTACATTATGAGCTCCGTCTATTATTACATAGGGATTACTTCGAACAACCTGAAAACGTTTTGGCCAAACCGCTTTTTTTAGTCCATTACGTATTATGTCAATATACGGATATGGAAATCTCCTTTCTAAAGTATTATCATTATTGTTATCTGTATTATTATATGAATTCATCTCAAATAATACTAATGCTGCTTTTATTGCCAACGCTGCATTTTCAGGCTGATATACTCCCGGCATATTAATATGAAAACCGGTTCCGCTAATCTTAGAATCAACACCATTCAATTGAAAATCAGTTCCATCCATTGTAAATACACAATTCCCAATATGCTCACACCGTTCTACTATTGTAGAATATTCTTTTGCGACCTTATTCAGTACTTTCATTACTTCTTCTGACATTACAGCACTTACTGCTTTAACATTCTTACGAAGTATTCCGGCCTTATTATAAGCAATTTCCTCTACACTATTACCGAGAATCTTCATGTGGTCTTTTGATATTGAAGTAAATATACAGAGTTCTTTATTATCAATTGCATTAGTCGCATCATCTTTTCCGCCAAGTCCACACTCAAGAATCACATAGTCACAATTCCAATCAGAAAATGCCATAACCGACATAACCGTTTCCATTTCAAACGTCGTCAGAGAACGCTCGTTTTCAGGCATTAGTATTTCATTTGTTTCTTTTATTCTTGTTAAATAACGTGCAACTTCTTCTTCTGAAATATATGTCTTAATTCCATTTTTCTCATATTGAATTCTTTCTCTGTATCCGTCTACAGACGGAGAAACATATCTCCCGACTTTATATCCTGCCTCAGAAAGAATACTTGACAAAAAGGCTCCCGTAGAACCTTTCCCATTTGTGCCTGCGATATGAATTATTCTAAGTTTTTTTTCTGGATTACCAATATATTTTAGCATATTCTTCATTGGAAACAGGCCAAATATCATGCCATTATTGTTGTTAATTTCTTCAAGATAATCCATACATTCTTCGTAATTCATAAATAACTCCCTGTAATTTATCTGTAATTTCTAAAATGGAACAGACATAGTTATTCCAATGTCTGTTCCACCCCTAAAAAATCATATTTAAATTATTTGGTGTAAGGTGCAAGCACGCACAATTATTTAATAATACGTACCTTCAGCACACCTTCAATTGCCTCAAGTTTTGAAAGCATATCAGGAGTTGATGGTGATGAAATATCTATAATAGAATATGCATAATCACCACGGCTCTTATCAAACATGTGGTCAATATTTACACCAACTGCTGAGAATACACCTGAAATACTTGAAATAAGATTTGGTATATTACGATGGCAAATTGTTACTCTTCCTGCAGTTGTGCACACACCGGCATCACATGGCGGATAATTAACTGAGTTTCTTATATTACCGTTTTCTATAAAGTCTTTAATCTCTTCTACAGCCATAATTGCACAATTATCTTCTGATTCTGCTGTTGAAGCTCCAAGGTGAGGAGTAATGATTGTATTCTTCATAGTAACTGATTTTGGATTAGCAAAGTCTGTTACATATTTTGCAACTTTACCTGACTCAAGAGCTACAGCAAGGTCATCTTCGTTAACGAGTATATCTCTTGCAAAGTTAAGAATAACAACACCATCTTTCATAAGATCTATTGTGTCTTTATTAATCATTCCCTTAGTATCATCAAGAAGCGGAACATGCACAGTGATGTAATCACAATTAGCAAATATTTCTTCTCTATCTTTTACGATATGAACAAGTCTTGAAAGATTAAGCGCGTTATTAATTGAAAGGAATGGGTCACAACCATATACTTCCATACCAAGAGCACTTGCAGCATTAGCAACAAGTACACCAATTGCACCAAGTCCAATGATTCCGAGTTTCTTTCCTTTTATCTCACAACCTGCAAAAGCTTTCTTCGCTTTCTCTGATGATTTTGCAATATTTTCATCATCTGCGTTATCGCGAACCCAGTTGATACCTCCTGCAATATCTCTTGATGCCATAAGCATTCCTGCTATAACAAGCTCCTTAACTCCATTTGCATTAGCACCCGGAGTATTGAATACAACTATACCATTCTCAGCACATTTTTCAAGCGGAATGTTGTTAACACCGGCACCTGCTCTTGCAACAGCTTTAAGTGACTTAGGAAGCTCCATATCTAACATTGATGCACTTCTTACAAGAATTCCATCAGCTTCTTCTACATTTTCAATAATGTCATATTCGGCACCTAACATATCCAATCCGATTGATGCGATTGGATTGAGGCACTTAATCTTAGTATTTGCCATAATAAAATATACCTCTTTCTATTATTTCTTATTATAATTCATTTTTTAATATTACACTTAGTAACAAATCTTTTCATCAATCCGCATAATACATCAACATATTATTTGTTTTTCTTCTCAAAATCACTCATGAATTCGACAAGTTTCTCAACACCGGCCTTAGGCATAGCATTGTAAATACTTGCACGCATACCGCCAACTGAACGATGACCCTTAAGACTTTCAAGACCGGCTTTCTTTGCTTCTGCAACAAAAAGTGCATCAAGGTCTTTGTCACCTGTAACAAACGGAACATTCATAAGAGATCTGTCTGCCTCAGCAACTGTACCCTTGAACATCTCGCTCTGGTCAAGGAAATCATAAAGAATCTTAGCTTTCTCTTCATTATGCTTCTTCATTGCTTCAAGGCCACCCATACTCTTAATCCATTTGAACACTTTACCACAAATGTAAATACCGTATGCAGGTGGTGTATTGTAAAGTGAGTCATTATCAGCATGAGTTTTAAACTTAAGCATTGTTGGTGTGCCAGGAAGTACATCATCAGTAATAAGATCTTCACGAATAATTGAAATAACTACTCCGGCAGGTCCAATGTTCTTCTGAACACCACCATATACAATACCGTAATCACTGATGTTCATTGGTTCTGAAAGGAAACATGAAGAAACATCAGATACAAGAATCTTACCTTTAGTATTAGGAAGCTGCTTAAACTTAGTTCCGTATATTGTGTTGTTCTCACAAATATAAACGTAATCTGCATCCTCACTTATCGGAAGGTCAGAACAATCCGGTATGTAAGAAAATGTCTTATCTTCTGATGAAGCGATTGCATTAGCTTTACCATACATACATGCTTCCTGATATGCTTTCTTTGCCCACTGACCTGTAATAATATAGTCAGCCACTTTATTTTTCATAAGGTTCATTGGAACCATAGCAAACTGTGTTGATGCTCCGCCCTGCATGAATAATACTTTATAATTATCAGGGATGTTAAGTATATCTCTTAAATCCTGCTCAGCGGTCTTGATAATATCATCATATGTCTTTGAACGATGACTCATCTCCATAACTGACATTCCTGAACCTTTGTAGTCCATCATCTCATCTGCTGCTTCTTTAAGTACCACTTCCGGTAATACAGCCGGACCTGCTGAGAAATTATATACTCTTCCCATTTTTTCCTCCTTCTGTGGATACATTTATCCAACTTAAATAATAATTTTATCCTTTACCATGATATGACTATGTTAAATAATTGTCAATCCCTTTTATCTAAATCTTCCTGAGAGAATACATTTTCTATGGAATCTCCAGGCTTAACCATTGGCCATACTTTGTCGTCATTATCAATTATACATTCTATAACCATAGGTTCTTCAAGAGCAAGTGCTTCATCGAATGCTTTCTTAAACTCTTCTATGGTTGTAACCTTACATGCTTTTACTCCAAATCCTTCAGATACTTTAACAAAATCAACTTTGTCATTAAGTATTGTATTGGAATATCTGTGACCGTAAAATAATGTCTGCCACTGACGAACCATTCCCAACACATGATTGTTAAGAACAATCTGAATAATAGGAATATTGTATCGCGAAGCTGTTGCAAGCTCATTAATATTCATTCGGAAACATCCGTCACCGGCTATATTAATAACATGTTTGTCATTCTTACCAACCTTAGCACCTATACATGCACCAAGTCCGTAGCCCATTGTACCAAGACCGCCTGAACTAAGAAATGTTGAAGGTTTTCTGTACTTATAGTACTGTGCTGCCCACATCTGATGCTGTCCAACGTCAGTTGTAATAATTGCATCTCCATTTGTTGCTTTGTCGATATACTCAATTATCTCAGGTCCGGTAAGATTATCCTTATTGTAACTCATCGGAAGTGCATTTTTACGTGCCGTTACTTTGTCAATCCATTCTTTGTGATACTGTTTTTCAAGGCAAGCATTAAGTTTAACAAGCACTTCCTTTATATCACCTATTATGCTGTAATCTACACGCACATTTTTGTTAATCTCTGCCGGGTCAACATCAATATGAATCTTCTTTGCATCATGAGCGAATTTTTTTGAATTACCTATTACACGGTCAGAGAATCGGGTACCTATTGCAATCAGAAGGTCACATTCTGACACACTTAAATTCGAAGTTTTAGTACCATGCATACCAAGCATACCCATATAATTATCTTTGGTATTATCATAGGCTCCTTTTCCCATAAGAGTATCACATACAGGCGCGTCTACTTTTTCAACAAACTCAGCAAGTTCATTATCTGCCTTGGAAATAACAACACCGCCTCCAACTAATATTACAGGCTTTTTAGCTTTTTTAATCGCTTTTACTGCTCTTTCAATATCACTGTCTGCTATAAGCTCAGAACTTCTCTCAACTACAACAGGTTCTTTTTTCTCAAATGTACATTTGTTAGCCGTTACATCCTTGGTAATATCAACAAGAACAGGCCCCGGTCTTCCGGTTTTTGCAATTGTAAAAGCACGTCTGATTGTGTCAGCGAGATTATTAATATCTTTTACAATGAAATTATGCTTAGTTATAGGCATTGATACTCCGGCAACGTCTATCTCCTGAAAACTATCCTTACCAAGAAGACTTACTCCTACATTACAAGTAATAGCAACGAGCGGAACTGAATCCATATATGCTGTTGCAATTCCTGTTATCAGGTTAGTTGCTCCCGGACCGCTGGTAGCCATACATACACCAACTTTTCCGGTTGCTCTTGCATAACCGTCAGCAGCATGAGCAGCTCCCTGTTCATGAGAAGTAAGAATATGATTAATTCTGTCCTGATATTGATACAATTCATCATAAACATTAAGAATTGTTCCTCCAGGATATCCAAAAACAGTGTCAACACCCTGCTCAAGTAAACATTCTATAACTATCTGAGCTCCATTTAACTGCATAGTATTTCCCTCATTTCTATAATATTAATTGCAAACTTATTTACAAATCTCTCTTACGTTATATTATCTTGGAGTCTTAAGAATCGCTCCTGTATTAGCAGAAGTAACAAGCTCTCTGTATCTTGCAAGATATCCTGTAATATGACTTGCATCTTTAGGCTGCCACTTAGCTTTTCTTGCTTCTAATTCTTCATCTGAAACATCAACATTAATTGTGTTGGCCGGAATATTAATCTTAATAATATCGCCTTCTTCAACAAGGGCAATCGGACCACCCACAGCTGCTTCCGGTGATACATGACCGATAGAAGCTCCTCTGGATGCACCGGAGAATCTTCCGTCTGTTATAAGAGCTACTGATGCACCAAGTCCCATTCCTGCAATAGCAGATGTAGGATTAAGCATCTCTCTCATTCCCGGACCACCTTTTGGTCCTTCATATCTGATAACCACTACATCACCGGCATTAATCTTACCGCCTCTGATAGCAGTAATCGCATCTTCTTCGCATTCAAATACTCTTGCCGGTCCTTCATGAACCATCATCTCAGGCACAACAGCCGAACGCTTAACAACACATGAATCCGGTGCAAGATTACCTTTAAGTACTGCGATTCCGCCCGTTTCGCTGTACGGATTGTCAATTGGGCGAATAACTTCAGGATTTTTGTTAATACAGCCTTCAATATTTTCACCAACAGTTTTTCCGGTAGCTGTCATAATATCTGTATATATCAATCCTTTTTTATTAAGCTCATTCATTACTGCATAAACGCCACCGGCTTCGTTAAGCTCCTCTATATAGGTATGACCTGCAGGGGCAAGATGGCACAAATTAGGAGTCTTAGCACTAAGCTCATTGGCAATATCAAGATTAAGATTAACTCCGGCCTCATGAGCAATTGCAGGAAGATGGAGCATACTGTTTGTTGAACAACCAAGTGCCATATCAACTGTAAGAGCATTCATAAAAGCCTTTTCTGTCATAATATCCTTTGGACGTATATTTTTCTCTAATAATTCCATTACCTTCATACCGGCATGTTTCGCGAGTCTGATACGTTCCGAATATACTGCCGGAATAGTTCCGTTTCCTTTAAGTCCCATTCCAAGAACTTCGGTAAGACAATTCATACTATTAGCTGTATACATACCTGAGCATGAACCACAGGTAGGACAAACATTATTCTCAAACTCACAAACTTCCTCCTCAGTCATAAGACCGGCAGCATGTGAACCTACAGCTTCAAACATACTTGAAAGACTTGACTTCTTTCCATTAACGTGACCTGCAAGCATTGGACCTCCGCTTACAAACACAGTCGGAATATTAAGTCTCGCAGCAGCCATAAGGAGCCCCGGAACATTCTTATCACAGTTTGGAATCATTACAAGCGCATCAAACTGATGAGCCATAGCCATACACTCCGTAGAATCTGCAATAAGATCTCTTGTAACAAGCGAATACTTCATTCCCACATGTCCCATTGCAATACCATCACAAACAGCTATTGCAGGAAACTCTCTTGGTGTACCGCCTGCCATTGCAACACCTAACTTGACTGCCTCAACAATCTTATCAATATTCATATGACCCGGAACTATCTCATTATACGAACTTACAATACCAACCAGCGGTCTCTTCATCTCCTCTGGGGTAAGTCCGAGTGCATTGAACAAAGACCTGTGTGGTGCCTGTTCTATACCTTTTTTCACGTTATCACTTTTCATATTATCGTCCTCTCTTTCACAGAAAATTATTATCATTTTATTATAACATGTAATGATGTTACAACCACACCTTACACATTAAACAACTGCAGCATTTTATTACCAAAAGTCAGTTGGCACAAACCATATTCTGAAATAGATTAATAAATATATAGTATAATACTACAAATGACAATACCCGTAATCACAAACACCCCTTAGATGCAATAAAGCCCCAGATGGACTAATCCATCTAGGGCGAACTGTACGAGTCCGTGTTACCACCTAACTTCAGAAATAAATTCTGCACTCAGCCGGTACTAAACGAATGAAACAAAAAATATAAAACATAGTGACATCATATTCAATAAAATCTAATCCAACAACATCGAGTACCAATAATATCAAATACGACGACATTAAATACAGTTTCATCATCTGTATACCGCTTCCGCTATAACGTGCGGAAAATCCGTTGAAGTCTACTTAGTATGATCGGATATCAATAAATCTAACGAAAATCTTGATTAAGAAACAAGTTAATATACAAACCAATCCAAAACATGTCATCTCAACCACACAAAATTCCATATCACACTGTTCGGTTCAAAGCTCCGAGGCTACCTTCCATACTGTCCTCACTAAGACTCGCACCAACCGTCTCATCTCTTGGCTTTGGTACAATATGTACTCCTCCCCTTCACAGCCGTTAAAACTATTAAATCAAAGTATACTAATTATGTGAGTGAGTGTCAAGTGCTAAATTCTCAAAAACAAACTCATTATATGCCCTTACATTTTGTTCAATGTCTATTGCAAGCACATCCTGTCCATTAACACTTTCATTAGAAAATGAACCATCAATAGGAATTCTGAGCTGATTAATCTCTGTCGTTCCCATCAAAATAACATTTGTCATGTAATCCATAATCTGTTCAGCAGTCAGATCACTTGTTACTTCAGGCAAAATTACCTCTGCTGTCTCATACCACTTACTTAACGGACGGGTTTTCATTTTGGTAAAAATCTGTCCAATGACGTAACGTTGTCTTTCCGTTCTGCCAAAATCACCCTTAATATCCTGTCTTATTCTGCAATATGCAAGAGCCTGGGTTCCGTTCATATTATTAATACCCGGTTTCAATTTAAGCACAGAAGTTCTGTGATATGCACTCATAAGATATGAATGCTCAGCATCTGTCAACTTGATTTTCACACCGCCGAGTTCATTGATTACCTTTTTAAATGCAGCAAAATCAACAAGAGCATATCCTTCAACCTTAAATCCAAAGTTAGAAAGTATTGTCTTATATAATAAGTCAACACCGCCATAAGAATAAGCCGCATTAAATTTATGTTTTCCGTAACCCGGAATATCAACATACATATCTCTCATTAATGATGTAAGCTTCAACTTCTTATGCTTCATATCAATTGTAGCAATCATGCACGAATCCGAACGACCGGCTTCATTCCATGACTCACGTTTATCTGCACCGATAAGTAATATATTAATAATTGAATCATCCGAAACAGACGATTCGCCGTTAAGATATTTTTTTTCTATTTCCTTAAGATCAACAGAACTGTCTCTGTTCACAAGATTTAGTGTATTCTGAAGTTTCCACTTGAACGCCGCTGCCTGATTTCCCACAACAGCCGATAAAACAAGCAAAATAATAACAAAACACCGGAAAATACGCCTTTTACGCCTAAGCTTTTTCCTTCTCGCTTCTTTCTTATTATATTTGATATCATTTTCCTGCATATTCCCATCATTCAACTCCTGTCCAATACAGTTTATTCATTGTTTTTTTCATAATCTTTTTTGTCGATAAACTTTTGTATCGTTTACCGGCCCTATAGCCAAGATACTTGAATGCACTTTGAAGAACCAAATCCGGAATCAAATATATTCTTCCGGACTTTATTAATCTTTTACATGTAGTAAGCACAAGTTTTATTCCCTCTCCTTCCGAAGGAACCTTATCAAATACGTAAGAATACTGCACATGTGATACTGCAAGGTCAAAATTTCTTCTGTATTGTTCCATGTATGAATAAGCATGTGAATGAATCACTTTTGCATCTGCCACATACTTTACAGAATAACCATTTTCAATAAGGGCAGCTGCCATAAGCATATCTTCATTAAATATAGTCTTTTTTACAAACTCGCCTGATTCATTATATCGTTTCACACTGTACATAGCACACACATCCGAGCAAAAATAAGTCTTAATACCAAGTTCATTTAATGTATCACTATTTTGAATTCTGTCTTTATCAGGATAATTAAACTCCCTTGTAATGCGCTCAATATATCCGGCATTATCCCTTGGAAGCTGTCTTGCATAAGCTGCCGCAACTCTTTCGTCCGCAAATGCATTCATTAGATTCTCAAAAAGAGAATTATCATACGGAACCGCATCCTGGGTCATACAAACCGCATAATCGGTCTGCACAAGAGACATTCCGTGGTTTCTTGTACCGCCATGGTCAAACTCTCTCTGCATAATATACTCTACAGATATTTTAGAAGTCATGTCCAAATCATGAACAATGTCTATGTTATCTATAGTGCTTATATGTTCTAACATCCTTTTATAATCGGAATCACACTCATTTATACTGCTTGTTTCAGGCACTGTCCAAAGTAAAATAATCTTATATGGCACAATAGTTTGACTAAGTAATTTATGAATTAATGTTTTTAACGATTCTCCCGGATTAAACACAGGAATAATAACGGTTATATCACCCATTCATTGTTCCTCCGTTAACAAGTGTGGTCGCAACTTTTACCGCTTCTCCGGCATCTTTTGAATATGCATCGGCACCTATCTCATTTGCAAAATCATCCGTTACAACGGCTCCGCCTATCATAATCTTTGCCTTGATATTCTTAGTGCGGGCAAGCTCCACAACTTTTTTCATCTCCATCATTGTTGTCGTCATAAGAGCAGATAATCCAATAATATCAGCATCATATTCTGTAGCCGCAGCAATGATATCTTCAGCTTCCACATTTTTTCCTAAATCATGTATCTCAAATCCACAGTTTTTAAGCATAATTGCAACCAAATTCTTGCCGATATCATGTATATCACCTTTGACTGTTGCTATAACTACAACGCCATTTTTTTGACTTATTTCTCCCGACTGCTCAAGAAGGGGTTCAAGATAATCTACAGCTGTTTTCATCGCTTCAGCACTCTTCATAAGCTGTGGAAGAAAATATCTGCCCTTTTCAAACAGTTCACCCACTTTATTTATAGCAGGTACCAGTGCCCCGTTAATAATCTCTTCAGGAGTAAGATGGTTAAGAGCAGCTTTGACATCATTAACTATCTGGTCTTTTCTTCCTTTGAGAACAGCCTCATATATTACAGGGTCTGTTAAATCCTGATTGACAACATTATTCTCATTGGTCGCAGATTTTGTATCCACTGAATCTTGTTTTAACTGCTGATCCGTATTCCGTTTCACAACACTTTTATGTTCTTCATTAAATATTGTAACTCTTTCAACATATCTTACATCTGCATCTTCTCTTGCCATAAGCAGGTCAGTTGAATAAACGGTATTCATAAGAAGTTCCTGCATTGGGTTGGCTATTGCCATTGTTAATCCGGCATTGATTGCAAGTGCTATAAACGCAGAATTGACAAATGACCTTTCAGGAAGTCCAAATGATATATTAGATAAACCACAAACAGTTGATACTCCAAGTTCATTCGAACAATATCTTATTGTTTCAAGTGTTTCAAGAGCAGCATTTTTATTGGCACCCACAGTTGTTACAAGACCGTCTACAACTATATCCTTTCTCGGAATATTGTATTTATCTGCTGCCGCAACTATAGTGTCTATAATATTCTTCTTTTCATCAAGATCTTTTGGCAAACCTTCTTCAGACAACGGAAGTAATACAAACATTGCACCGTATTTTTTTGCAATAGACAAAAGCCTGTCCATTTTATTTAGGTCAAGACTAATTGAATTCATAAGAGCACGACCCGGATAATTTCGGATAGCATACTCCATTGCATCAACATTGCTGGTATCAATTGACAACGGAAGATTTACCGCACTCGATACAGTCATTACAGCATTATATATTGTTTCTTTCTCGTCTATACCATTCATTCCAACATTAATATCAAGAATATCTGCACCGTACTCCTCCTGCTCCTCAGCAAAAGTAACTACCATGTCAAGATTACCTTCTCTAAGTTCTGCCTGTAAGTCCTTCTTTCCCGTAGGATTAATACGTTCACCAATAATATATAATTTTCTGCCATCCGAAATATCAACAGAACTTCTCTCTGATGACAGTATCCTTTTTTGTGATGCAATACCTCTTAACGACTTAAGCTTTTCTGACAGTTCATTTGAATTAACAGAATCGGCCAATTTTTTAACACGTCTTATGCATTCAGGATCGGTTCCGCAACATCCGCCAAGAATTGTTGCTCCCGCATCAAATAATTTTGCTACCCCGGTTTCATATTCCTCATACGTAGAATTATAAACTGTTTTACCATTTTCAAGCGCAGGAATACCAAAATTAGGTTTGGCAATTATAGGTATTGTAGCAACCTCACTCATCATTTTTATAATATTAAGCATTTGAGTTGCACCGCTTGAACAATTTGCCCCCACTGCTGCCGCACCCATGGACTGTAAAACAACTACTGCGGTCTTTGGATCTGTTCCATATAAGGTTCTCCCATCTTCATTAAACGAAAGAGAAACCATAACAGGCAAATCTGAAGTTTCTTTAACAGCCAGCAAAGCAGCACGGCATTCCTGTAAACTCATCATAGTCTCAACCACAACAAGGTCAATTCCTGCTTCGTACAAATAACTCAACTGTTCCTTATATATCTCTACAAGTTCTTCAAATGTTCTTGTTCCGATAGGATATAACTGTTCCCCGGTCATTGTAATATCACCGGCAACATAACAACCTTCTTTACCGGCAACAGCTTCACGAGATATTGCTACAAGTTCCTTATTAATCCTTTCAATATCCCCTTCAAGACCATACTCTGACAACTTGACACGATTACCACCAAAGGTCGGAGCATAAATAATATTACTTCCTGCTTCTATATACTGTCTCTGAATATCAAGCATTATTTCCCTGTTCTCAAGAATCCATTGTTCAGGGCAAACTCCTGCCGGCATTCCGGCCGCTTGAAGCATAGAACCCGTACCACCGTCAAGAACTACTATTCCTTTGTCAGCTAATTCAACAAACTCTTTTTCTGTCATAAACAACACCCGCTTTTTTGTTTTTATGTATTTCTCAATTTTTTACCTATCAATATAATATAATAAACATTCCTACATTAACAATGTACGGCATGTACAGTTTATCTTAAAGAGAAACAATTGTAAAGACAATTATATTAGTCATATATATACTGGGTACAAGCGGATACGGCTTGCAAAGTCTAAACTTTTTCCAATCTATTTTCTTTCTGTATCTCATTACAAATAAAATCATTACTGTATTCCAATATATTAGTGCATATAATAATGCCTCATAAAAGTTTACAATATTCCAAATACTCATATAATTAATTCCATATACAATTGCAAGAACTTCCGCATCCCCTTCTCCAATATATTTTCGTTTCCCTAACAACAAAAACACTAAACTGATAAACAGAAGAAATAGTAAAATCATTGCAGCATTACAGGACACACATACTAATCTTATCAAAGATACAATGTATAGTCCTAATCCCGGATATTGCATAAACAGATATACATAACCTGTGTAATAATCGACATATGCTAACTGACATAATATCACGTTATAATACAACCATATCACAGTTGTAATCTTATCTTCTTCCCGGTAGCATCCCACTATAACATATATTATACAACTTACAGATATCAAATATATAATTAACCTGAAAAAGTAATTACTTCTATCTGATATTGACGGTTTAATATTCCTTATAAACCATTCATTAATAATAATTCCCATTAACATTTCCTCAGGCATATGAAAATCCCGTTCAAGAATACATTCCTATCTTTTATCTGTTTCGCAATCTTGTACGAATTCTTCTTCCTATTGTTTCAATATCATTTCCGGGTATTTTATAATCAGCTTCCAACTTACAATCATTACGGTTACCAACCATATCTGTTACGATTACGTGAATATCCATATTTTTTGCTGCATATTCCGTAAGATCAATATCCTGATAACGATATACTCCTCCAATTTCGTATTCCGAAAAGATTGTTTCATCATTACAAGTTATAACAACACTATTAATACCCGAATGTTCGTCGACAATAATAACCTTTCCTTTTAACTTTTCTTTATCCCATCCACCGGTAACGGCAGTTGATATTATTGGAATGTCTACATCCAGATTAATATAAAGATTAGAAAAAAATCTGTTGCCTGCATAATCATATATTTCGGGTAAATACCTGTAACTGCCACTGGATAACTGATTAATATACACATCTGAAAACCTGAATTCTGCATTTTTGTCATCAACCTGATTGGTCTCATACGCATTAGGAAAAGAAATTGTACTGCATCCTCCGTCTACATCTTCTAATAAATTAAACCAAGTGCCCGAATAATCAAAACCGCTCAATGAGTCACTTAACAATATAGGCTGTTTTAACATTGCTTTATTAACCCATTTTTCATTACTTTTATCACATCCTTCTAACGAATCCGGCAAAGTAATAAACGGTCGTATTTTATCAATCCTAATTCCACTCTCATAAACGGCCTCATTACCGGCTCTGTCAATGGCCGTAATATCAATTGAATGTTCTCCGCTTTCTTCAATTCTGTACGTACCCTTAATTGATTCATTCGTTTCCTGCTGACTCATAGCACCTGACATAATCTCACCATCACAATAAACACTACAATTATCTACACCGCTGTAATTATCTGTTGTGTTTACTGTAAAAAAAACGTCTGTGTTATACCACCAGTCAGCGTTACCTTTAGTTGAATACTTTATCTTGGGTTTAGTTTTATCCTTTAATATTGTAAACGTTCCCGGAGTTGAAGATACATATTTCCCACCGGAAATAACCTGAAAATTATATTGTCCGTCAGGCTTACCTTCAAGAAAAGAAGTTGGATCAACCGAATAAGAATACTCCCTTAAACCCGAAGTCAGAGTATGGCTCATAACACTTTTATTAACCAGCACAATTCTGTCTCCGTAGGGATTCTCATCTTCGTCAGACATAACAGTAAAAGAAGCTATTTCCGAATTACCGCCATATACACGAGCCCAAACATTATGACAATTATACCCGTTACGTCCGGGAGTCATTCCCGTATTAATAATATAGGCTCTTGGAACAAGAAAAGAAAAATGATTACTTATACTTTTATTACCCACATTATCAATGGCGATTATATAATAAGTATCGCTGCTTCCTGCATTAACACAAAAATCACCGCCTGATTCTACTACCGTTTGCCGAATGTTGTTATAATATTTTTCACATATCAGTTGATTACTACTATTATACATACTAATACTTCTAATACCTGAACCGATATCTGTAACCGTAAACGGAACATCCACTCTTCCAAATTCTTTGATATATGTATCCACATATATTTCCGGTGATACTCCATCTGAAATAAATGACTTTTTTAATTTGGTTGCTTTAACTTTATCGCACATGTTATCTTTATCAGAATTATCTATAGGATAAATAGAATCGTAATATATTCTTGCCTCCGGAGTAACATCAATTGACTCTCCATCAGCAACAGTCACATATAATTTACCGCAGGAATTGTAATATGTAAGACTTTCGCTTCTTCCACTGGTTTTACTCTTATTATAATCAAAATATGATATTGGGCTTGTTTCGCTTCCGGATTCATAGAATTTGCCGGGCCTACAACCGGAAGAACTGCTTCCCTGAGATATATAAAATTTCTGAGAATTTCCCCAACCACTTATATTGTACATATTATAATTTGGATGAAAATATCTGTCGGCAGCAGTAGTATCTTTCATATATGCCTGCATATCAATACTTACCCAGCTGTTATTTTTTACATAATACTTGCCATCACAAGGATACACATTATCTGTATTCTCAACATCCATATAATTAATTCGTATGTTATCATTGCAAGCATCAAACACAACATTCTTATTAAAAAAACTGTCAAGTTCCTCAGGATTAGCCCATTGCCTTGCATTTTTTATTCCTTTTAAAGTTCTATACATGTATGTATTATTTTCTGCTGTTATCTTCCTGTAATCATTAGATTCAGAAACTTTTCCACAGAGTACTTCTCCATTTGACACAATAGTCATAATCGCATCGAAACGGTACCGATTACTGTTCTGATATATTTTATTCCATGTTATATTTTTATTGCCGTTAAACAATGAATTAAGTTTACTGTGTTTTACTCGTCTGAGCACATAAGTATACCCATTTTTCTTAACCTCTGATACATTTTTTACATATGTTCCGCCTAATTTAACTTCTACTGAATCTTCCTTTCCGTCTATCTCTATGGAAATCTTGTAGCCAATGGTTCTATACTTCACTGACGTTGTAGCAGTAGTTCCTCTGGAACAAAAATAAATGTAACCGTCGGACGAATTAAGCTTTGCTATATCAGAACTACTTTTACAAAACTTATCATAATAGGTATATGCATTGTCATATGTTCCTGCTTTAGAGTATCCCGGCATAACTATTAATGAAATAAAACAAAGCATCAGCATTTTATGTATTACTTTCACCATTTTACTCACCCACTTTACATATTTTCATAATTCCTTTTGCCAACATCTCATTAAGACGCTGCTCCTCATCCTTTTCAACCATAACATTAATAAATGATGCAACATCCTCATCATCCGTTATCAAAGTTCCATCCGTATTGTAACAACCGGCTACGTATACATTTCTAATAACATCAATACATTTGCCTGAAATCTGTTCTACCACCGAAATATCAATAATGTCTCCTTCACGTATTTTTCCGCAGACGATTTCTGAGATATCTGCAGCTTTAATCCCCATAGTGACAGGACTTTTCATCTTATCAACAGAATACATTTTATCTTCTAAAAATCCCTGTTGTATAAGAGTGTTATTGTCGAGATCTGCTATTACTTTTTTGTTAATAATACTCTTTCTGTCGCTTATAAGACTTTCAGATGCCATATCCTTATTTACCGCCTTCTTTTCAAATAAATCATCTACATTATCAGCATCTATCACCGTTCCCTTTTTAATATATTGATTGGATATAAACACCTCGTATTTAGAACCCGTTTTGTTAAGTATAACAATTGTTAAAATCGCAACAACAATAACAAAAGGTATTAATATTGTCTTCTTCTTTATTTTCATAACACCCTTCCCTTCTATCTGTTTTCAACAATATCTGCGCTGGAAATAACATGAACATATTTATTAATCCCTGCAAATGAATGAACTTCCATACCAATATCAGCATAAACAGTACAATTATCAATCCGTTCTCCATTTGGCATAAGCGGGGTCGCATTAATAACCCCTGAACTATAGCTGTAATTTGATCCGTCTTTGTAATCATGCATCTCAATCATGTCACCGGAAATATTGTATACAATAAATCTGTGAACTGTTATTTTGTCATATATTTCTCCTTCCGGCACAGTAAAATCATCTTCAAGTTTCATGTTTTGCATAAGTGTATCAAAAAAATTATCTTTAGCATTTTGATAATTAATCTCAACCCTTGCTTCATTCTCATACACAGATAAATCAGCACAGGCAGCAGCCAGACACGCACTATCGAGATTATCCTTCACCGAATACTGATACTGCTTAATCTCCTTATACGAAATAATATACATAAGAACTATCCCGGCAAGAGAAATCAACATAATTGCACTTAAATATTCAATACCGCCTTTACATTTATCCTCCATCCAATCCCCCCATAAATCGTTAAAAAATCATCTCATTCATATGACATGACTCTTTGTTCTCGTCGGTACTTAACAAGCGTTTTTTTCTTGTTTATGTACCGTTACGTAGAACAAAAAACGAAAGTTGTAAATGACATCATTTTCCTTTTTTTCAGTGCATCATCATCTCATTCATATGACATGACTCTTTGTTCTCGTCGGTACTTAACAAGCGTCTTTTTGCTTGTTTATGTACCGTTACGTAGAACAAAAAACGAAAGTTGCAAATGACATCATTTCCCTTTTTTCAGTGCATCATCATCTCATTCATATGACATGACTCTTTGTTCTCGTCGGTACTTAACAAGCGTCTTTTTGCTTGTTTATGTACCGTTACGCAGAACAAAAAACGAAAGTGTGTCATGACATAGAATGAGATGATGATGCACCCTCAATTCTTTGCAGTCGACTTACGCACAATACTAATATCCGTCATTCTTTTGTTCGCCTGCATTCCCAAAACATCAGTAATCTCAAATTCAGTAACCGGAGCTTTTGCATTAATTACAAGAACTATCTCATTGCCATAACCAACATCCTGAATCGTACTTCCGGTCAGATTAATATTTTCAACCCCTATTTCCTGCAAATCATTAATAAGCATATTACAGTTATAATTATCAAGATATCCTATTGATTCCATCTTTAACATATATTCCCTTGCAACAAAAGAAGCCTGTTCCCTAACATCCATGTCTTTCATAAATCCAAAAAACATCAACGCAAGTACGGTTATTGCCGAAATTCCCAAAAGTATCGGAAACATCTTAAATATACTTCCTTCTTTTCTCGTCTTAAAAAAACAGGACATAGCATATCACTCCTTAAAAACTACCAAACAAAGAAGTAATCTTTCCTGAAAATGTAGCCCCTACAGTTTCTATAACACCTTGTAATTCATCTCTGAACACTACTGCCAGAACAACTGCTATGGCACCCAGTGCAAATTCCATAATTACTTCTTTACCGCCACATTTTTTCTCAGTCATGTTAACTACATCACTTTCGCATCTACTTATACATGTATTTATAAATTTTTTTATCATATTAAATTACCTCCAAAAAGTACTAAAACACTAACATTTGCATTATTTCGTTTCCCATGGAATACACTCCGATTCCGAGTATTCCAATAAATATCATAAGTTCCAATATTTCTATTTTTCTCTCTAATTTCCCTTCCCCTTTTACCGCAAGGGTATGGCGTACCTGTTGTATCTGCTCGCTCATATCATCAAGAATCTGAACAGTCTTTCCTGTTGTCTGCGCCTGACTTAGGATTATACACAGCACATCAATATGTCTGTTTGAAAATTTCATCCTGAAATTTTCCACCTCATCCTCAAGGGAAGACTGGGCACTTATTCCGTTACATAATTCAAGTAATGCCGACTTAAGGCGGGGATTTTTAACCGTAAGATAACAATCTGTGAGAGAATCCTGAATAAACACGCCTGCCCTTGCCTGTATTTTCATAATGTCATAAATACCTGATATGTCAGAGAGCATCGCATCATTATCTGAATTATTAGATATGTAAATCAGAATTTTGGGAATAAAAGAACCTAAAACTGCCAATACCGGAACACACATTATATTAATCTTAATACCAACAAGCCCGACTAACAGCCCCATCATAACTCGAATAACATAGTACGCTGTCGGTGTTACATTAGGAAACATATAATTTACACCATATCTTTTCAAATATGCTTCAGTTTTTTCCACATGGTTAACCTCCGTTTTTATCAAATAAAATCATCATTACAATACATATAATTATCACTACACCACAATAGAATAAAAGACAGTTCCCAATAAATGAATCTGTAAGAAGCGTCCACATATCCGACGATATTCTGTCAAATAGCATAAGAATGGCTGCGGCACTGATAAGTAAAATAATTACCTCGGTTCTTCCGTTTGCAATAATAGCTTTTCTTTCTGATTTTGTACTCAGATAATTAGACATACTCGCACGACAATCTCTTATCACTTCCCCATAATCAGAATCATATCTTGAACATACTTCTATATTACGTAAAAGTTCACGGCATTTATCATGCTCCACTCTTGACTCTAACTTTTCAAAAGCATGTCTGGTATCTCCGCTCATTTTTGCGTCGTTACAAAAATCCCGCAGAAGACTTTTTAATGGCTCATCAATATAAATAACCGTTCTTCTGATTATTTGAACAATATCATCCTCAGACTTATTAAAGTTTTCTATAAGATTAAGAAAAGTCATAATGTTTCGCTCTAAAGCATTGTAATACACTCCGGAAAGAATATAGATAATCAGAAATGCCAGAACCGGAATTAATAAACAACCAATAAAGGCCAGATACCACATTGAAGAAAAATAAAATATAATTATTCCTACAGCAACTGTAATTACACCAACATAATAAATATACAACTCAGCTGTAATTCCCTGAATCACCTTTATTGCCCCACTATATTCCAACATTTTATCCAATCGATATAACAATGATTTTTTTTCTCTGTTACCTACTAACTGCTTTAATTCATTCTCCTTCTCGATACGCCTGTTATATCTTTCATCAAGCCACTTTATTACATTTACTTTATATTCTTCACCTGATGTTTTATTAAAAAATCCGCTCATATATCAGCTCACCATCCTTGAATCCTACTACTTCCGATATTTCTTCTATTTTAAAATCTTTAAGAAATACAACTGTCTTCATACACTTGAGCATATTTAGTATATCCGGCAGTGCATAATCGCTTTCATATCTGACATAGTCTGCAAGCTTATTAATCGCCTCCGTACTGCTCACACCATGAACTGAAGTCCAGCATTTATGACCTGTATAACCTGCATTTAGAAGATATAAAGCTTCACCACCCTTAATCTCACCTATAATAAAATAATCAATATCGGTAAGAAGACCATTACGTCCAAGATCTTTAAGATCATAATGAACCTTTCCTTCCCCATGGGTCGTAACAATATGTTGAAACATAAGCTCGGGATGAGTATGACTAAACAACTCTTCATTTTCCTGAATAACAAGGCCACTGTAATCATGCGGTATATATTCAAGCAATACATTCATTAGAGTCGTTTTACCGCTGGCTCCTTTACCTGTAAAAATAATACCACTTGAAACCACAGCCTCATTAATAAGATATTTAGCCATTTCATCAGTCAGCATTCCCATATCTACAAGTTGCTGCATGGTCAATTTTTTCTTAGGAATTTTACGAATATGAAGATAAGGTACATCCGCTGAATTAACAAAATCCGTTGCAATATTAAATCTTAAGATAAAATTCGCATTACTGTCCTTATCAGTAAAGGACTGAATGGCATTGACATCCGAGAGATTAGTCTTATTTTTAACAGCCACCATTGAAATAAACCGTCTGTAATCGGCCTTTCCCTGAAATGATATATCTGTGTTCATACGTTTACCTTTTCTCTTAATACGAACTTTATTGGCACCAAGCACTTTAATATCAGATATATCCTTGTCATTAATCGCTTCCTCAAGCACATAATATCCCCATATAAACTTAGTAAAATGATTAATCACCAATTCAGAAGATTCCCTATCTATCCCTCTTTGATAAAGATACTTTCTTGCGGCATCAATAAGACATTCCTTGTCCTTAACACCCCGTTGTACCTGTAACAACGTCTGTCTTTCAATATGAATGAAATAATTAATAAGCTCATCGAGCATAACATCAAGCTCCTGCTTATCCTGTAAAATGATACACCCCTCCCCGCAATTATTTAATTAACTCTACTATCTTTGAAATAAAATTGAATTAACCCGATGCGTATAAACGCAAAATCTGAATTAAAGAAATACAGATAAATCTATGAATGTGAAAAACAGTGTAACACAAAAATGTTACACTGTCAATATATGTTTACATAAATTATCTTTCACGAATTCAAATTATTAGAATCTTCACTTTTTTTATAAAACGAATTTAATAATCTTGCAATAGGTGCAGGCCAGAATTTTCTGAATATTATATAATTCTCTTCCTGACGCGCGCTATCAAGTATTATTTTGCTGGTTTCAGAATCTTCGTGTATTCTGTGTCCCATCAATGGTTTGTGACAATACACAAAAGCTCCTTTTAATTTTGAAAGTTTTTCCCATGCTTCCCAATCTTCTACCGACCTAAAACCATGGGCAAATATTACATCCGGACAATTATTTCTTACGAATGTAACAGACGGACAACAAATAGCGCATCCTAACGACAGAATTCTTCTTCTGACGAATCTGCTGTTATGAAATAATTTAATTCTAAGAGGCAACAACATAAGCTTCTTTACTTTTAATAACTTATTATCAAAAACTTTTTGACCATTTCTCACCTCATAATAATCTGTGAAAAATATTATTGGTTTCTTAGCTTTTTGCATCATAAGCTCGAGATTCTCAACATAAACATCCGAATAAACATCATCCTGATGTGCTATTGTAACGTATTCAGTGTCAGCCTTTGAATATGCAAAATTCCAATCTTGGGTAATTCCAGACTCCCCGGTGTTAACGTACATTGTGATACTGTATTTGTTGCATAATCCTTCTATATAATCATTCGGAGTCGATGTGGCAAGAATAATATTGGTTTTTACCGTCTGATTAATCAATGAAACTATACACTCCTCAAGATATTCGCTCTCCTTATATGCACAAATTGCAAACGTATGAGATATCATGATTTATTCCTCTTTCTCTTTTAATTGCTCAATTTCTTTCTCAAGCAGGGCAATTTTTTGCGCCATCGCCCTAATATTATCTGACATCTTTGATATAGCAACGGTTAAAGTATATATAATAATAACTAATAAAACATATCCAACTAAAAACAACATATTAGAAGGAGTTGCAATGCCTACTGCATTAGATATTCCTGTAATAATTGCAGGAAAAATATCTATAACAATAAGTGAAATAACGAGCACAAACCATGCCAAAGTATATTTAAGATCCAGTTTTCTTTTCTTTACCTGTACAAATAATAATGCCAATGAAATCAGTAGCAAAACAAGAACAACTACTTGTATTTTAAGACTCATATCAACCCTTCTTTCTGTGTTTCCTTAAACATTCAACCATTATTGCCAGTGTAACCTTTACCATATAATATACAGTTTTCCATAAACGAATTGAAGAAACTCCGCCCTGTCTTTCTCGCATGATAACAGATACTTCTTTTACATTCATTCCGGCTCTTAATATAGCAACTACACTTTCAGGCTCCGGATAATCCTTCGGATATACGTTAGCAAACAATTCAATAACATTCCTGCCTGCCATTCTTAATCCTGACGTAGGATCAGTAATCTTTTTTCTCGTAATAAGTTTTATCAGACACGTGAAATAAGATATTCCGATACGTCTTGTAAATGATGATTGAAAGCCTTCTTTCTCAATGAACCTTGATCCTATAACCATATCACAATTTTCTTTAATCAGTTCATCAACCATTTTTTCCAAATATGCCACATCATGCTGTCCGTCACCATCTACCTGCACTGCTATATCATAGCCGTTTTCGAATGCATATTTATAACCGGTCTGAACAGCACCACCTATTCCAAGATTGATTGGCAGATTAATATAATTAAAATTATTATCTGCACATATTTTTGCTGTGTCATCAGTTGAACAATCGTTAATTACTATATAATCAAATCCATCAGTATTATTAACAATATCATTAACCGTTTCTTTAATACTCTCACTTTCATTATAAGCAGGTATTATAATTAGTTTTTTCATTGTTCATCTCCCTCTGTTCAAGTGCAACTATTAATCATCTATTGATATAGTCCGAAATGACATAACTTTATTTAACATCTTTAGCAGCCATCTTTCCGCAAAATGATAGCATTCATAGATTATCCAGCATATTCCATAAATTACTATCGCCGAAACAGCAATATGAATTATCATAATAAATGCATTCTTACTGCAAAACTCAGGAATACGAATGTATTTTAAAAACATGATGTGTAAAATATATACCGTAAAACTTGCTTTTGCAAGTCTGTTGATTATTTTACAGCTTCCAACAGGCATCTTTTCGCCTTAATTCTTTCATCATTACATCAAAAAATAACGACAAACAATAAACTGCAATATATAAAATAACACAATAATTAGTTGGCATCAACGCAATTGAAAAATCCTTCAAACTAAAGGCATCAAAAACACTCTCACCACTTCTTACCAACATCATAAGATTAAGTCCGTATCCGGCGACATTAAATACAATCATAGTATCCCGAAATAAGTACAAATGTATTTACGGAACATATTACAATGCTCTCTAATATCACAAGCAATTGATAAATAAAACCTGACGAAAATTTAAGTCCACCACCGATATCAGGATTATTGTAATGTAACACTATAACTCCCAGTGCCAAAAATATTCTTAACAATTCAATATTTGAACTTCTTTATTTCAAAACTCCTAATTCCTTTCTATGTATCGGTTTTCATATCCTGCCTTGCAAATAAAATAATCTTATTATAAAATTATTTTATCCAATATTTTGAGGTGACAAGATGAACACAAAAATACTATCAATCCAAGGTTTACGAGCAATCGCAGCTCTTATGATTATATTTTCACACCGGGGCGGATATCTTCCTCCCCTTCTGAATTATGAACTTGGTGCCAATGGTGTTTCAATTTTTATAATGCTCTCAGGTTTCGTAGCTTATTATTCACATAATAATGACTATAGCAAAGTACCTTCATTAAAGTATACACTTCAATATACATATAAAAAAATAAAAAAATTCTATCCGCTTCACTTTGTAACATTTGTATGTGTTATTCCATTGGAATATTTAGCAGTAAAACTTCTGTTACCTGAAGCAGACTTAACCTGTCACCTTCTGGAAATGGCTAAAAGAGCAGCTGCCAATCTTTCACTTACACACAGTTTCTTTCCTGAACAAAGTTACTACTTTTCATACAATCAAACCTCCTGGTATCTGTCAGACACATTGTTTTTTTGTCTTCTGACACCACTAATTGTTTATTTGATATGTATTATTCCAAAAAAACTCAAAAAAATCGGCACAGTTGTCAATCTGATAATTTTTATATCATGCATTTTAATTCAATTATTAATCGGACTATTACTATACAATACAGAATTTGCACATGCCATACTGTACATCAACCCGCTATATCGAATTTTTGATTATATCGAAGGTTGTATAATATGCTTCTTCTTTCTTAAATACAAAAACAAACTAAATAAAGCAATAATCAATCTGTTACAAATAGTTTCTGTATGTTGTTTCACAGTATTTGTCCTTTCATGGAAACAATTTCCTGTTGGTCTTGCATACTGCGTTGTATATACTATTCCCACTGCATTTCTTCTTTTTTCACTCGCTTATGATACGGGAATAATATCTAAAATACTCAAGATCAAAGTTCTTCAGTTCCTTGGCGAAATCAGTTTTGAGTTGTTTTTAATACACTTGGTTGTATTCCGCTATTTTGACGTCATATGTAATCATCTGCCGCCTATACATATTGCATTCCATACAATAATTCCTGTATGTCTGGCAATACTCGTAAGTGCTGCTATTCATTTTCTTCCAAAACAGCTTTTACATACTCGTCATAATTCCTGATGTATTCAGCAGGATCATAGTGTTCATCAGATATGCAAAGAAGTACACTATCTTCTGAAAAATCATACATATCTTTCCATACCATTGTAGGGATAAACAATCCTGTATGCGGTCGATTAAGACAATATATAGCTTCATTTCCGCGACCGTCCTTAACCTTAACTTTACTTGTCCCTGCTACATTAATCAATACAAACTGAGACTTTCTATTGGCATGTTGACCTCTAACCACTTCAGGATCACTGCCAAATATATAAAACAATCGTTTCATTTCAAACGGAATATCCTGCAATCCCTCGACTATTACCAAATGACCTCTTTCATCTCCGTTAACCGGAAACTCTAACATTCTAACCTGATCCATATGATTCATCGATTATTCCTCCAATCTATCCCATACAAACTGTAATCTATAGTTTAAACTCATTGATACTCTCAATAATATAATCCTGTTCCTCTTTTGTCATTCCGTTATACATCGGCAGACTAAGCACTTCGTCGGCGTATTTCTCGGCAATAGGATAATCTCCCCTTTTTTTACCAAGATACGCATATGCCTCTGATAAATGCGGCGGTATCGGATAATGAATCAATGTACCAATACCTTTTTTACTAAGGTAATCCTGTAGTTCACATCGTGCATCCGTATGAACCACAAACTGATGCCAACTGGAATTGGCACCCGGTCTTACTTTAGGCATCCGAAGCAATGGATTAGTTATTTCTGCAAGATATCTTTCCGCAATTCTCTGCCTTTCTTCATTGAAAGAATCAAGATACTTTAATTTCACCCTCAAAAGTCCTGCCTGAAGTTCGTCTAAACGGCTGTTGGTTCCAACCACTTTGTTGTGATATCTTTTTTCACTTCCATAATTTCGAAATACTCTGGCTTCTTTGTCAATATCCTCTCTGTTGGTTGTAATACAACCGGCATCTCCAAAAGCGCCACAACCTTTGCTCGGATAAAAACTAAAACAACCTATATCACCAAATGAACCTACAACCTTTCCTTTCCAGGTGTTGCCATGGCTTTGTGCGCAATCTTCTACCACGCGCAGATTATTCTTTCCGGCAATATCCATAATCTTGTCCATATCACATGCCTGTCCGTACAAATGGACAACTAAAATGGCCTTTGTTTTATCTGTTATTGCCTCCTGAATTTTATCTGCATCAATATTATCATACTCATCAGGTTCAACAAACACTGGTGTAGCACCATTAATTGTAATTCCCATAACGCAAGCTATATACGCATTAGAACAGACTATTACCTCATCTCCGTGTCCGATATTAAGCAAACGAAAAGCTATCCATAATGCATCCAATCCTGAAGCTACACCTACACAATATTTCACTCCTATATAGTCAGCCCATTCTTTTTCAAATGCTTCTACTTCCTTACCAAGAACGTACCAACCGGACCTAAGCACCTCTAATGCTTTTTCTTCATATTCTTTTGCGTTAAGCTCATACTGACGCTTTAAATTATTAGGCATTATGTTCATAATTTTTTCTCCCTCTTACTAATTCCATAATAAAACGCATCTCATCTATATTAATAATACACTGAATTATGATATGTGCAACAAAAGAAATAGCACCACACATCACAGCATATATTATTAACTGAAAATAATCGTTGCAAATATGATTATTACCCACAAAATATGTTACTACAAAATATACGACAAATGCTGCTATCCATCTCTTAAAGCTAGTCCACGGACTTCCGTCAATCAAATGTCTGTATACATAAAGTATCATATCAATTGTTCGATACAACGACGCGATAATGGTAGCTATTAAAGCACCGTATACTCCATACAACAGTATTCCTATTGTTGACAGACTAAGATTAAGTGCAAGCTCTGTTAAAGCACTCCACTGTGTCTGTTTGAAGTGTCCGGCAAAGTTAATCAGACTGTTTTCCATACTTCTGCCATAATAAAACAGCGGAATTAATGTAAACAGCAGCGGATACCATTTATCAATATAATTAATATCCGTAACTCCCGCCGTATACAACCTCATAAATGGAAGAATCACTACATTCACAGTCGTCATTACCGAAAAAATAATAACTATATATATAACCTCAAATAAATGGTGAAGCCGTTTATACTGTTCCATTGAAGCGTTGTATATCTGTCCGAGCCGGAATTCAAACGCAACAACCAGCTGATTAATTAATACATTTATCATACCTATTATAGTGTTATATATGGTGTATACACTAACTACTTTCAGATTCTTAGTAAGCACCGTAAGCATCAGAATATCCACATTGTTAAATACAAGTCTTGCAATCTGATGAACCAAAGTTGCACTGCGCTGCTTAATCAGAGAATCGTCAGACGGCGTTTTTAAATCAACCCACGAGTAGTTCTTTTTTACATATACCGCATACATAAACATCTGCAAGAGATTTACAACAAAAAATGCAAATTGAACAGCCAGTACATTAAAGCCCATTACTAACAATACTGCCTTTGACAAACTTGACAAAACACTGGTTATTGTAAAGAAATTGGAAATAATGTAGGACTTTCCTTCTGCCTGCATAAGTATCTTATATTTACCCTGATACAAAAAATTCAGACTGTTGGACAATCCGCTGCAAAGTACAATACAAAACACCATCCAATAAGGCAATGATACCTTAATAAACAGAGGATAAACAAACGCAAATACAATAACTGCACCTGAATAAATAAATCCAACTTTTGTGTAATAACGATGGGTTGCCGCAATAACCTGTTGAATTCTGTTTCTGTCATTTCTCTCCACAGGTCCGTATAATGCCTGCAAAGATGCCGTACATATTCCGGCTTCAAACAAGTCAAAGTATAATAATATCTGAACGATAGAGTTTAACAGTCCATTAATTTCCGAACCGTAACTTACAAGTACCAGTCGGGGAATAATAACGCCCAGACCTATAATAATCAATTGACCAAATACTCCGAAAACAACATTGGTCAAACCTCTTTTAACAGCCTTCAAGCTAATAATTCATCTCCTTAGCATCATAAACGTTTTTCAAACCAGATTAACTTATCATTTTCTTCTTGTATAAAATCAGGCTTAGAAATCTTTGTAAATCCAACCTTTATATACAACTTTTGCGCACGAATATTAGTTTCATAGACATTAAGATATATCAACGAAAGTCCAAGTTCTTCTTTTGCAATGCGAAACAACTCTTTCGTTGCAAAAGAGGCAAATCCTTTACCCATTGCTTTGGTACGACAAGCTATGGCATATTCAGCTCTTTTGTTTTCACGGTCAATTTCCTTAAGACTAATCGTTCCCATATATTCATCACAATCATCTGTAATGGCAAGGTGATAACTACTGTCATTCTCCTTTGTGCCCTCAATAAACGCGATACAATTATCTATGGTCATACTGTTAAAATCTTTTCCAAGACAATTATACACATTAGGATCATGCATCCATTCTAACATAAATTCAGCATCTTTTTTTTCTAATTTTCTAAGTTGCATTATAACAACCCCCACTTTACTTTTATTTACCGAGTATTATTTGCTGAAAAACAACTTTATACTCAGAACTATATAATCAATGTATAATTTCTTAATTCTTTTCTTATATACTTCCTTAGGCACACTATGTCTATGTTTTTTTGCAATCTTTACAGAATATACAAACATCTTTTTTGCCCTTTTACGAACACCTTTTGCTTTTGTATTAGCAGACATGGATGTTGAATTGGCTCTATAATATACCAGACATTCCTCAATACACCTAATACCGTCAGGATATTTTGCAAGTATACGAAGAGTCATATCAAGGTCTTCTATTCCAATACTAGCATCATAATTACCGAATTCATCAATTACTTCCATTCTAAACAACATTGATGGTGCAGGAATCTCATTGTTCTCATAATTTCTAATAAGCATATGCTCGTCACAAGGAGTAAGTTTTGACAACAATGGGCCTATGATATCCTTTTCTTTAACAGGATATGTACTCTCCTCAGTTACTCTTGTACAATTACAGAACACATATTTAACATTCGCGTGCTCTTGCATATATCCGACCATCTTTTCAAGATAATCTTCACAAAGCATATCATCTGATGCAATGGTTTTAAAATATTCACCCTCAGCATGCTCTAACGTATGATTAATTGTACCGGTCAAACCACGATTTTTGTCATTTTTCAAAATAACAAATCGTATACCGGCTTTGTCAAATTCCGGTTTTTTATCATATATTTTTTGAAGCGAACCATCCTTAGAAGCATCATCACAAATAATAACTTCAAACTTTCTGTAAGTTTGGTTCAATATACTGTCAAGACAATCATCAACAAAACGCTCATGATTATAACACGGTATCAAAATAGAAACTACGCCTTCTTTTCTCATAAATCACATTTCTCCCCGGTCTGTTATTTAGAATTATTTTTAATTAATTTATCATATAATTCAATATACTTTCTGCTAATATGCCCAATTTCAAATGAACTAAACGCATAATTCTTAATCCATTCAGTATCATAGGACGACAAATGTTCTTCCATATACGTTATACCTTCTGCCAATGCCTCAGCACTTCCTTTTTCCACTATGTGCCCAGCTTCCTTCGGCACAAGTGAATCCACACCGCCTGAGTTAGTTCCAAGTACCGGTTTACCTAAAAGCATTGCTTCCTGTACAGACACTCCACTGCATTCCATGAGACTTGCAGAAACAAAAAAATCCATTTCATTTACTATCTCATACAACTTACGCCTCTCGCAGCGTCCGTGGAATGTGCATACGTCATCCACGCCTAACTCCTTTGCCAAATCAATAAAATGATCAAGATACTGTCCTGCACCTATGTGATGCAGATAAACCTTTTTTCCTTGTTCTTTTAACTGCTTCATGGCTCCAAGAAGATATTTCATTCCCTTAATTTCAAGGTCATACAAGATTGCAACAATAACAATATTGATGTAACCTTCTTTATAATATTTTTTTTCATTATCACTAAAATCAGGCAATATTATCCCGTTATATATAACATCAAATTCACATTCCGGGAATATTTTTGACAGTTTCATTCGCGAATCCTCAGACACACATATATTTGCCTGACTGTTGTGATAAGCTTTCTTTGTCAGATAGTAGCTAATACCCTTTTTGTCCACATGACTGATTTCTATTGGAGTATGTTCCGTTATTACCAAAGGAAGGTTATATTTCTTTGCCATTGCTACTGCATAATATCCCGCACCGCCACCGCAATGGGCATGAATCAAATCCGGAGAAAACTCCTCCACAATACGACTCATTGTTGTCATCATGTGCTTACGGTTGCTAATCAGCCTTCCTGCACCATATTTGCTACGATAAGTTAATAATCCCCACTCTTCTTCCTTTGTTTCATTTTCCTTAATACATTTATCAAACGGAAAAAACATAGCAACATTACAATGTTTTTTTAAATCCATTGCCTGTTCATAATGAAATACTCCCGCCTCTAATGTATCATTTCCTTTAGGTGTATACCAGGATGCAATCATCAAAATATTCATACTCAGCACAATCCTTTCCAAAACTCTTTAGTATCCAAAAAACCCTTACTTTCACATTTCGAATGATGTTTTCCTGTTGCTGATTGTATATAATGTGAAACTAAATAACGTATAGCATCGGGATTCACAAAAAATCGCAGCAAAGTCCTGATATATACATTATTAATCTTATATAATGCCTTAACTCTTTTTCTTTTTTTCACAAACTTATTATCCGAAAAGTCTTCGCATAATCTGTCATAAAATCTGTCCACATCCTCCCGTAACAACTCCTGAAACTTCGAATGTTTTTTTGTGGAAACGCCTTCACCCTTTTCATACCATATAATATATTCATCCAAAAATTGCAAACGCCTTCCTTCAACAGCTGATAATACTTGAAAAATATCTTCTTCATACTTAACATATTCAGATATTCTAGAAAGATATTCTCTGCAATACTCCCTTTCATAACATATAGCCGCACCACAGGTATTATCACTATACAATACAAGATTCTTCTCTATTTTTTTATTATCATTATTACGATATGCCTCTATATCAAAAGGTGAATTAAAATTAGTTTTCTTAATAGTTCCGTCTTCGGTTATCTGATACCCCTGAAGCAAACCAAAACATCCTTCTGCTTTAGTCTTATCCATAAAACTGCTAATCTTACTAACTGAATTTTCATCATAAAGTGCATCGCCGCCACTTATAATCTTCACATATTTGCCTTTGACTGCCTCCAGCCCCGACAAAATATTTCTTACAGTTCCCTGATTATTCTCGTGACCAACCAACTCGTATTCCGTAAAATTATATTGTTTAAAAAAATCACGGACCTGTTCAAAATGATTCTCTTTTGAGCCATCATCAGACACAACAATCTGAATAGATTTATGATTTTGCAATAATATTGATTTTAATGTAATTAACAACTTTTTCAAATCTGTGTTATAAGTTACAACTAATACCGAAAACATAACTTCCCTACTTTCTTTTTGTCAAAAATCCCAAACAAATTCTATCCATATGCAATCTGTGTAAAATCATAACAATCTTTACAGACATACTGACGGAATTGATTTCTCCCTTAGGCTTTCGAAATATATACCTGTTATTCTTGTATTCAGGATATTCGCTTTTAAGCCAGTCAAATAATTCCTTTATTACATTAAAATATATGTCTTTTTTTGTTCCGCGCAAAGTAAAAAGCATATACCATACAATATATCTGATAAAGAAATATTCTCTTAATCGGTTATCTGTGGTTGTATTATTCAAAAGACTTTTGTGAATTTCCTTCAGTAAATATATTGGACTGCCATCCTTTGTTGCCTCAACCTGTCTGCTGTTGGAAACCGATTCCATATTATTTACCCATTTATAATTTGTATTCCCGACTAAAACAGCAATTTTATCTGTATAGGAATATGCAACAAGATTAAAATATACATCTTCACCAATTTTGCTTGGCAAAAAAGCTATGGAATTATCTTTCAAAAAATCTCTGCGATATAAATGAGCCCATGGCGCGACAACCAAAAACTTTGACCACGCATAATCCTTTAAGTCGACAACACGAAGAACATCACCATTGTCAGAGATTCGTTCATAACCTCCCACCACAATATCTGAATGTGTCTTTTCTGCTTCCGTAATATAATCAGCACAGTAATTTATATCCAGAAAATCATCCTGATCCACAAAAAAAACATATTCTCCCGCAGCACATTTAATTCCTTTGTTTCTGGTCTTTGCAACCCCCATATTTTCCTGTTTTACAAGACTAACTTCACACCAATCCGGCCTATTATCCTTTATATATGCCTGCAAAACATCATACGAGTCGTCCTTAGAACCATCATCAAAGATTAAAAGTTCAATATTGTGATAGCTTTGGGAAAATATACTTTCTATACATTTTAATACTCTATCTCTACCATTATAAACCGGTACTATAATTGTTGCTTTTATACTCATTTATCTCTTCCATTCATTAATAGACTGTATTACGGCACTAATCTCTTCATCCGTCATTCCATAATACATTGGAATACTAAGCTCTGTTTCTGATATCTCTTCTGCTATCGGCAATTCTCCCTTTTTTATATTAAGAGATGTGTACGCACCCTGCATATGAATCGGAATAGGATAATGTTTGTTAACTCCAATTCCATTTTCTTCAAGATGGGCCTCCAAACTGTCTCTATAATCAGTTCTTATAGCAAAAACATGATAAACATGCTCATTACCTTCAACTTCTACCGGAAGTTTTACATCCGGATGATTAATCTCGTTCAGATATCTTTTTGCTATCCTTCTTCTTTCCCCATTCCAAATGTCAAGTTTTTTCAATTTAATACGCAGAAATGCCGCCTGCATCTCATCTAATCTTGAATTATTACCCTGATATATGTGGTGATACTTATAATCTGAACCGTAATTTCCAAGTGCCCTTATTTTCTCGGCAAGCTCCTTGTCATTAGTTACAACAGCGCCACTGTCACCTAGTGCGCCAAGATTTTTTCCGGGATAAAAACTGAATCCTGCCGCATCACCAAGGCTGCCCACACGTTTTCCGTTATGGGTGGAACCATGTGCCTGCGCCGCATCCTCTATAAGCTTTAAACCATATTTATCTGCAATTGCTCTTAATGCATTCATATCACAAGCCTGTCCATACAACGCAACAGCCATGATTGCCTTTGTATTCTTAGTTATTTTCTCTTCAATCTTTGTCGGATCAATCAAATACTGTTCCATAACAGGTTCTACCAAAACAGGAGTAGCACCAACATACGATACTGCTAAAGCAGTTGCTATAAAAGTATTGGAAGGTACAATAACCTCATCACCTTCACCAATTCCGTAACCTTTTAATATAAGATATAGAGCATCAAGACCATTACCGCATCCAATACAATACTTAACTCCGCAATAATCTGCAAACTCCTTTTCAAATTGTTCCACTTCCGTTCCCTGAATAAACCAGTTTTTCTTAAACACTTCATTAAATTTATTGTTAATCTCATCACTGATTTCACTATGCATAACTTCAAATGAAACAAATGGTACCTTTATCATCTTACTTTTCCCCTTTATTGTCTACAAATTGAATAAATTTCTGATAATCCCTTATATAATCATCTTCATCATATAACTCCGATGCCAAAACAAGTAATACTGCATCTTCAGAAAAATCATACATTTCTCTCCACATATCATTAGAAATATATAATCCCTCATATGGTTTATTAAGTAAAACTTCTGCAGTTTCATAACCGCTGTCAAGGTGAATTTTACATTCGCCCTTAATAGCAATAAGAATCTGCTTCAAACATTTATGCGCATGAAAGCCCCTGCGAACTCCTTTCCCTGTATCATATATATAATACACTCTTTTCACATCAAAAGGCACATCATTATTCTCTTCAAGAGCGACCAGTTGTCCTCTGTGGTCACCATGCTGCTGAAACTGAAACATTTTAATTTCCATATTTGCCTCCGTAAATTTTTACAGCTATTATCTGTGTCAAATAATTAACCACTAACCACTTCATGCGTTACACATCAATTATTTTGTACTTTTTGCCTAACGCGATAGCTACTTTATATTGTTTTTTCTTATCAAAACACTTTTCTGACTCGCAAGTAAATCCGGTCATTGCCATTCGCTTATGCTCAGGAATTGCAGAAACATCCGGCCGGTATACTTTTTTTGTATTAAACTCATAAACCGTATCACCGTCTATTACAAGCACTTTCGGCTTTTTTAAATTATTAAATTTACTGTGATGCTTATAACACCATCCGTCAATCTTAATATAATCCTTGATTCTAACCCTGTCTATATTAACAACCAATTTGCTGCATTCCTTATAATCGGACAACTTCTTTACGGAATACTTCTCCGGTCTTGATACCTGAAGCTCATAGTTGTTGGAAAAATCATTTCGTCCCTGAGCCAAAAACCTGTTATAAAATCTATCCATGCACTCACCCGGGGCAAAATCAGGGTGTTTTCTGTATAACTCTTCTCTTTCACTATTAAGGCGTTTTAATTTCCCTTCATCTATAAGGTCATCGCCCCTGCTATAAGATTCATAATGATATAAAACCACATCATTTCTTACAACATTATAGAATCCTGCCTCAATCAGCTTAAAACAAAAATCAACATCATTATATGCTACAGCAAAATTTTCATTGAATCCGTTAACCTGATTGAATTTGTCTTTATTAACCATAAGGCATGCGGCCGTCACGGCAGAATAGTTATAATCCAGTACATTTCGTCCAAAATAATGAATAATATCATCAGAGTAGCCCGAAAGAGCATGAGTAGGTCCGTTAAGTATATTAATAACACCAATATGCTGAATTAACTTTGAATCCGGATACAAAAGTTTTGCTCCCACTGCTCCCGCATAGTCAATTTGAGCCTGACCAAGCATTCTTTCAAGCCACTCACCATCTATAATCTCCATATCATCATTTAAGAATAACAGATAATCACCGGTTGAATATGCCGCACCGGTATTACACATTCTGGAAAAATTAAATGTATCCGGCTTGTAAATATACTTACATTTATATTTTAAAGATAACTGCTCATATATACTTTTTTCTTCAGCAGCACTTCCGTTATCTACTATTACTATTTCATAATTCCTATACTTCGTCAATTTTTCTATACTCTCTAAACACCTTGACAGTACACCCGAATTATCTTTAGAAGGAATAATAATAGATACTTTGTCATTATTAACAGGTTTATAGTTTACTCTGTATTGATATATACCGTCAATCAATTCTAACTCTGCTTTAAGCCCCCGTCTTCTGACTGCATCAGTTTTTGCCTTAAATGCAGCCTCCAAAATATATGGTTTTGCCGAAGTGTCGGCAGATGTAGATGACTCAATAACTCTCCAGTGATACAATATTTTTGAAATATGAGCTATATGGGATGCAGGAATAATCTCAGTTACCCTGAGACATAGATCGTAATCCTGCGAACCTTCATAGCCGACTCTGAATCCGCCAACTTTATCGATAATACTCTTTCGGTATACGGAAAGATGACAGGTATACATATTAGACATCAATGTATCAGGAGACCAGTCCGGTTTAAAATGCGGCATATGTCTGTTTTTGCTGTTTTCGTCGATTTTATCCTCATCTGAGTATATATAATCCAGTTCCCTGTTATCATTAAGCACTTTAACCACTTCATATAAAGCATTACTTGTAAGCAAATCATCACAGTCGAGAAGGGCAATGAATTCACCCCTTGCAACCTCAAGTGCTGAATTAGTAGCTTTTGAAATATGTCCGTTTTCTTCACGATAAACTATATCTATCTTTGGATTGTCTTCGTACTTTTTTAGTACTTTTCTAACACCGGGCATAGTTGAACAATCGTCCGCCATACATAACTGCCAATTATCATAAGTCTGATTAATAACGGATTCAATACATTCTGTCAGTAATCTTTCTGAAACATTATAAACAGGCATCAAAACAGATATTAACGGCCTGTACTCCTGATTATTGCAATCACCGTCAAATCTTTCTTCCTTTTCTTTTTCAATAATCCAGCGTTCGTATTCATTATTGGAAGTTCTTCGCTGATTAAACCTGTAAAACAGCGCACAAAATCCTTCATTTTTCAACACCTGCAAGGCTCTGACGGCAACTCCCGGCAAAATTTTATATGCCACTTTTCGTAACACACGATACATTGCATAAAATGGATTTCTAAGTTCTCTTCTGTATACACTTGCAGTTTCCGTCAAATCATCTATCAGTATTTTATTATTGTGAATCACACCTTCAAGAGCATTTATCTGTCCTTCCTTTGCGTCTATTATACCATTAAGATTATCTATGTGATTATTCTGAAGAAGAATCCTGCTCTCCAATTCTTCAATACCCGTATTCTTCTTAACATAATTATTGGTATATATCGCTCTCCTGTCAATGTCATGAACATAACACTGAAATCTGTCATCCATCTGTTCGTACACATTCTGTTCATCTTCATCAATTCCGCATGCTTTGATAAATTCAACAATATTATCACATTTCATTGCTCTGCGACTGTTAGTAAGACATTTTAAATAAAACATCTTAATAGCCCTGTATAAAACAAATCTCTCAGGAACAAGTATATTAAAAATCCATTCATAATCAATGGAATAAATTACATTATCAGAAACAATAAAGTTATCAAAACAGGAATCAAAATTTGCTACATTAACTCCCATTCCTTTACACATCTCAACACCGGGAATATCGCCAAAAAAGTCACGGAATTTATCCGTAACACAAAATTTTGACTTATACTTTTTAGAAACACCCATTATTATTTTTTCGTATTTCTTAATAGCATTAATTATTCCGTTTTCGTCATCCTTATTGCTCATAATAATACTTTCAAGTGACTTACCGTCAACATATGGAAATAATACCGAATCATGTTCTTTTTCAGGTTTTAACAATACAACTTCATCGTACATATCATTATAATTATCATATAAACCAAATATATTATTAACATGACTAACCGAAGCCTTACCTAATGGTTGTTTTTTTACAATTTTATTATTACCTTCACTATATATTTTAATGGAGGTTCTAAATTCCGGCTTACGTTTATTATTGTACTTTACATATATTAACTCTCTCATACAGTTACTCTCCTGTCAGTGCATTACTTTTTTGAAAATACGAGAAATGAATTTGCAAAAAATTCAAACATATTATCTTCACACACAGAATCAAATGCCAATTCTTCATCAAAAAATACGTACCTATCTCTGTCATATGCCTGAGTTATGCCACGTAAGCTCCCTGCTTTTGGAAGTCTTTTTGCGGAATAGATTTCCGTAGGCATTTTATAATCCGGCATCGGATAGTAAAAAGAATTCTCACTAAATCCCGAATTAATCAACATATCCTCCAAGGCATTTTTTGAAAAAGTTTTTACTCTGTCAACACCCTGATAACCCATTATTCCGTCATAAATATTACCTGTATGGTCTTCTCTTGCACCTGCAAAATACTTCATACCGTATTTATTTTCAATTGCTGTAATTAATACTCCACCAGGTTTAAGGTATTCTCCTGCACGCTTTAACATTTCTGAAAACGGCTCATTTCCGCCTATATAATAACCTGAATACTCAAGAACACCTATAAGTGTAACATAATCAAACTTTTCATCTATTGAAATGTCCTTGAAATTGCCTACGTATATTTCAAGATTACTGTATTCTTTATTCTTGTATGCGTTAATCAAGGACCGTTTTTTTGACAAATCAATTCCGACTACTCTGGATACTTTTTGACATAATAATCCTGTGATGGCTCCGCATCCTGAACCAATTTCAAGAACACTGCCGTTTTTATCAAAATCAAACCACTCCAATATATTTTCTCTTATCGGTGAAAGATGATACAAATATGTCCAGTCATCATTGTCACATAATATATCATAGTAATCATCATTATTCTTAACTATTTCCAGAAGCTTATCTTCAATTTCTCCGTCACTGTAAGAATCTTCTCCGCTATAAAATGACAAATTAAGTACTTTTTCCATAATGATTATCCTCTTTTTTCCACAGTAATCTTACTGTTCATGTCAAAATAACCAACCGTGTTCTGTTCCGAAACAACACTAACATTAGTAATATCATACAATCTGTCGAAAACGACAAAATCATCATTTTCAAATCCGGTACATCCAAACGAAAGAAGATAATCTCCTCCCTGCAAATCCATCTGTTGTTTGAATTCTACAACATAAATATCACCGGCAGAAGCGTCCGGCACCTCTATTTTTTCAAACATGGAATTAGTTCCTGTTATTTCAACGCCATGCTCGTTTTTAAATGTATATGCAAATATAGGCATATTAACAGGCTCGTTAAATCTAACCTTCATTTTCAACGTAAAAACACTTTTTTTCATAATAATATTGGTTATTTTTCCTGTATTGTCAAATATACCAAAATCAATTATGTCGGCCTTGCCATTGCCATATATTGTTGCTTCATTATCCGAATTTACCGCCATATATGACTTCCAATTCTCTGTATTATTAGAGGCAACCGATGTTGTATCAGCTGTAACAAAAGTTTCATCAGTATTTATTTTATCATCACCAATTTCATTATCCTTCGATACATCTGTCTCATCAAACTGATTAACTAATATTTTCTTATATATATCAACGATTCGTTTAGGTGAACCCTCGTCAATAAACTTACCTTTGTTAAGTAATATCGCTCTGTCACAATACTTTACAACACTGCTAAGATCATGGGTAACAAGCAGAATTGTAGTCCCCTTCTTCTTGATTTCATCCATTTTCTTAAAACATTTTGCCTGAAAAAAAACATCTCCTACAGATAATGCTTCATCCACAATAAGAATATCCGGATCTACATTAATCGATACTGCAAATGCCAGTCTTGCAAACATTCCGCTTGAATAAGTCTTAACAGGCTGATTAATAAAGTCCCCGATTCCGGCAAATTCAACAATCGAATCAACGCGTTCATCCATCTGTTCTCTGGTGAAACCCATCATTGTTCCGTTAAGATATATATTCTCTATTCCGGTATACTCCATATTAAATCCGGCACCAAGTTCAAGCAGCGCCGCAATCTTCCCCTGAACAGTAACATTTCCTGCAGATGGAGTTAATACTCCGGTAACAATCTTAAGAAGCGTAGATTTACCTGCACCGTTAGTACCTACTATTCCTACTGTCTCACCTTTATTCACAGAAAATGAAATATCATCAAGAGCATAATACTCTGCGTATTTTACTTTTCTCGTTAACTTTAATGCTTCCTTTAATCTGTCCATTGGATTGTCATAAAGCTTATACACCTTTGAAATTCCATTAACAGCTATTGATATATTATCCATATTATCTCTCCAATAGTACTAGCCAAATATCCTCTATATTATATTACATCAGCAAAATGAGGTCTTAACCTCTTAAATATCAACTTGCTAATCATAAACAAAACAATAACAACTACCCAGAAATACAATGACATTACCGGTTTTTCAAAGAACCATCTGCCATCTATAAATGCATCGCGATAACCTGTTACTATATAATACATTGGATTAAGTTTAAGTATAAATAATACTGTCGGAAATGCTGCAAATTGTGCTTCATTCCAAAGTATCGGAACCATCCACATAAACACCTGCATAAATATAGTTATAATCTGTCCCAAATCCCTGAAAAATAAAATAATTGAGCTTGTAGCATACAAAAGTGCTAAAACAAAAGCCCACAAACAAACCAAATAGTATAACAACTGAATTACAGTCACTCCTGAAAAATAACCCATACAGCCAAACAATACCAGGGAAAACGCAACAAAAAATATGTGAACAAATGTTGATGCCATAAGCTTAACTACAGGCAATATTTCAATCTTAAACACAACTTTCTTAACAAGATAACTGTAATCAAGCATGGCATGAGTTCCCATAGTCAACGTTTCCTGAAAAAGAAACCACGGCACAAGTCCGGATACCAGATATATCACATAAGGATAATCTCCATTACCTCTGGCACCCTTAAAGACTACACCGAAAACAAACCAATATAAAAATACTGTTACAACCGGATTAACAAATGCCCACATAATTCCAAAATAGGATCCTGCAAACTTTGTCTTAAAATCATTTTTAGCCAAGCTGAAAATCAAATCACGGTTACGTAACATTGTCTTAACCAAACTCATTGTATTCCTCCCAAAACCTCTCTAAAATAGATTATAGTATTTTACCTATACATACAAAGCTGCACACAGGTAGAATAACGAATTAAGTGAAACTAAAGACATAATAATAACAGGAACCACAATAAGCAGTTTTTTATTAAATCTAATATCCACTCCGTCAGGCGCAATCAAATACAAAGTAGGGAATAAAACCGGTAAAATATATCTTTGCTGACAACCTGCAATTATATCAGCGCCTACAGGCGTGAAAGCAGCATATAGTGCTGATGCTACTAAAATAATACTGGCAAATGATAACAAGATACCGGCCACCTTAACAAATCTGTAGTCACATTTTTTTCTGCTTTTGTCAAAGAACGCAGTCATAATCAGTGTAACAGCCGCAACACCCCAATAATCACCATAACCTACATACGCAAAATAAGTAAAGTATGACATTCCTTCAATCGAAAGATAAGTCTTTAAGAAAGAAAACAACGTTTTAGCATATACCAGAGGATTGTGCAATACAAAAGATATCTGTTGTACGGCATTAACGTCTGCGCCACCTCTTGTATCAGTTGCAGTTGCCGGTGCAATCATCATTGGAACTATAAAAGATGCTAAAAGTATCACGCTTGCCACCAAAGCAACCGCAGTCACCGCACATATTTTCTTTCTGCCTGTCTTTCTAAATCTATATATGGCAACAAATACCGAAATGAAAATCAGAGGAAAATAAACCTGTTTAGCAAGACATCCTATCGATATCAAAAGGATACCTAAAAGTATATTTTTTACACTTTTTTTTCCATCCGACTCCTGAATTGAAGAAAACAGACACGCCAACCCCAAAACAGTAAAAGAAATAAGCCATACATCATGTGAATATGACGTTGCCAGGAATACATTTACCGGAAGCAAACCAAGTACTGTTGCAAAAATCTTACCATTTTTTAATTTTTTTATTGCAAAATAAAGGATAATAATATAAAACAACAGATTACAAATTCTTCCGAAATTAAATATATTAACATAGGACAGCCCGGCGCCTCTTGCTAATACGATACCGATAGCCGCCGGAATATAACATACCATACTTGTTCCGATATATGACATAGGATACGGCACAAGCTCTTTGTTATTATACATTGTAGTAAGTTCATTCAAATACTGTTTTCTTGAATTAATGTCATATGCCATCTTTGTTTTAGAGTTATTCTCACATTCAACAATCATCTTGCTGTCAGCAGCGAAGAAAACTCCGTTAAAGCTATTTGCAAACATTAACGTTCTCTCATAATGAATCTGATCATCCCAAGAAACACCTACGATAGGAGGTGTAACGTTAACATAGGTTAATCCTAGTATCAACGCAACAACGACAAAAACTATCTCAGGTTTGGTATTAAGTATTTTTCGCACCAAGACAAAGCAATATATTATCGTATTGAATGAAACAATAATATTATATCTCATAAAATTGAATTCTTTACCGTCAAATAATAACCTTAATCCAAATTCTATAGCATATGAAAACAGTAATATACAAGCATATATACCTGCTATAACACATATCTTTACAATGTTTCTCTTAACATACTGAAAAAACTTAACACAACGGGATAGAAAATTTGTTATCTTATTATTTATAGGAGATATAAAAACGGACACAGCCGGTATAACTACTACTCCAATCACTATGATGAATAATGAGACCATTTTTCTGGTGCTGATTACAGAATCAACCCAAAAAACAGATCTGTAAAACAAAACCGCTAAAACAGACATCATAATCAACATGAAACAATAATTCTTACTTTTAATTCTTGAAAGCATCAGTAAATTCTCCTGTCCTTTTGTACAAAATAAGCTTTTTAACACTTTTTTGCAGATTTATCCTATCTCTTTAATATACCTTGCAAGTGCATCCTTCCAGTCCGGAAGTCTTGCAAATCCTGCATCATCAAGACTTTTTTTAGACATTCTGGAATTCTTAGGACGAGGTGCCTTTGCACCATACTCTTCTGTCGTTACTCTGTTAACTTTGGTATCATATCCTGCAATTTTGAATATTTCCTCAGTAAAATCAGCCCAAGAGCATATTCCTTCGTTAGTAGCATGATAAATACCATATTTTTCTGTTTCTAACATATTGCATAAAAGAACAGACAAATCAGCTGTGTAAGTTGGTGAACCAATCTGATCATATACTACATTTAATTCGTCTCTGTCTTTACCGACACGAAGCATTGTCTTTACAAAATTATTGCCGTTGATTCCGAAAACCCATGATATTCTGACAATAAAATACTTATCAAGATTAGCCATAACAGCCTTTTCACCATCAAGCTTAGTCATACCATACTGACCAAGAGGCCCCGTAGGATCATCAACTTCATAGAACTTATCCCCTGTACCCGGGAATACATAATCAGTACTGATATATATCATTTTACAGTCCAGTTCACGGCATACTTTAGCAATATTCTCAGGACCGTTTACGTTAACAGCCCTACATATATCAATATTATCTTCTGCATTGTCAACCGCAGTATACGCGGAACAATGAACAACAACGTCCGGATTATAATCTGATATAAACTTTCTGGTCATATCAGCATCAGTAATATCAAATTCTTCGATATCCGCTCCAAGACAGTCAATATTTCTGCTTTTAAGAACTTTTACAACATCATAACCAAGTTGTCCTTTTACACCAGTTACCAATACTTTCATATTAATGTCCTTTCTTTCTACAGTCATCCGACAGATATATTATCTGTTAGCATACATTTTCTCATAATAATTCTGGTATTCACCACTAATAATAGTCTCCCACCATTCCTTATTATCAAGGTACCACTGGATAGTTTTCTTAATTCCGTCAGCAAACATGGTCTCAGGCAACCAACCAAGCTCATTATGAATCTTTGTAGGGTCAATAGCGTAACGCATATCATGACCCTTACGGTCTGTTACATAGGTGATAAGACTTTCCGGCTTACCAAGCTCTTTACATATTATCTTAACGATATCTATATTCTTCATCTCATTATGTCCGCCGATATTGTATACTTCACCAACACGACCTTTATGAATGATAAGGTCTATAGCCTTACAATGGTCTTCAACATAGAGCCAGTCACGAACATTAAGGCCTTCACCGTAAACAGGAAGAGGCTTATCATTAAGTGCATTGGCAATCATAAGAGGAATAAGCTTCTCCGGGAAATGATACGGACCATAGTTGTTAGAACAACGGCTAATAGTTACAGGAAGTCCGTAAGTTCTGTGATATGCAAGTACAAGCAAGTCAGCACCTGCTTTTGATGAACTGTAAGGACTGCTTGTATGAATAGGAGTCTCTTCAGTAAAGAAAAGATCCGGTCTGTCAAGCGGAAGGTCTCCATAAACCTCATCAGTTGATACCTGATGATAGCGCTTAATGCCATATTTTCTACATGCATCCATAAGTACTGCAGTTCCCTTAATATTAGTATCAAGGAACACTTCAGGATTCTCAATAGAACGGTCTACATGGCTCTCAGCCGCAAAATTAACAACCATATCAGGATGTTCTTCCTCAAAAAGTTTATATACAGCTTCTCTGTCAGTAATGCTCTCTTTAACAAATCTGAAATTAGGGTTGTCCATTACAGGCTCAAGTGTTGAAAGATTACCTGCATAAGTCAGACAGTCAAGACAAATGATTCTGTAATCAGGATATTTGTTAAGCATGTGAAATACAAAGTTACTTCCGATAAATCCGGCTCCGCCGGTTACAATAATATTCATTGTGATTCCTCCGTTTAATTAAAAATTAATGTAGTTTATGTCATTTTCTATATCGCAAAGACGAGGTGCATTTGCATCCTTTTCTGAAAGAATCGGATTGTCTATACCCCAGTCAATCCCTATATCCGGGTCGTTCCAAATAATGTTTCTGTCAGCAGTCGGAGCATAAAGATTATCCTCTTTATACACAAATTCCACTTCATCTGTAAGCGTCAGGAAACCATGTCCGCAACCTCTCGGAATAAGAAGCTGATTGAAATTATCAGGAGTAAGTTCAACAGCAACCCATTTTTTGTAAGTTGGTGAATCTTTTCTAAGGTCAACTGCTACATCAAGAACAGCACCTCTTACACATCTTACAAGCTTTGCCTGGGCATCAGCTCCATATTGATAATGAATACCTCTTATCGTTCCTTTAACAGAGGAAAATGACTGGTTATCCTGTACAAAATCATAAAACAGTCCGGCATCTTCCATTCTCTTTTTTGACCAGCTTTCCATAAACCAGCCTCTGTTATCACCAAACACCTGCGGTCTGATGATCTTTACGTCAGCAATCGCTGTATCTATTACTTCCATGACTTTACCTCTTTTCGTATATACTTAATATAAAAACAAATATTTCATGCAATCATAATTAGTACATAAAATTAATACATTCACATGAAAACAACCGGCAAGGAGTTATCCGTACCGGTAATACATGTTAGTATCTGTACTTACCATCTGCAACATTTTTAAGGTGTGCACCATAAGTAGATTTACCATACATAGCAGCAGATTCAAGAAGCTGTTCCTTCGTAATCCACCCATTAACATAAGCAATTTCTTCAACAGCAGACACTTTAATTCCCTGTCTGTTCTCAATAACCTTAACAAATTCTGTTGCCTCTGCAAGAGCATCAATTGTACCGGTATCGAGCCATGCGTTACCTCGTCCGAGAGTCACCACATTGAGAGTTCCTTCTTCAAGATACATTCTGTTAAGGTCAGTTATCTCAAGTTCTCCTCTCTTAGAAGGTTTTACTTTTTTAGCAAGTTCACATACTCTGTTATCATAAAAATACAATCCGGTAACACAATAATTCGATTTTGGATTCTCTGGTTTTTCTTCTATAGATATAGCCTTTCCTTCTGAATCAAATTCAACAATACCGAATCGTTCAGGATCATCTACGTAGTAACCAAATACCGTAGCACCCGTTTCTCTTGAAGCAGCTTCTTTAAGATGTTTCTTAAGTCCGTTACCGTAGAATATATTATCTCCCAATACCATTGCGCATGAATCGCCGTCGATAAATTCCTCTCCGATAATGAATGCCTGAGCAAGTCCGTCAGGAGAAGGCTGTTCTTTGTAACTTAAGTTAATTCCATACTTAGAACCATCTCCTAACAATCTTTCAAATGCAGGAAGGTCTGTCGGGGTGGATATAATAAGTATGTCCTTAATTCCCGCAAGCATAAGTGTTGATAACGGATAATAAATCATTGGTTTATCATACACAGGTAACAACTGTTTTGAAGTAACCATTGTAAGCGGATACAACCTTGTACCGGAACCTCCGGCAAGAATAATTCCCTTCATATTGTTCACTCCTCTTGTATAAAAATCATTAATAAAACACATCATTAAATTGCATACTTGTATGCACAACTCGTTTAATCATACCATATAATAACATTATTGACAACTATTACAAATTATTATATGTGATTCGACAAAAACAAAACCTTAAATATCAGGTTATCTATAGGCCGTTGCCTATATACTTTGTTACCAAACATACACTTTAATCTGCACTTTATATTTTTCCTGTATCCAAGCATAAGATTAAGTATAGATTTGTTTTGTGGGGAAAGGCTGTTCCCATGCAGTCCGTTATAACATTGAATCTGTCTGTACAGTTTTCCTTTATTACCCGTAAACCTTTTAACACGAACCTTAAATTCGTCAATATAATTAGTTCTTGTCCCCATAGTGTTGTTACCGTGCTGCCTGTAATACATCGTAGGTTCTGTATCATAATATACATTCCCTAATGAAGAAGCTATCATATACAACCACCAGTCATGCATAATTGTATATTCAGGTTTAGCCTTGGCAATTTCAAGCAGAGTTTTATTAATCATACAAGTACATCCGGTAGCTATATTTTCAACCAGCGAATTCCCAAATCCCGGTCTAATCGTCACTTTTTTCATCGCAACATCAAGAATATTATCTTCAGCATCCACCAGAGTTTGGGCACTACAATACATTCCCGGCTTTTTAGCATCCATCCCGGCCACACACTTCACTGCTCTTCCTACCTTGTCCGGAAACCATATGTCATCCTGATCACATAACGCAAACATATCTGCCGACTCATCTGCCATATTAAACAATTCAAAAAAACTGCTGACAACACCTATATTATCTCCGCACACATGAGATATATTATTATATTTTTCTTCATATTCTTTAATAATACTTACCGTGTCATCAGTAGAACCATCATCTCTAATCAGGAGTGACACAGGATAATCCTGCGCCATTATACTGTCCAACTGTTTTCTAATAAAAACACTTCCATTATATGTTGACATGAGTATCTGCACTTTATAATTACTCATCGTATGCCTCCCCGATTAGCGAAATATATATTTTTTTCATAATATTGTTAACTGATGCTATACTGTATTTTCTAACGCGTCTCTTATTAATCATTCCCATTGCCTTGCACTTATCTTCGTCATCCAGCAAGGCAACGATTCCGTCTTTGTATCCTAAAGTGTCCATAGGGCTATATAGATAACCACCATATCCATTCCGTATCAAATCTTTATTACCACGTATATTGGAACACAGAATCGGCAGTCCCGTCGCCATCGCCTGCATTACAACAACCGGCAATCCTTCCTGTTTTGACGTAAATAAAAATATATCAGAAGCCTTAAACATTTCAATAATATCGTTTCTAAAACCTGCAAATATTATTCTGTCTTCGACACCACAATCCTTAACGTACTGTTTTAATTCCTCTTCCTTCTGACCAATTCCGCATATTACAAGAACTGCATCATCTCTTTCCGCATGTATAAATGCTCTTATTGCTGTTTTTGTATTCTTTCTTTCACTAAGTTCTCCTGCTGTCAAAATGATTTTTTTATCCGCAGGTATACCCAGTTCCTCACAAATTTTGTTTTTGTCAGCCTTTACCGAATCAATCTCATCAAGATCAAGTCCAACTCCCGGCACGTATTCAATCCTTGAATTGAAGAACTTTGATGCTCTTTTATAATCTTCTCTGTTTAGAGTAAGTACACAGTCAGTAAAATTAGCACATATTTTTTCTGCATTATAGTATATTAACCAGTACTTAAACGGCGCACCTCTGAAAAAATGAAATCCGTGAGCATAATACAACACTTTTGTCCCTCTTTTTCGAAACGGAATTGCCGCAAGCCGGCACAACACACCGCTAAAAGGGGCCTGGCAATGAATCAGGTCGTACCCTTTTTTGCGCATATCTTTGTGCAACATAATAAATGTTCCGATCATACCTTTTATATCCGTAATACTTCTGGGTACAGGTATATTAATTACATCATATCCTTTTTCGCACAGTTCTTTTCTAAATTCATTTACCTGTTCTTTTGTATATACACTGCCTTCTGAAAAATTACATGCAACAGTTACATCACATCCAAGTTCTTCAAGAATATTAATATTGTCCCTGTTAAACAAATCAACCATTGATGCCACAGACGCAACCATTAATGCCTTTTTCTTACTCATACTCCAATAACCTCTTTCTTTCCTATATTATACTTCGTATTATCTTGCCACATTCTTACTAAATTTCACAATTAAAACTTCTATTCCCACTTGCGGGCCTAACTTTCCACTCTTAATATCCTGTTCTGTATTAATGCATTCTACAACGATAGACTTTAACTGTTGCTTGTTGTACACGCCGGCTTGTGCTTTATATTTTTTTACAGAAAATGAAGGAATAGACAGTTTTGACGCAATAACCGCTTCTGTTTCTCCTGCCATTTCTTTTATCTGCAATAAAATGTTATAATGTCTTGTAAGCAACGCCATAATTGCAAGAGGACTTTCCTTTAATGCAATAAGATCCTTATAAAGTTCAAGAGCTTCCTTTGTTTTTCCGGATACAACATTATCCATCATAGCAAATATACGACTCGATAAAGTTGTTGTACACACCGCTTCAACTTCATTTATATCTATCTGCTTTGTGGCATCTGCATATGCTATCAACTTATCAAGTTCATTTATAAGACTATTCATATCAACTCCTACTTTTGATAGCAGCAATTTTGCACCGCGACTTGTAATAAGACAATCATATCTTTTTAGATATCCTGCAATCCATCCCACAAGTTCTGCATCTTTTTTATACATAATTTCTGCTACAGTTCCGCTCTGTTTTATGAATTTATATAACCCATTTCTTTTATCCACGTCATGTTCAACAAAAATAATGTATGTGGACTCCGGAATCGTCTCTAACATTTTTGCCAGTTCATTCGCTCTCTTAAACAAGCCGCTATTGTTAATCTCAATCAGTAATGAATCCGCAAAAAAAGGCAATGCCTTAGACTGTTCTGCGATTACGTCAACAGTCGCTGCGCTACCTTCATATAAGTGATAATTTATATTTCCCTTGGGCGATTCCTTTAATATCCCCTCAATAAGTTTATTTTTATAGTATTGTATAAGATACTCTTCTTCGCCATATAACAGATATAAGTTCTTAAACACCCCGGATTTAATATGTTTTATTAATGTTTGCATTATATTATCCGTTTACTTTCCTTTCTTACTCTTGAACACTTGATTTTATGAAACAACTAATGTATAATAGGCATGTTGCAATTATGGAGAGTTATCGAAGTGGTCATAACGAGCTGCACTCGAAATGCAGTTGTCCTCTTTGGGCACGTGGGTTCGAATCCCACACTCTCCGTTTTTTTATGCTCTTTTTTACGTTTCATTTGAAATTCTTCCATAATCCCGTACTAAATAACTCCATCATACGACAATCTTTCAAAAAATTCTTCAAAATGTACCGGTTTTGCAAATATTCCATCAACACCGGCCTCAAATGCCTTGTTACAATCTTCGGTCGCCGTATTGGCAGTTACTGCGTATATCGGCACCCTTCTACCGGTATTACATTTTTTCTCCTCATCTCGAATTGCTTTTGTTGCTTCAAATCCATCCATAATCGGCATCTGCAGATCCATAAAGATAACACCTATTCTGTCAAGTCCTATCTTATTAACTTTTTCAACAGCTTCCAAACCATTTTTGGCAATTATTACAGCTGAACCGCTTCTTCTTAGGGCTCTTGAAAGAATTCGGATATTAACTTCATTGTCTTCAACGATAAGCGACAGTATTCCTTTCATTGACTGATGACCGGAATCATTTTTTTTGTCAGCAGAATATCCGCTTTCTTTTCTGAGACCACTCTGGGATTTAACAATCGGGTCACCCTTTTCAAATGTAAACCTAAGACAGAATCTTGTTCCTTTATTAGGTACACTTTCTATATCCATATCTGCATTCATAGCTGAAATAAGTTTTTTTACAACCGCAATACCAAGACCGGTTCCGCTTATTCCGCTTTCAGTAGAAGAACGTTCCCTTTCAAAAGGTTCTCCAATTCTCTTTATGAATTCAGAATCCATACCGACACCTTCGTCAACAATATCAAAACAATACTGCATTCTACCATTATTAAGCTCGGAGAAATTGACTTCGAATACCGCTTTCTTTCCCTTTTCCATGAAAGAACTGGCATTGGTAAGAATCTTAATCATAATCTGATCAATCCTCAAAGTATCAGCCATTACATAATAATCATCATCCCCGTTATATATTACCTGTAATATCTGCTCTTTTTCCTCAAATAAAGGACGCATCATCGAAACTATATTATAAACTTCATTTTTCATAATTACAGGCTTTGGTTCAATGGATACGGTACCGTTAACAATATCATTCATTTCAATAATATTGTTAAGAAGTGCCATAAGATGCTGTGCAGATGTAAGGGCCGAATCAAGACAGGCAATTGCCTGTTCTTTATTTTCAATCTCCTGACGCGCAATCGTACTCATTCCAATAATTGCGTTCATCGGAGTTCTGATTTCATGAGACATTTCAAAAATAAACTTACTCTTCATGACATTAATCTTGTCAGCAACCTCAGCAAGTTCTCTTTCTTTCTTAACCGCCTCTTCTAACATTGTTCTGTTCTGAACGGAATAATGGATTATAAGAATAAGAATTGTCATAGCTGTACATTCCACAAGATACTTCGGCATCAAAAACTGGATTGTCAATGACAATGTTGACAATAAAACATAGGAGTAATAAACAAGTCTTATCGACCAGTCTGTATATGTCCCGGATTTGAAAACAATAACAGATGCCCACACAAGGTAAACAACCATAACAATATATAGAACGCCTATAAACGGTCCTCTTCCAAAGGCGCCATCATTAATTGTAAACATCCATCCTGTAATAGGATTGGATAATACAAGTAATTCGCTAATAATCAATGGAGCAAATAAAAACCAAGTCTGTTTTGAAGTGAGTTTATCTTTCCGGATATATGCATAGAAAAACAATGTAATCCATGCAACAGGAATCATCTGCGTAATATAATAACCCATAGTTGTTATGTACAACAAATAATTGTACACCGAACCATCAAACGGATTCATAATTAACACACTGGATACTATATCAAATAAACAGCAAACTTCAACAATGATAGCCATCTGATTATAAATTTTATTGTATAGACTCTTAGAAGAAAAAATACACTGATTGGCTATAATGACCGTAAGCAATATAAAGGCTGAAACCAAATCAAAATGTATAACGTAATTCATTCTTTGGCCCCCTGTTCTAAACTAATTATACGACTATAAAATAGACACACCCTTTTATAACACATATAAATATACTGCAAAAAACTGCATAACACTGCCGGCAATCACAAACAGATGAAATACCGAATGCATATACCTTACTTTGCTTCCTATTCCGTACAACACTGCACCTATTGTATACAAAACCCCACCAAGCACAAGGAACATAAGACCACCTGTCCCTATAGCTTCATACAAAGGTTTAATTGCAAAAATAACGCACCATCCAATAAGCACATACACAACTGTCGATGGTTTAGAAAACTTTTCAAGATTTACAGCATTAAAAACAATCCCTAATGCAGCAAGTCCCCAAACAACACCAAACAACACCCATCCGACAGCTCCTTTTAAGGATATCAGACAGAAAGGAGTATACGTACATGCTATCATAAAAAATATATCGCAATGATCAAGAACTCTGAAAACAACTTTAGCACGATTCCTTGCTAAAGCATGGTATATGCATGAAATAACATAAGCAATTATCATTCCGGCACCATACAAACAACTTCCGACAACACCAATGGCACTACCATTAACAGCAGCTTTCACTACACATAAAACCAAAGCAGCTACCCCAAGTCCCGCACCAATACCGTGTGTTATAGAATTAATTAGTTCTTCTGATAATTTGTATTCCGGGATAACAACTCTTGACATACATACACCTCAACTATCTTCCAGCCTGGAAATAACACTCCTAAACCGGCATCTTTTATTCGGTATATTATATCATATGTATCGGAAAAAATAAAGAATATATTAATTAAATATTTCGAATAAAAAAAATATTTTCATTATATTCTCAAGTTAATTGTATGTCTCAACATACATCTTCCCCGCATTAATAATAACATTAATTGCACCCTTTTCATCAGTTCTTATAATATGACTTTTCATTTTTTTCAGACGGTTTATAACACGGGCATCCGGATGTCCGTAACTGTTATTTTTTCCTACAGAGATTAAAGATATATCAGCTCTTATGCTATCACAAAAAGAAGATGTCGTTGAATTACCGGAACCATGGTGGGCACATTTTAATAAAGACAGTTTCCTGCCGCTTAACACATTAATTATCTGCTGTTCTCCTCTTTTCTCGACGTCGCCTGTAAACAATCCCGAGAATTTACCATATTCAAGAAGCATTGCAAGAGAATATTCATTTTCTCCTTCAGACTGAAATCCTTTAACCGGATTAATAATAGTAATTTTCGCATCTGCTATAACGGTTTCATCACCAAACCCCAGCTTCTTTACTTCAATCCCGAGTTCTTTTGCCTTGGTTTCAATCAATTGGTACCCTTCACCGGGATTATTCACATCAGAAAGCCACAATTCATTAATGTAAAATCGTTTTTGTTTCACCTTTTCCATTATTTCAAGCAATCCCGAAGTATGATCAGAGTCACCGTGAGTAACAACCCATATGTCTATTCCTTTTCGTCCACTGTATTTCAAAAATGGTTCTATCCTGTATTCACCAACTTTTTTTACGTTACTGCTTCCCCCGTCAACAAACATCCCTCTTGCATCCGGTAATTCAACATATATCCCATCCCCCTGACCAACATCAAGCATCGTCAAAGACATTTCACCTTCTGTTACTCTATATCCCATAACACCTATAAGTAGCAATGAAACTGTTGTTATACCTGCCAAACTTAATTTATTGTTATTCACTTTGTACAGAACAACAAACAAACCGGCCAGTATGAGATAATACACGATAATCTTTGTTTCAGTAGGAAAACCGGTTATACGTAATGAATAAGCACTCTCAGCGGCTTTATTGCATAACCATCTGTTTGCCTCCAAAATAAAATGAACAGGTCCTGCCAGTAACATAGCAACAGGCGAAAAAAAGATTCCAACAACACCGCAAAGAAGTGCCGTTACAAATAACACAGACATCATCGGAATAATCAGTATATTTAACACAACCGAATACATCGGAACATCATAATAAAAGAACAGCAAAATCGGCATTGTGAAATAAAACACACCCAGATTAACAGAAATCGCATCCCAAATAATCTTGTATATTTTATTATTGTAAATCACTCTTTTATGAATAGAATCAACTAACATAATCGATATAACAGCCCCAAATGAAAGAAGATATTCACAGCTAAACAGTGTTGACGGTCTGTTTGCAAGAAGAATAATACCCGCTAACGCCATTGCTGAAATTCTGTCATATGTACGCCCTATAATCCGGGCGACTATTCCACACAAAAGCATAACAATTGCTCTTGTACAAGAGACTCCGTATCCGGCAATCTGCCCATACATTATCAGCATAATTATAACAATAAATCTCCCCGGAATTATTCCTATCGGAAGTCTTTTTATTATCCACAACAATATTGTGGATATCATGGATACATGAAGCGCCGATATGGCAAGCAGATGCATCAATCCATTCTCTTCATATAATTTTTTATCATCCTCCGCAAGGTGACTTTTATTTCCGAGAATCATTGCAGTCATAATACCTGCATCATTTTCAGGTAAATATTTATACAAAGAATCTCTTATTGCTTTCGAAACTTCTCTAAGCATCTCTTTATATCTATTACATTTTTTATTAATTATTTGAATATCTTTTGGAATAACAGAATATGCATATCCTTTGTTTCTGTAATATTTATAAGAATCAAACTGACCGGGATTAGTTGCAACTTCAAATGCAATTGCTTCCCCGTTTAAACTGATAGTGTTACCAATCTTAAGATTATTCGATATTTCATAAAGTGCGTTGTCTTTTGATGCATTTTTTTCAAAACTATCATTAGCAAATACATTCACTTGAATTAATTCATCTATTTCTACACAAGTACCTTTGCTTACAATGGGATTATTAAGAATAATCCTGTTTCCTTTTGCAGTTTCACTTATGCCCGAAATAGTCCCTGTTAAAGACACCCACTTATCAACTGACAGATAATTACGTTCTTCTTCAACCCAATTACTGATTATCATTATAACAAATGATAATACAATCCAAATTATTATCAAAGGTCTTCTAACGGTTCATCACCCCTTTATCAATTCAAGATTACGTTCTAACGGAATGTTAAACACAATAGAACTTACGCCAAAATATTCCATACTGTTTCCGTCTATTGAAAATTGCACCTTATTAATATTAGGTAAATCTACAAGAGCATTTACAATAGAATATAGCGAAACCTCTTTGTCAACTCCATCTACAGAATTAAGAAAATCTTTATTTAAATCGATATAACATATTTGTTCTAATACAGTAATCTTATTAACAACAGTAGTTTCAGTCACAGTTGGTAACAACTCTTTATTCAAGCCTTTTATCTTATCAGGGCCGTTAATAATCTGTTGAACTATAAGCTGCTCAATAGATATTGTTCCATCAAACGTCACATTAGCAGGTACATTTACAAGATGTTTTCCTGTTTCATCAGCAAAATACAGATTAACTGCTATCGACTGTTTATAAGTAGTTTCTCCACTTGTATTGTCTACAAAGGATTCTGCAGACATATTTCCGTACAGTTCACCGTTACTGTCTGCATAAGGTTTTCCGTCTACAAAAAACTCCACACTGTTAACTCCATCTATCTGACACAAGGATTTAACAATAGCTGCTCTGCATAATGTCTCTTTTATTAAAGGTATTTTATTATATCCGGAATCAAAACTGACAGTAACATATCCTTCTCCGGTTAGTTTATGACTTATTACGGAAGTTTCTTCTAAAACAGGTGCCACCAAATCCGAATCATCCGGTTTTGTCGACAACTTATCAAGCATTTCAGTAATAATAGCATCAACAGACTGAGCTTCCGAATCAAAACCTTCTGCAATCAGTTCGTTTTCGTCTTCACTCAGAAAAAAAATAGTATAATCATATGTTTGTTCTCCGGAATAACATCCAGTCATACAAAGAACATTTACTATACATAAAATTAACCCTAAAACTTTTTTCATCAATAAACACCTCTTACTGTAATCACTCAGTTTTATTTATCCCGTCGAGTACTACTTTCAAGTCTGAAAATTCAATGGTATTCTTACAGTAAACAAAGAACCCTCTCCCTGCTTACTATATACTTTTATAGCACCACGATGTAAAAGAATCGCATTTCTTGTAATAGCAAGCCCAAGTCCCGTTCCGCCGGTCTCTCTCGAGCGAGCTTTATCAACCCGGAAAAATCGCTCAAATATCTTTTCCTGTAATTCCTCAGGAATTCCCACTCCCGAGTCAGCAACTTTAATATAAAAATACTTGTGGTCTGCATTAAGTGATACTCGCACCCATCCGTCATCAACATTATACTTTATAGCGTTCTCAATAAGGTTATTAATTGCCATTCCAAGTTTAACCTCATCAACCTCGGCAGTAATAGGTCTAAAACTTTCATAAACAAGTTCTATATTACGTTTTGCTGCAATAGGTCTTAATGTTTTCAATATTTTCTCTATAAATTCATTAATATTAACAGATGTAATAATAGCTGTTGAAACATTTTTATCGGTTTTAACAACTGTAAGAAGATCATTAATAATCTTATTGACACGTTCTATCTCATCACAGATATCTACCATGAATTCTTTATACAGTTCTACAGGAACATCATCTTGCATAGTTAATGATTCCGCCAGCACTTTCATGGAGGTTATCGGAGTTTTTAACTCGTGGGACACGTTAGACACAAACTCCTGACGGGAAAGTTCCGTTTGCTGAAGTTCATCAACCATCACCGTATAAGATTCTGCAATTCCTTCCAGTTCTGAATAACCATTATATGCAAAATCCGTGTCAACATCACCCAGAGCAATATGTTTAATCGACGCAGACAAGTTCTTAAACGGTCGGCCTATTCTGTTAACAAATACTAATGCAAGACAAATAAGCAAAATCAAAAAGATAATAACAAAGACAATGTTCTCTCTGACCCTTATTTCATACAACTGAAAAATATTCTCAGTAGAAAAACTCATGAAAATAACACCAACTGTTTCTTTGGTGGTGGAATCTGTTATCGGTACCGTAATTTCTACGTATTGACCTTCATCATTAATATATATGTTATTAACTCCGTTAAAGGTTTCTATTATTTCTTTTGAAATAATAGTTTTTCCGTTTTCAAGTGCATATGTATCTTTTACAATTTTAAGCCTCTTATCAATAATCAAAATACGTCCTTTATATACATCAGCCACCTGACTGAGCTCAGTATTAAGTTCTGTCAAATCATCATTGGCAAAGAAGTTCGAATTAACAACCAGATTGGATATAATTCCCGCATGGGTTTGAAGTTCTGAAACACGCTGAGAAATCGCATTAGAAAAAAACAGTTTCGACGATATTATACAATATAACGAAACCGGAACAATACCGAATAAAATCAAAACAACAAATATACGCAGTCTGAGACTCTTAAATACAGAAAACTTAGATTTAATATTTAAAGTAATAACCAACACCCCATTTTGTATGTATATATTGCGGATTGCTCGGCTCTGACTCTATCTTTTCACGCAGTCTGCGCACATGAACATCAACAGTTCTGACATCACCAAGATAATCATATCCCCACACAGTATTAAGAAGGTTGTCACGGCTATATACTTTCCCCTGATTGGTCATAAGCAATTCGAGCAAGTCAAATTCTTTAGCAGTCAGATTTTGCTCAACATCACCAAGAAAAACTCTTCTTCCGTCATAATCAACTTTGAGTTCACCATACACTACAAACCTGTCATCACTCTTTACAGGCACTGTACTTCTGTTGCGACGCATAATTGCTTTTATTCTTGCTTTAACTTCCAGTATATTAAACGGCTTGGTAATGTAATCATCTGCACCATACTCAAGCCCAAGTATCTTGTCCATATCGTCACCCTTGGCTGTAAGCATAATTATCGGAACATCAGAAAATTCTCTCACATTCTGACACACCTCAAATCCATTCATTCCGGGTAACATAACATCCAATAAAACCACATCATAATCATTATTCTTAATCGCTTCAAATGCCTCTTCTCCATCGTAAGCACAATCAACCTCCATGCCTTCCTGTTCAAGACTGAAACGAATTCCTTTTACAATCAACTTCTCATCATCTACTACAAGAATCTTCTTTGCCATACTCGATATACCACCTTTTAATTCACTTTTATGTGATCTGATATTTTGGAAAACACACCCTCTTTAATACCGGGAATGTTCATTAAATCTTCAATACTAGTATAGTTTCCGTTTTCCTGTCTGTAAGATATAATATTCTCTGCCTTAGACTGTCCGATTCCGGGCAAAGACATAAGTTCTTCCGCATCAGCTGTGTTAATATTAACTTTATCATCAGAACTTTCCTGCAAATCATCTTTACCGGCAACTACACCCTCTGTATCCGTTTCTTTATTTCTGACAGCTTTTCTGGTCGGAACAAATATTTTTTGCCCATCTATAACAGTTTCTGCCAGATTAAGATAATCCTCAGCAGCTGACTTTTTAAACCCACCGGCTGCCTCAATAGCATCCATAATTCTCGCCCCGTTGTTAATCTCATATACTCCGGGCATTTTTACGGCCCCGCATATGTGTACACAACAGTTAGCCTTTGATTGATTATCGTCTCCCTTATCAGAAACAGTATCAACATTCTTAACTTTTTCCTGCGAACTAACCGAATCCCTGTCAACATCTTCAGTATCTTCCCAAAAAGCATCCGACTCAATAACCACTTTGTCCGATAAATTGAACTCAGACAATTGCTTTTCATCAAAAAATCGACCGGAATATATGTACACAATCCCTGCAATTATCACAAAAATAACAGTAGCCGTCACACATATCCGTTTTTTCTTTTCTTCAAAACTATATTTCATAATCATCCTCCTTTGAATTCTCAAAGCAGGATGCAGGACACATTATTATATTAACTAATTTATTCGAATAATACAACTGATTTTTAATTAATTTGTCAACAAAATATCCCCCCGGATATTCATAAACAAATGTACTTTCAGATTACCATTTAAAAACAACTATTCCGGCAATTATTGCGGCAAGACCTATCATTTTTCTCGGTTCAAATCCGGTTTTGTCAACACCAAATAATCCCAACACTTCAATAACATACGCAACAATAAGTTGTAGCGTAACAATAAATATTGCAGCTTTTGCAGGACCCAGCTGATTCATCGCCTGAATAACCGTAAATGTAATAAATGCACCTATTATTCCGCCGGACAGCATATACCACGGCCGGACTTCCAACAACCCTTGAAAACCTGTTTCCCTTCCTGTTACAAACCATGCAATAATACATACAACTAATGCACTAAATTGCACAAATGAAGCAGATACCCATACGGATGTCTGCTTCGTAACTTCTGCATTGAATACGCCCTGAATACTCATGAGCGTACCTGAAATCATTGCAATTATTATTCCCCACAACATATAATCCACACCATCCTGTTATATTTTTACCATGTTCATATGACATATAACACTTAGTATGGACTAAAATAATTAATTTTAACCGCCCATCAGTTCAAGTTTAAAATAATCATCCTTTATTCTTCCATCTTTTGTAATATTTTTTCCAAATCCTTTGTCCGGGTCAAATCTGTCACGTAGCCACTCTATGCTAAGTCCAAACCAGCTTTCTTTCCCAATTCTTCTGGCAGAAAACTCATTATCTGACATTGCATCTGAATTAAGCGCCCCATGATCACCCGGCTCAAATATGTGCAGTTCAAAAGGAACGTCTTTATCTGACAAAGCTCTTGCCATATTTAAAGATTGATTACATGACACGAGCTTATCTCCAAAACTTGAAACTATAAATGCCGGCGGAGTATCACAATCAACTAACTTATCACATCTAAGTACACCTGTGTTGCCGTCACAATCTGTATACCCTGGTATGTCAACTCCTATACACGGATATATCAGCACCATCGCATCCGGTTTTATTATTTCGGCTGTTATTACACTCTCATTAAAACCTTTAGTGTTATCATGATCTGATTCTGATAAAGAATTCAACCGTGTATTCATCGAATTAATAATGTTTTCATCATTATATAGTGTTCCCGCACAGACTGCTACATGAGCACCCGCCGAAAAACCTGCTATAGCGATGTTATTACTAATAACATTCCACTCTTTAGCATGATTTCTTACATAATATATTGCGCTAAGTGCTGCAATCTGTGGTTCCGGATATATGGCCTCTTCTCTAATAGGGTACTCACATACAAATGCATTATACCCGCAACCGTAATAACTCATTGCCGTTTGGTCACTTTCGTGAGGCGTAAGAAACATATATCCCCCACCCGGACAAACTATTATTGCAGGTCTGGTCCATTCATCTTCATGAACATAACCTCTAAGAACCATATTATTATTTCCAAGCAAATTAACATTAATAATCTTCATTATGCAAGCACCTTTTTAAGAATTGAAATCATATTATCAACGTCCTCTTTACTAATTATAAGTGCAGGCAAAAATCTGATTACATTGTTTCCGGCACTTATTAACACCAAACCATTGTCAAGGGCATCTCCAACAATTTTCTTTACTTCAGTTTTGAGTTCTATTCCCTGCATCAGGCCAATTCCTCGATGGTCAACTATCAGTTCATTTTCAGAGGCAAGTTTTTCAAGTTCATTATAAAGATAATCGCCTACCTCAGTTACATTTTTAAGAACATCTTCTTTCTCGTATATATCAAATACCGCATTAATTGCAGCTGTTACCATCGGATTACCGCCATATGTAGAACCATGGTCTCCTGCAACCAAGGCCGCAAACTGCTCCTTACACGCAAATGCTCCAACAGGCATACCATTGCCTATTCCTTTTGCGGAAGTCATAATATCAGGAAGAATATCATAATGCTGATATGCAAAATATTTTCCGGTTCGACCCATTCCACACTGAACTTCGTCAAGAATCATTACAATGTCTTTTTCGTCACATATTGCACGAATGCCTTCTAAAAATTCTTTTTCGGCAACATGTATTCCGCCTTCACCCTGTAAAGTTTCCAAAATAATAGCACAGGTTTTATCACTTATAAGAGCTTTAACACTATCAAGATTATTGTACTCTGCAAATGTAATTCCGCCAAGCATCTGCCCAAACGGTTTACGATATGCCTCAGTTCCCGTAACAGAAACGGCTCCCATTGTTCTTCCGTGAAAGGAATGATTAACAGCAATCACATCAGTACGCCCTTCTCCATATTTATCATAGGAATAACGACGTGCCATTTTAAGTGCACCTTCAATAGCCTCCGCACCGCTGTTTGTAAAAAAAACTCTGTCCATACCCGATGCTTTGACGAATTTTTCTGCTGCTGTAATTGCAGGCTCATTATAAAAGTAATTTGAAATATGAGTTAATTTATCAAGTTGTTCATGAAGACGCTTTGTATATTCCGGATGACAATAACCAAGTGCCATTACGGCAATTCCCGAAAAGAAATCAAGGTACTCTTTGCCATTAATATCATATAATTTAACACCTTCCGCTTTATCAAAAACTACAGGAAATCTGTTATATGTATGTAAAAGACACTCTTCACCTTTTTTTATCATATTATCCATAATTATCACTCCTCTTAAATAAAAACCCCGGCTGCCATTTAATTTAATTTATTTTTTGCGGTCTGTTTCTCATGAGAATACAATGAACTGTTTTCTCCGATAATAGCAGTTCCGATACCCTTCTTAGTAAAGAACTCAAGCAACAGACAATGTTCTTTTCTTCCGTCCAGAATATGAACTCTGTTTACTCCGTTTTCTACTGCTTCAATACAATTGCGAAGTTTTGGGAGCATACCGCCACCAATATAACCATCCTCTATCATTTGATATGCTTCTTTAAGAGTAAGCGCTGAAATAAGTGTACTCTTATCCTGTGGGTCACGGCACACACCCTCTATATCAGTCATAAATGCAAGTTTTTCTGCTCCAAGAGCCTCAGCTACTGCACAAGCAGCATCATCCGCATTGATATTGTATGTATCATAATTGTCATCAAGACCAATCGGAGCAATAACCGGTATAAAATCATTTACAAGCAATGTTTCTATTAATTCTGTATCAACATTTTTAATCTGGCCTACAAATCCTATATCCTGACCGTTAACCACCTTTTTATCAACAGTTATTGTTGCTCCGTCTTTTCCGCTGATACCTGCCGCTTTTACTCCCAAACCTTCAATCATTGCAACAAGATGCTTATTAACCTTGTTAAGCACCATCTCTGCAATCTCCATGGTTTCTCCGTCAGTCACACGAAATCCCTCAACAAACTTGGCTTCTTTACCTGATAATGAAACCCATTTACTTATCTCTTTTCCACCGCCGTGAACAATAACCGGCTTCATTCCGATAAGCTTAAGCAAAGCAACATCTTTCATCATACTTTCTTCAAGATGTCTGTCAAGCATGGCACTACCACCATATTTTACAACAACAATTTTTCCGTTAAAATCTCTTATATAAGGCAACGCCTCAATAAGCACCTCTGCTTTTGTAAATTTATCACCCATAGTTTCTTTTGAATTATTACTCATAATTATATCTCCATTTCTTTTACAAATTGTATGCCTTATGTTAGTTAACACTATCCAATACTAAAACGTAACTCGTAATCCCAAGCTAACACGACTCTAATAAATACGTTATTCCTTCTTCACAAGTCTGTTAATCCGGTACATTACGAACGATAATCTCCGTTTATTTTAACGTAATCATATGTAAGGTCACAGCCCCATGCCGTTGCTTCCTCATTTCCTGATTTCATATCACAAATAACTGTAACTTCACTATCAGCCAAAATCTTTGTTGCAAATTCTTCGCTATAATCAGTTGATATACCGTTTTCAACAAGTTTAAGTGAACCGATAACACTCTCAATTATAATGTCAACCAAATACGGATCAAATTCTTTTCCAGAATATCCCAGCGCACATAATATTCTTCCCCAGTTTGCATCACTTCCGTATACTGCGGTTTTTACAAGATTAGAAGTAATAACTGATTTTGCAAGAACTGACGCATCTTCTTTACAAGAAGCATTAATAACCTTTACTTCCAATAATTTGGTTGCTCCTTCTCCGTCAGCTGCCATAATTTTTGCAAGAGTTACACAAACATATTTAAGACATTCTACAAATTTTTCATAGTTTTCGTCTTTTTTATCAATTACTTTATTGCCGGCTTCACCGTTAGCCAAAAGAAGTGCCGTATCATTGGTTGATGTATCACGGTCAACGGATATCATATTGAATGATTCTTTAACAACATCTGATAATGCAGTCTGTAAAAGCTCTTTTGTTATTACTGCATCAGTAGTTATCACACAAAGCATAGTTGCCATATTAGGATGAATCATTCCGGATCCTTTTGACATACCGCCAACAGTCACAGTCACTCCATCAACTTCAAATGATGCTGCACACTGTTTTGAAACTGTATCAGTAGTCATAATAGCTTCTGCTGCAAGAGTTCCTGCTTCATAAGTATCTGCCATTGTATCAGCAAGCATAACACAACCCTTAGCTATAGGTTCTTTTTTTAGTTGCATTCCGATTACTCCGGTAGATGCGGTACATACTTCATCAACATTTATACTAAGAGCCTTTGCCATCTCGTCAGCCATCCACAGATTATATTCATCACCGATACTTCCTGTGCATGCATTAGCTATACCACTGTTTAATACAACTGCTCTTACAGGGTTGCCTGACTCCACCAGTTTCTTATCCCAGATTACAGGTGAAGCTTTTACTACATTTGTAGTAAAAGTTCCCGCAACAGTTGCCGGTTTTTCAGAATAAACAAGTGCCATATCCTTACGATTACTGTACTTTATACCGGCTTCTACACCTGAAGCCTTATAACCCTTAGCCGCGGTCACTCCGCCGTTAATTATATTCATACAATCACTCTCCTTAGATTGATTCATCTAATTTTCATACAATCGAACAAACGAACATATAAATCATTAATTACGAATCAGTGTTCATATTCTGATTACATTACGGGAACATCGGTACCATCTTAAGACCGGTATTCTCTTCGAGGCCAAACATAATATTCATATTCTGAACAGCCTGACCCGCAGCACCTTTTACAAGATTATCCATCGCACCCATCATAATAACTCTGTTCGTTCTTGGATCAACTTTTACATTAACGTCAACAAAGTTACTTCCTTCTACCCATCTTGTTTCCGGGCAAAGACCTTTATCAAGAACCCTGACAAAATATTCATCTTTATAATACTCATTGTATATTTCTCTTATCTCATCTTCAGACACATCCTTTTTGAGGCTGGCATATGATGTAATAAGAATACCTCTGTTCATAGGAACAAGATGCGGTGTAAAATTAATAACTACATTTTCTCCTGATGCATATGAAAGCTGTTCTTCAATCTCCGGCGTATGTCTGTGAGAAGCAACTCCATATGCCTTTATGTTTTCGTTTACTTCGCAGTAAAGATTATTAACTTTTGCTCCTCTTCCTGCACCTGATGTACCCGATTTGGCATCAATAATTAATGTGGACATGTCAATAATTCCTTCCTTTGCCAAAGGATATATCGATAAAAATGAACATGTTGGATAACAACCCGGGTTAGCTATAAGTCGTGCATTTTTCACCTTATCCCTGTTAATCTCACAAAGTCCGTATACTGCTTCTTCAATATAGCCCGGTGCTGCATGGGTAATTCCATACCAGTCCTCATACACTGACACATCCTTAATTCTAAAATCCGCACTAAGGTCTATTACCTTTGTCTCAGACAAAACTTCTTCAGAAACTAAAGATGCACAAAGTCCTTGCGGTGTAGCAGTAAATATTACATCCGCCATCTTAGCAAGTTCCGAAATATTCTCTCCCATACAAACATTATCTACAAGTTTAACCATATTCCCAAATATGGAAGCAAACTTTTTGTCAACATAACTTCTTGAACCATACCAGACTATCTCTGCCTCAGGATGATTAAGAAGAATTCTAACTATCTCTGCACCGGCATATCCGGTTGAACCTATAATACCAACTTTCATATTATCACTCCTTAAATATCTGTTGTCCATTACTACTCTTAAACTTATTGTTAGGATTATACTCCTGACCTTTTAAAAATGCAATAGCAATCTGAATATTATTCACATTATTTTACTAAAAACGAATATTATTCATTTATTTTTGAATATTTATGCATATATGTTGTATATTTATTCATTTTCAAGCTTATTTCTAATACAAACAATGTATGTTAACCGATTCTGTTTGTAATCACCTGTCAGAGATAAGCTTACTAATTCCATTTGCATTTACTTAAGAGCTATGGTCACCAGTTCCATTTGCATTTTCTTAAGAGCTATGGTCACCAGTTCCATTTGCATTCATCTGTCAAGAATATGTTTACTAATAAAATCCTAAATCACACTCCGGATTATACTCACTGATTCAGCTTCATAATCACTTCATCAACCAATGATGATGATTTTATTGCACACATAATTGTATCATCCCCGGCAATACTTCCCGCAATTTCTTCAATATTCATTGCATCTATAGCTGCAGCTGCAGCCATAGCCATTCCCGGTTCCGTTTTTATAACAAGAATGTTCTCTGCTTTTTCCATAGACAAAACAACATCTTTAAATACGCCTAACCCGTTACCGGACAACTTGTTTGCAGCAGTCTGTACAATGGCATATTTTGACCTTACATTAACTCCCGGGGTTTTTATCAGATTAAGTTCTCTTATATCTCTCGATACTGTTGCCTGGGTCACTTTAAAACCTTCATCTCTAAGAATACCTGCAAGCATCTCCTGAGTATCTACTTCTCTTGTGTTAATAATCTCAATGATTTTGTTATGTCTTTCACTTTTCATATTCTTGTCCCCATATTTTTCTCATAATAATAATAATTTATAACATAAAACTACAAGAAACTCCTATAAAAACTAAAACAAACACACCCACATCAGCGTATCATTTACATAATAACACTCAGTGCACTTCTTAGCAACATTAGTTAATGCTATTACATACACTTGTTAATACATACCATTGTCCTCACTAACTGTTGCCTTTTTTTTGCTATATTAATATACTAGAATGTGATTGTTGTTCATTTTTACTGTTTGACATGCAGTATTACAGCAGGCAATATATTACATCGCTAATTATAGCGCTCTTATCCTGAAACAAAAATACGGAGGATTACTAATGAAAGTTTACATTTTTCATCATTTCAAAAATATTTTTTCGCGTTTAATTACATTTTCAGCAATTTTCACCCTGATTATATCACTATTGGCACCCCTGACAGTTTCTGTCCCGGCAAATGCCGCACCAAGCGAAGATACACTTCGCGGTATCTGGCTGTCATATGTGGATTTTGAACCGGCCGGATTATACAACAAATCAGAATCAGACTTTATCCTTGCCGCCGACAAGGTTTTTGCCACGTTAGAGCATTACGGATATAATAATGTTTTTTTTCATGTAAGACCATTTGATGATGCAATATATCCAAACAGTTCATTTAAATGGTGTACTTATCTTGCACCAAAACCGTTGAAATACGATGCCCTTGCCTATCTTATAGAAGCGGCACACAAACACAACATCGAATTCCATGCATGGATTAATCCATATAGAATTACCATTGATAAAATATACAATCCGGCAAAGAAATCAACAACAACTCATATTGTAAACGGAGTTAAGGAAATAATCGAAAATTATAATGTTGACGGTATTCATTTTGATGATTATTTCTACCCGTCAATACAAAAAGGGAAACAATTCTACAAAGTATCTGTTGAAACCCGTAAAAAAAACGTCAACGAAATGATTAACAAAGTATTTACTACTATCAAAGATTACGATGCTAATATTGCATTCGGTGTCAGTCCGTCAGGTAATACCGAATATGCAAAGAGCATCGGTTGCGATCTTGAAACATGGATAAACGAAGAAGATTATATCGACTATATCATACCTCAGCTTTACTGGTCAGATAACTATAGGTTGGGTGGAAAAAAAGTGAAATATTTTACAAAAACTCTTAAGGAGTGGACAAAACTTAACAATAATAAACTCCCTATATACATAGGGTTAGCACTCTATAAAGCCGGCACAGTGCGCCCGGAAGATCCGGGCTGGCGTAATAATTCCAACAACATGGGAATACAAGCCAAACTTGCCGACAAATACTTATGCGACGGATATGTGATGTTTAGTTACCAATATCTTTTTACCAACGAAGGCAAAGCGGAAAATGGTTCCTTCATCAAATACATTTCCGGGCTGTCTTTAAAAACAAAACAAATTAAGCTAAAAAAGAATAAGCGATACAACATATCAAAAAAAGTATCAGTTAATAAAAAATATAAATCTGCATTCAAGTTTTCTTCCTCTGACAAGACTGTTGCAACGGTCAGTGCCTCAGGTATTATCCACGCAAAGAAAAAGGGCCGTGCACGAATAACCGTACAGGCCCTTGGTGGCAGTAAAGTTCATTGTATGGTTTGGGTTATTTAACCTTAACTTTCATTTTCTTACACCATTTACTGTATACTTTTTTGTCTGGTGTTTTCTTATATGATTGCACCTGAACGTAATACTTTTTACCTTTCTTAAGTCCCTTAATTACTTTCTTCAAGGTTTTAGGGGACTTAATTACAACCTTCTTTGATGCTTTCATACTTTTCTTAAGCGAATATCTAATAACATAGCCATCAGCTTTTTTTACTCTCTTACTAATAATAACTCTTATTTTTTTACCGCCGATTGCCTTAACACTTTTTAGTTTAGGCACAGCCGGTGCTGATACTTTATTATCCTTTACCGTTTCTTCCGAAACATTACTATTCTGAGGTATCAAGGTTGAATTAGGAGCAACAGTAGCAACCGGTTCATCTTTGATATATTCTGCTATAGAAGCTGTAGTTATTTTGTATACACTTCCCGCAACTGTCGGAAATGATATTGTATTAGCATCTATCACTGTTGGGGTAACCTTCTTATGCGCAGTCATATCAACTACATTGTATGCACTTAAATCGGTATATTTTATGGCACAAACGTTACCGCTTCCTGATTTGATTACTATATCCTTAGCCACATTATCACTCCACTCTGCTGAAACATCAAAGTTTCCTCTCGCTTTTAGTCCTTTATAACTTCCGTCATACCAGTCATCCGGAAGAGCCGCAAGCGGTTCGATATAATCACCCTGACTCTGTAAAAGCATCTCTGCAACACCGGAAGTCGCGCCAAAGTTTCCGTCAATCTGGAAAGGCGGATGAGTATCAAAAAGATTCTTTAATGTTGTAGACTCATCAAGCTGTTCGCTTAATAATTTCTTAGCTCGGTTTCCGTCTCTAAGTCTTGCCCACATATTAATCTTCCATGCTTTACTCCATCCTGTACCGCCATCGCCTCTCTTCTCAAGAGTTATCCTTGCAGCCTCAGCAAGCGCATCATCCTCTTCACTTCTTCCGCAAACAACATAAGTTCCCGGATGAAGTACATACAACTGGTTCTGATGTCTGTGATTGTCCGAATTATTAATTTCTAAACTGGTTTCATCCTTCCACTCTCTAAACTGTCCGCCAAGAGTATCAGCCTTCGGCATGTATAATTTTTCTTTTGCAGCAACAATCTCCCGTATATCAGAATCATTTTCCCGGCCAAGAATTTTAGCCGCCTTACATACTTCGTCAAAAAGCTCCCATATAATAGCCTGGTCACTTATACAACCCACATTAAAGGTACCATGTTCCGGAGAATATGAGGGATTGGCAACAAGGCTTTCGTCTCTTTCATCTACCCAAAGATTGTCTACCCAGAACAATGCAGCCTGAACCATCGTATCATAATATTTTTCTAACAAACTCTTATTGCAGGTAAACTGATATGCCTCCCACATATCCTGACACTGCCATGCGGCAGCTGCCGGGAAATAAAATGCCGTTGTCCAATCACTTGGATTAGTATTTCCCCATATGTTGTTTTCATGGTGAATAACCCATCCGCGAACGTCACTTCCATCTTGCTTACAATAATACTTTTGTGCAGTTTCTTTTCCTTTTTCTACCATATCATTAATATAGTCAAGAACTACTGTATGACATTCAGAAAGACCTGTCTGTTCTGCAAGCCAGTAATTCATCTGAAGATTAATATTGGTATGGTAATCCGAATTCCACATTGGAGACAATCCTTCAGCCCATATTCCCTGCAAATTTGCAGGAAGTTTGGAATTTTCTCTGGAACACGATATAAGCAGATATCTTCCGTATTGGAAAAAGAGCGTTTCTAAATATCTGTCTTCTTCTTCCGAATTAGAATCATTATAATCTGCAAGCAAATCATCTGTCATCTTGTCAGGTATTTCATTTGCACCTATATTAATAGTACATCTGTCAAAAAGATTAGTGTAATCTCTTACGTGTTCTTCAAGTAAACTGTCGTAGCCTTTTTCAACAGCCTTTGTTACTGTTTCATCAACTTTACTAATCGGGTCTTCATCTTCAAAGTAATTATACTCTGTTGAGGTATCGCTTTTATAATTGGTGCCCGCACTCATAATAATAACAACCGAATCCGCACCTTCTACCTTTATTCCGTTATTTCCTTCAGCCAAAAGGGTTCCGCCTTCATTAATTACTTTAAGAACCTGTGCAAATCTAAGACCGTTTGTACTCTGGTCATTTGGCTGCCCCTCCATGACAATAGAAGAACTTCCCTCGTCAACATAAATACTCTTCTTAGAATGATCCGTTCTAACTGAAATTATTTTGCTAATACTGCCTGATTGGTCTGCAGACAATTTACATACAAGTACATTAGACGGATTATTAATAAAATACTCTCGCTTATAATTAACGCCATTTTTTTCATACGTTACTGTCTGAATTGCCTCACTGATATTTGATGTTCTAAGATAACCCGAATAATCATCCGAATTATCCAAATCACTAATCTCTATATCACCAAGAGACTGATATGTGCCAAAATTATTCTTAACACCTTTTAATTTATTTAGATTATCCATAAATGATGAATCATTTGTAAGATCAGGGAAATCATTCGCAACTATTTTACCGTTTGCATCTTTGTATGCAGCTTTATTTTCCGCAAAATCATTTACCATGTTCTGAAGTGTCTGCCTTACATTTTGTAGTGCCTCATGTACCTCTTCGGTACTGTATGAATTGCTGCCTCCGTCATAGTTAGGATTAGCTCCCGGACCTCCGGACCACACAGTACTTTCGTTAATCTG